>JAOUGW010000072.1 GCA_029865465.1 Gammaproteobacteria bacterium
CCAGGTCAGACCGGCGTTCGGAACCCCTGATGAGCTCATGAGCACATCGATGCTGGCTAACGATCGAGGACCGAACGCGCGGCTTACATTCGGGCCCGAGCACTTCGCTGCTCAACCAGAGGCCGGTCATAGACTCGCAGTCCGATCTCTTGCTTCGCGCTGCAGTGGCACTTCGCGGAGACTCACCATGCGCTGAACACATCCGTGTCGGAACGCTTGACCGACGGGGAAGTCCTTATAGATGAAGCTGAGCGCGCCGCATAGCGACTGCATGACGGGGCAGATTATCGATCACGGCTGCGCTCCAGCGACATGTTAGACCTGCTTAGCCGGCCTTGATCTCTTCTCGTATGACGCGACGCAACGTTGCCTCATCGACCGATACCGAGCCGGCCGCCCGGCGTAGTGTCTGGTTGATAAGCGTCTGGTATCCCGTACCCTCGGACTCTGCCTTGGCCTTGAACGTCATCAACAGATCGTTGTCCAACATGATTGTGATCCGAGTCTTTCCCTTCGCTTCGGCTTGCAGCTGGGCAAGGTGGGGGACGCTCTTGGCGCGTTTTGCCTTCGAGAAATCGTACTGCTTACGCATAGAAACTTGCCTCTTTACGGGTAGCCTTACGCGCAGAGATGAGGCGGATTCGATTTTCGGCGCGAAGTGTATAGACAACGGTCAGAAGTCGAGCCGCCGCGCTAATTCCGATCAGCACCCAGCGCACCTCATCAGTCGCGCCGTAATCCTCCTGAGCTAAGGCGAGCGGATCGAGCAAGGACGTCGCACCCTCCTCGAAGCTGACTCCATGCTTCTTGAGGTTTGCAGCCGCTTTGGCAGCGTCCCACTCAATCTCCATATGCATATCGTATGCATACTCTATCAGAATTGGCAACGCCTGCCGTCTGACTCCAGCGACGCTACTGGCAGGTCTAACAACTATTGGGCCAAGGCACTAGGCGGCACCGCGCCTGTTTGCGCCTCGGCAAGTTGACGCTAGTCCGCGGCATAACGGGATCGCCCCGCTCCTAAGTCACTGGTGCCACTACAGCACGATGCTGTTATAGCGTGAATTGGCATCAGGCGCCTATCCGGCAGCCCTCATGAAGCTGGTGACTCGACCGGGCCCATCCGCTGGCAGAGCGCCAGCCCATGTGCCCCCGGCAGGACGCTGGCGCATTGCGCCAGGCGAGGATCCCACCTACCCTCGTTGCCGGGGAGACTCTGACATGGGCGTCGTTGATACCAGCATTCTCTTCGTCTACCTCGCGCTGATGGTGGGCCTCGGTTTCTACGCGCAGCGCCGCAAGCAGGACGTCGAGGACTACTTCGTGGCGGGCCGGCGGGTCGGCCCCTTCACGATTGCGGCCCTGTGGGTCGCGGCCTGGATCGGCGGAGCGGCCGTGGTGGGCACGTCGACGCGCGTGTACGAACTCGGCGTGACCGGTGTCTGGTACATCCTGGCACAGGCGATTGGTTTGCTGCTGTTTGGCCTGGCCATGGCCCGGCGCGTGAAGCAGCTCGGCGACCGCCACCAGCATCTGACCTACCCGGATTTCATCGAGCAGCACTACGACAGCCGCACCAGGGTGGTGGCCACCATCACGACGGTCCTGGCGTACACGGCGTACACGGCGGGCCAGTTCGCTGCAGCGGCCGCAATCCTGCAGGCGCTGCTCGGCTGGGATTACGGCACCTCGCTGCTGTTGTCCGGCGCCATCGTGATCCTCTACACCGCCCTCGGTGGCTACCTGGCCGTGACGTATACCGACCGGGTGCAGGTCGCACTGGTGCTGCTCGGGATCGTGGCAGTCGGTGTTCCGGTCGCGATCTCCCAGGCCGGCAGCTGGGCCGATATGCGGGCCGTGCTGCCCGCTTCCTATTACGATCTCGGTGCCCAGGGCTGGGACAAGATCGCGGCACTGGTGGTGTCGATGGTGCTCAGCTTCTTCGTGGCGATGGACAGCTTCTCCCGCAGCTTCGCCGCGCGTGACGCAGCAGCCGCACGCAATGGCGCGTGGTTTGCCATAGTCCTGATCCTGCCGATCGCCGTTGCGGTGGCATGGCTGGGCCTGGCCTGCGCAGTAATGTACCCGGACCACGCCGCCGCCGGCGGCATCCTCGCCACCTTCGTGCTGGAGTCCTTTCCCGTAGGCCTGAAGGGCCTGATGGTGATCGGCATTCTTTCGGCCATCATGTCGGTCGCCTCCATCTGCGTGCTCACTGCATCGGCGAACTACACGCGCGATATCCACCAGCGTTACATCCAGCGCGACATCGCAGGCACCGCCATGCTGAAACTCGGCACGCTGGCGTCGCTGGGCGCGGGGCTGCTCGCGCTGCTGATGGCGTGGAACATGCGCGACATCATCGACATCCTGCAGCTCGGGTTCACGATCAACTCGGCGGCGCTGTTCCTGCCGACGATTGCGGCGGTCTACTGGAACCACGTGCCGGCGAGCGCCGCGTTCTGGAGCAGCAGCACGTCGCTCGCAACCGTGATCGGCTGGCGCATCGCGGCCGACGCCGGCATGGGCGGCCTGTTCAGCATCGATCCGCTGTGGCCGGGATTGCTGGTTTCAGCGGCGTTGCTGCTGGTCCTGACCGTTTTCGGTTCGCGCCGCGTTGCCAAGGCGGTCGCCTGAGCACGTCACCGGTGACCATCGTATTTGCCGAGATGCCGGAGGCGGCGGGCCGCGACCTGTCGATCGAACGGCAGCACCTGCCCGCCGCTGCGCGCATCGAGAACTTCACCTACTCGGGCGATCAGGACGCCCTGGTCGCCGCCTGCCGCGAGGCAAGCGCCATCCTGACGGACTACGTCCCGTTCAACCGGGCCGTGCTGGAGCGGCTGGAACACTGCCGCATCATCTCGGTGGCGGCAACCGGCTGGGATTGCGTGGATGTGCAGGCCGCGGCGGAGCGGGGTATCCGCGTCAGCTGTATCGGTGAGTACTGCACCGACGAGGTAGCGGACCATACGCTGGCGTTGCTGCTCGCGCTCAACCGCCGCCTGCTGGCGTATCACCGCCAGGTACAGGCCGATCGCAGCTGGCGCTGGAACGAAATCCACGGCGTGCAGCGCCTCGCCGGCCAGACCCTGGGCCTGGTCGGATTTGGCCGCATCGGGCAGGCGGTTTGTCGCCGGGCGCTCGGCTTTGGCCTGCGCGTCGTCGTGTGCGATCCGCTGGTCGATGCGTTGACGGCAAGCCGCCTCGGCGCGCACCCGAGCGGTCTCGAAGAATTGCTGGCCGAGTCGGACATCATCAGCCTGCACTGCAATGCGAACGCCGCCAATCGCGGCCTGTTGAACCGCGCCACATTCGCCCTGATGCAGCGCAAGCCACTGCTGCTGAATGTCGCGCGCGGCGGCCTGATCGTCGAACCCGACCTGGTGGAAGCGCTCGACCGGGGCCTCGTCGCCGGCGCGGCACTCGATGTGCTGGTGCAGGATTCGCCCGATCTGCTGCATCATCCGCTCGCCGGCCGCGACGATGTGCTGCTGACGCCGCACGTGGCATTCTATTCGGAGTCGGCACTGGCTGATCTGCGGCGCATCTCGGCGCAGAACATCCGGGCGTTCCTCGAAGGCCGCCCCGACGAGGTGTTTCGACTGGTTTCGCCGACGGAGGGCGCGACATGAGCGTGGCGGCTTTCGATGGCGCGCCGGAACGAGGCACGATCAACTTCAGTGTCGGGCAACCGTCCGCCGACCTGCTGCCTATGGCGCTGCTGCGCGGCGCCTGTGAGCGTTTTTTTGCTGGCGCCCAGCCGCTCGAGTTGAACTACGGCGAGCGCCAGGGCGATCCGCGGTTTCGCGCGGCGCTCGCGGGGTTGCTGAGCAACGCAGGCGGCGGCGAAGCCAGCCCCCAGTCGCTGATGCTCACCGGCGGAATCTCGCAGGCACTGGACTTCGTCTGCGGCCGCTTCACGCGGCCCGGCGACACGGTGTTCGTCGAAGAACCGAGCTATGTGTATTCATTCCAGATTTTCCGCGACCACGGACTGAAGATCGTCGGCATACCGCTGGACGGACAGGGCCTGGACATCGAGCAGTGCGAACTCAAGCTCGCCGAGCACCGCCCGAAACTCCTGTACACGATCCCGGCGTACAACAACCCGACCGGACAGACGCTGAGCCAGGAGCGGCGCGAGCGCCTCGTTGCACTGAGCCGCAAGCACGGTTTCATCGTCGCGGCCGACGAGGTCTACCAGTTGCTGCACCATGGCGCACCGCCGCCGGCGTCGTTCGGCACGCTGGTCGAGCGTGGCAACGTGCTTTCGCTCGGGTCATTCTCGAAGATCCTTGCGCCCGGCCTGCGGCTCGGCTGGATCCAGTGCAACGCGGAGCTCATGGGCGTGCTCACGGCCAGCGGCATGCTGGTAAGCGGCGGCAACTTCAACCACTTCACCTCGCATCTCGTTCGCCAGTTGCTCGAGAATGGCGAACTGACCGCCTTCATCGCACACCTGCGTTCGAGTTACGCCGCACGGGCGGAGGCAATGGACCAGGCCTTGCGCACCCACCTCGCCGGAATGGCGACCTGGCAGAAACCGCAGGGCGGCTATTTCTTCTGGCTCGAGCTGCCAGGCCACCTCGATACCGAGGATCTCACGGCAGCCGCTCGCCAGGCCGGCACCGGTTTCCTGCCCGGTCCCGCGTGTTCCATGGCCGGCGGCCAGAAGAACTGCCTGCGCCTCAGCTTCGCGCATTACACGGTGCCCGATATCCACGACGGCATTGCCCGCCTGCGCCAGGCGCTGTCCGGGTGATTCAAGGCGTGAGCAGTCCTGGAACGGCGGCAGCCGTTGCTGCCGCCATGGCGCAGACAGCATGCTCGACCGCCGGCGTGGGTCGCGTCGCTCTTGCTGCCGCCCTATCCCCTCTTCCGCGCCAGCGTCAGCCCGTCTCCCAGGGGCAGCAGCGACAGGTCGACGCGCTCATCCCGGTGCAGCACTTCGTTGAAATGCCGCAGCGCCACGGTGTCGGCATCCGCGACTTCCGGATCGGCGACGCGCCCGCTCCACAGCGTGTTGTCGATCAGCACCAGTCCGCCCGAGCGCAGCAGCACAAGGGTTCGCTCGTAGTAAGCCAGGTAGTTCGTCTTGTCCGCGTCGATGAACGCGAAATCGAAAGTCCCGCCGTGCCCTGCCGCGACCAGCGCATCGAGGGTCCCGGTTGCCGGCGCCAGCCGGAGATCGATCTTGTGAGCGACGCCCGCACGCTGCCAGTAGCGACGCGCGACGGCAGTCCACTCCTCGCTCACGTCGCACGCGACGATACACCCTTCGTCGGGCAGCGCGAGCGCCGTCGCGAGTGACGAATATCCGGTGAACACCCCGACCTCGAGGCAGCGCCGGGCGCCGACCAGGCGCACGAGCAGCGCCATGAACTGACCCTGCTCCGGGGCAATCTGCATGCCCCGCTGCGCCAGCCCCGCTGTCTCCTCGCGCAGGGCGAGCAGCAGCGATGATTCACGCAATGAGACGTCGGTCATGTACTCGTAGAGCGAATCCGTGAGCACGATCGAGCGATTCGACATGCGGCCTCCTGCGTCGCCGGCGGATTTGCGATGATGCCCGTCCTCTATGCCAAAGACGACAACTACCGCTTCCGCGCTGCCGCGCGACCCGCCCCTGGGCACGGGCAGCGTCCGCCTGGTCCAGTTCACGGATACGCACCTGATGCAGGATCCCGCCGCCGCGCTGCGGGGAGCACGGACGCTGCCGCGGCTGCAGGCCTGTCTCGCGCATGCGCAGCGGCATTTCTTCCCAGTCGAGGCCGTGCTGTTGACGGGCGACATCGTCCACGACGAGCCCGCAGCCTACGGCACGGTCGATCTCCTGTTCTGCGGGCTGGGCGTGCCGATCCTGGCGATTCCTGGCAATCACGACGTGCCCGACGCGATGCGGCGACAACTGGGCCACAGCCCGTTCCAGGTCGGTGGGGAATGGGTCACGCGCAACGGCTGGCAGGTCTTGCTGCTGGAATCGTGGTTCGCCGAATCGGCCGATGGCGAGGGGCAACTGGGATCCACGCAGCTGCAATCCGTCGAGCGCGCGCTGGCCACCGGCACGCAGCCGCATGCGCTGGTGGTACTGCATCACCCACCGGTGCCGATGGATTCGCCGTCGCTCGATGAACTCGGACTGCTCGACGGTACCGAGCTCTCCGCCACGGTCGCGCGACATCCGCGGGTCCGTGGCGTGTGCTGGGGTCACGCGCACCAGGCGCTCGACCTGTACCGCGCAGGCGACGTGCGGTTCATGTGCACGCCGGCGACGTGCATGCAGTTCAAGCCGCGCAACGACTTCGCGACAGACGACCGGCCGCCGGGGTATCGCGTGATCGACCTGCTCGCGGATGGCTCGATCGCGTCCGAGGTCGTGTGGCTGGAGGACTACGTCGATAGCGACGTTCGGCCCCGGTCTCCGGACACGTCCCGGAAAACGCCGTAAACCCGTCCATGGGGGCTCCGGGCGCGGCGTCCATGCCGCGCACGGTTTCCGGAACGTGTCCGGATACCAAGACCGCCCGTCGCCTCCGACTTCAGCGCAGCAGCGACGTCACGAGCGCATACGAGAGCGCGGCCGCGAGCAGGCACAACACCAGCGATGCCACGGTGTAAGCGGCGGCGGCGCCGACGGCACCGCGTTCGACCAGTTGCAGCGTCTCGAGCGAGAACGCGGAGAACGTCGTGAAGCCACCGAGCATCCCGACGATCATGAGCATGCGCAGGTCGTGCCGCAGGTGCAGCGGATTCGACGGCGCAAACAACGCGCCCAGCGCGCCGACGGCAAGACAGCCCAGCACGTTGACGAAGAGCGTGCCCCACGGGAAACCGTAGCCCGCAACGCGCCCGACGAGCGTCGCAACGAGCAGCCGGCCGGCACCACCCAGGCCGCTGCCGACGGCAACCAGCAGGTACCAATGCCACGTGGGTTCAGTCAGATGAATCTCCCTGGCGAAGCGCGCGGCGGCGCATCCGCGCGGCCGTCGCGTCCGTGTTTTCCGCAGCAGTCTAAGGCCCGCAGCGGAGCGACGCGAGTGCGCTGCTAAGATACGCCGCACTCGCCGCCCCGCCATGGCAGGGGACGGCACCAGACACCGCGGGAGCCCAACGACGTGAGCCTGTTCCAAGAAGCCTGCAAGTACATTCCCGGCGGCGTGAACTCGCCCGTGCGTGCGTTCCGCGGCGTGGGCGGCGAACCCGTCTTCTTCGCGCGGGCCAAGGGCTCGCGGGCCTGGTCGGCCGACGGCCGCGAGTTCATCGACTACGTGGGCTCATGGGGTCCGATGATCCTCGGCCACGCGCACCCCGACGTGATCCGCGCCGTGCAGGAAACGGCGGTCAACGGTCTTTCCTTCGGCGCGCCGACGGAGATCGAAACCGTCGTCGCACGCAGGATCATCGAACTCGTGCCGTCGATCGAACTGGTCCGCATGTGCAGCTCCGGCACCGAAGCCACGATGAGCGCGATCCGCCTTGCGCGCGGCTTCACGGGCCGGCAGAAGATCGTCAAGTTCGAAGGCTGCTACCACGGCCATTCGGACTCGCTGCTGGTCAAGGCCGGCTCCGGGATGCTCACCCTCGGCGTGCCGACTTCACCGGGCGTACCGCCGGAACTCGCCGCGCACACGCTCACGCTCTCGTACAACGACATCGCGCAGGTGCGGCAGCTGTTCGGGGAGATCGGCCCGGACATCGCCTGCATCATCGTCGAGCCCGTCGCCGGCAACATGAACTGCATTCCGCCGGTGCCCGGCTTCCTCGAAGCGCTGCGCGAGGAATGCACGAAGCACGGCGCGGTGCTGATTTTCGACGAGGTGATGACGGGCTTCCGCGTCGCGAAAGGCGGCGCGCAGGAGCTTTACGGGATCAAGCCGGACCTCACCACGCTCGGCAAGATCGTGGGCGGCGGCATGCCCGTCGGCGTGTTCGGCGGACGTCGCGACATCATGTCGCACATCGCGCCATTGGGTCCGGTCTACCAGGCGGGCACGCTGTCCGGTAACCCGGTTGCGATGGCGGCCGGCCTCGCGACGCTGAACGGCATCGACGTCCCGGGCTTCCATGCGCACCTCGCCAGGCTCACCGACCGGCTCGTGCACGGCATCAAGCAGGCGGCGCAGCAGGCAGGCGTGCCGCTCGCGACCAATCACGTCTGCGGCATGTTCGGGTTGTTCTTCACGGCCGCCCCGCGCGTGAACAGTTACGCCGAGGCCACGGCCTGCGACGTCGAGCGCTTCAGGAAATTCTTCCACGGCATGCTGGACGAGGGCGTGTACCTCGCGCCGTCGGCGTTCGAAGCGGGATTCGTTTCCGTCGCGCACAGCGAAGCGGACATCGACGCAACGATCGGCGCGGCTGCGCGGGTGTTCAAGGGACTCTGATCCGCCGTTGCCGGCCCCCGCTCGGGGCGGGTGACGCACGGGTCGAGCCGGTCATTGCCGAATGCACCACTACCGTGCCGACATCGACGGACTCCGGGCGGTCGCGATCGTCCCGGTCGTGCTGTTTCACGCGGGCGCGAGCTTCTTCTCGGGCGGCTTCGTCGGCGTCGACGTGTTCTTCGTCATCTCGGGGTTCCTGATCACCGGCCTGATCCGCCACGAGATCGACACGGGCAGGTTTTCGCTCGTCAACTTCTACGAGCGGCGCGTGCGCCGGCTGTTGCCGGCGCTGTTCGCGATGCTGCTCGTGGTCACGGTGCTCGCTGCGTGGCTCCTGCTGCCCGCGGATCTCGCGGATTACGCCAAGAGCGTGCTGGCGACGAGCCTCTTCGCCTCGAATTTCCTCTTCTGGCAGGAAGCCGGCTACTTCGGTCGTGCCGCGGAAGAGATGCCGTTGCTGCACACGTGGTCGCTGGCAGTCGAGGAACAGTTCTACATCCTGTTTCCGCTGTTCCTGACGTTCATCGCGGGACGCACGCGCAAGCCGTATGTCGCCGCGACGGCACTCGTGACCGCGGTTTCGTTTGCACTGTGCGCCGTGGCAGTCGCGGTCGAGCGCGACGCCGCGTTCTACCTGGCGCCTGCGCGCGCCTGGGAGCTGGGTCTCGGTGCCCTACTCGCCATGGGTGCGATTCCGGTCGCGCATCGACGCCTCGTGCGTTCGGTGGTCGGCCTGCTCGGCCTGGGCGCGCTCCTCTGCAGCGTGACGCTGTACACCCCCGCGACCGTCTTTCCGGGCGTGACTGCACTGCTGCCCTGCCTCGGGACTGCTGCGATCATCTGGGCCGGCAGTGGCGGTCACAACGTCGTCGGCGATGCGCTCAGCGCACGACCGGTCGTGCTCACGGGACTCGTCTCCTATTCGCTCTACCTCTGGCACTGGCCGCTGCTGACGCTGGGGCGCTATTACGCCATTCGCGATCTGACCGTGCTCGAGACCGCGTTGCTGCTGACGCTCGCCGCCGTCGCCGCAGTCGCGTCCTGGCGCTACGTCGAACGGCCGTTCCGTGGCAAGAGCGGCCTGCTCGAACGGCGCCTGCTGTTCACCGCAGCAGCCACTCTGATGGGAGTCGCGGTCGTTGCGAGCACGGCGGCGATCGTCGCCGAGGGCTGGCCCGCGCGTTCCGATCCCGCCGTTCGCCGGATCATCGACGGTGGCAACGACCGGCGTACGCGCGACTGGGAATGCGGCAACACGAGCATGGCGAAGGTCCGCAGCGGCGACCTGTGCCGAACGGGAAGCCCGCAGGCCGGCGCGCCCACGTTCATCGTCTGGGGTGACTCGCACGCTCGCGCAATGGCTGACGCGATCGGCGCCGCCGCAGCGCATGCCGACGGCGTGGGCCTGCTGGCGCTGCGATCAGGGTGTGCACCCCTGCGCGATGCGGAAGTCGCGGGTCAGGATGCCGAGCACGACTGCAGTGCCTTCACCGAAGGCGTGCTCGGTCTGACAGCCCGCTCGCCCGGCGTCACGGATGTCGTGCTCGCGGGCCGCTGGGCCCTGCTGGCAGAAGGCACTCGCTACGGTCACGAGTCCGGCGAGCCCGTGATCCTCACCGACTCGCACTCGCGCGAGCGCTCGCTCGCGAACAACCAGCAGGTGTTCGCTCGAGCGCTGCGCGGATCCGTGACCGCCCTGCTCGCGCAGGGCAAGCGCGTGTGGCTCGTGGCGTCCGTACCGGAGGTGGGCTGGGACGTGCCATCGGTGCTCGCGCGGTCGCACCGCTTCGGTCGCATGCCGCCGGACGCGCCAACGCGCGCCGAGTACGCCGCGCGGCAGGAGCACGTGCTCGCCGTCCTCGAAGAACTCGACGCGCTGCCAGGCGTCGTGGTCCTGCGTCCGGACGCCGTGCTGTGCCGCGAGGTACGCTGTGCCGTGACCCGCGATGGCCTGCCGCTCTATTTCGACAGTCATCACCTGACGTTGCGCGGCGGTTCGTTGCTGGAGCCCCTGTTCGCGCAGATCTTCAAGCGGTGACTGGCGTGCCAGGAGTCAATCGGCGCGAGGTAATCACGGGTCTGGCGGCTGCCAGCCTGGTCGGCGCGTGCTCGCGACAGTCCGCGGACGGCTTTCCCCAACGGCGCACGCGCGATTTCTTTGGCGGCATGACGATCTACAATGAACGCATGCTGCCCTCGCTCGCCGGCAAGTTCCCCGCCTACACCGAGTTCGCGCCGCGCGTGCCGGTTCATTGCGTGACTCCGGGAGCGACCGGCTACATTCACCGCTATTACGACAGCTCGCCTTTCAGTCCCTCCGGCCGCTACCTGGCTGTCACGCGCCTGCCGTTCGAAGACCGCCGGCCAAGGCCCGGGGATATCGCCGAGATCGCCGTCATCGATCTCGTGACCGGCGAGCTGCGCACGGTCGCCGAGACGCGCGGCTGGGACGTGCAGCTCGGCGCGCAGACGCAATGGGGTGCGGACGACCGGACGCTGCTGTTCAACGACCTCGAAGTCCGCGACTGGATGCCGTACGGCGTACGACTCGACCTGCAGACCGGCGAGTCGCGGCGGCTCGGCGGCACGATCTATTCGGTGTCGCCCGACGGCCGCTGGGCCGCCAGCCCCTGCCTGCGCCGGATGGCCGTGACGCAGCAGGGTTACGGCGTGGTGGTGCCGCGGCAGTACATCCCCGAGAACCGGGGCGCGAGCGCAGACGACGGCATCTGGATCACCGACCTGCAGAGTGGCCATGCGCGCCTGCTGGTGTCCCTTGCGCAGATCGTGGCGGAAGCCGTGCCGCCGTTGCCCGTGGCACGCGAGCGCGGGGACTTCTTCGGCTTCCACGTCAAATGGAACCCGCAGGGCACGCGGCTGATGCTGGCACTTCGCTGGCTGCCGCGCAGCCTGCTGCCGTGGAGGCGCAAGCGCCGCTACGGCGCGAAGCACGTCATCACGATGAACGCCGACGGCAGCCACGTCCGCGTCGCCGTTTCGGCCGAGCGCTGGGCCAGGGGCGGACACCACCCCAACTGGTGCCCCGATGGCGAACACGTGCTGATGAACCTGGACACCCGGGGCGACGGCCTGCGCTTCGCACGCCTTGCGCTCGATGGCTCGACCTGCGAGACGCTGGTGCCCGCCATAACGGGATCGGGCCACCCCACCCTGCATCCCGACGGCCGCCACCTGCTCACCGACGCGTACGTGGACGAACCGCTGGCATTCGGTGACGGCACCACGCCGCTGCGACTCGTCGAACTGAACAGCGCCAGCGAAACGCAACTGGTGCGCATCGGGATCCGGCCGCTCGCCGAGCGCTCTACCGGCGCATTGCGAGTCGATCCGCATCCGGCCTGGGACCGCACCTTTACGCGCATCGCATTCAATGCCTGTCCGCAGGGCAAGCGGCGCGTTTACGTCGCCGATCTCGCCGACATCCTGCGCGCAGGCTGATCCCGGCCTTCCCGGCGTGGGTTTCAGCCGCTGCGACGACGGGCGAGCGCCCGCAGTGCCGCGACCGCCTCGCTCACACCATTGGCAATGCCGAGTTCGGCAGTGCAGCGAACCATCGTCGCGCGCCGGACCGGGTCGTGCAGCAGCGTGGCAGCAGCCTGCGCGATTGCGGCCGGCGTGCGCTCGGCCGTTGCCGCGATCTGCAGGCGTACCGCGCGGCGAATGCGCCGATCCTGGTCGCCCGCGAGCGGAATGGCGATCAGCGGTCGCCCATGCGCCAGCACGTGGATCATCGTCGAGCCGCCGTTGCTGACGACCATCAGCGCCTCCGACAGCAGGTACTGCACTTCGTCGGGCTCGACCCGCGGCAGCAACGTGAGGCTCGCATCGTCCTGGTCCGCGATGGTCCTGCGCCCCGTCAGCACCACCGTGCGCTGGCCCGTGGCGGCGGCAAATTCGCGCGCCGCGGCAATGAAGAGTTCGGCCGGTTCGGCCACGCGGGTGGCTTCGCCGCGTCCACCGGGCACAAAGACGACGTAGGCGCCCGGCTGCAGCCCGTGCTGCGCCAGCCACGCGGCGCGGGTCGCGGGCTCCGCGGGCGTGAGCAGCGTGTCGAACTGGCGCACGCCGTAGTGGGGCAAGAGGCGCAGCTTCAGGCGCTCCACCCGTGACAGGCCGCCCGTCACGAACGACGGGAACACGATCCAGTGCTCGTCGAGCAGGCGCATCCACTTGAGGCGAAAGGCCTTCCAGCGCAGCTTCGGCGAGCGACTGGAGAAGACGAGCCGCGCCCCCGCCCGCTTCGCCGCGCGCAGCTGTGACGTGCGACCCGAATTGTCGAAGACCATCACGTCGGGCCGGAACGACTCGATCGTCGCCAGCACCTGCGGCGTGCTCCGGGTCGGTGAAGCGTCGCAGTCGATGATCGGGAAGTTCACCGACTCGCGGAACACGGCGTGACGGCTCACGAGGAAACGGATATCCGCGGCGGGATCCGCCTTCGCGAGCTCACGCGCGATGATCAGGCAGCGCATCAGCTCGCCAGCGCCGCCGGGGCCCGATACGGGAGAGAACAACACGCGAGCGGCAGGAGCATTCGCGCCCGCGGCGGTCACTTGCGGCGCGGCGGCGAATCCGGATCTACCGCTGGTGGCCGCTGCCGGCGACGACAGCACGGCCCAGTACGCCTGCTCCATGCGCGCAGCCGTCCGTTCGAGGCTGAACTCGGACAGGTCCGATTCGATCCGCCTGCGCCCTGCGGCGTGATGGCGGCGCAGGGCTGCGGCCATACTCGCCACGTCATCGACGGGGACCAGGTCGATTGGATACCGCCGCGCGATGTCGCGCGGCCCCTGCGATTCGCACGCGATGACCGGCACGCCGCCGTCGAGCGCTTCGGCGATCACGCGCCCGAACGGCTCGTACCGTGACGGGCACACGAACAGGTCGAAGGCCTGGTAGAGATCCTTCACGTCGCGGCGGAAGCCGGCGAAGCGCACGTTGTTTCCGGCCAGCCGCTGCAGGGATCCACGCTCGCTGCCATCGCCGACGATGACGAGCGTCGCCTGCGGCAGCTGCGCCTCGGCAAACGCCTGCAGCAGCAGGTCGAAGCCCTTGCGCGGCGCCAGGCGTCCGACCCCTCCGATCAGGAAATCGTCGTCTCCCGCGCCGAGTTCCGCGCGCAGCTGGCGCACGCGCTCCGGCGGCAGCCGTGCTTGCGGCA
>JAOUGW010000295.1 GCA_029865465.1 Gammaproteobacteria bacterium
CGCACGCGATTCGCGGTCGAGGTTACCGCGCAACCGGCCGACCTCGTCGTCCGTGCACAACTCCGCCGCGCCCACGACCTCGTCGTGCGCCGTTGTGTAGACCCGGTAATGCCGGTTCGGATGATCGGAATCGTCGGACATCGGCTCGCGCTGCATGCGCTCACCCGAGGGCTCGGCTTCCGGCTTGCGCTCGGGCTCGTCCGGCGCGTTGAGTCGCGAGCCCACGACTTCGCCCGCCTCGAGTTCGGGCGCGTCCTGGTCCATTGCACCGGCCTGCTTCTTGACCGCTCCAAGCGGGTCGGCACCGGCGTCATCACCGGGAACGACGGCTTCGATCGTCTTGATCGCAGACCTGCGCCGTTCGGCGGCCGCACCGAGTTCGTGGCCCAGGTCGAGGTCCTCGACGAGGTCATGGACTGCGAATGCATATTGCTGCTGGTCGTCCACGCTGGCCGCGAGCGACTCGAGGCCCTGCCCGGCGCGCTTACGCAGGTCGTCCCGCCAGCGCAGCATGAGTTCGGCTGCCGCGGGCGGCGACGGCAGACCCGTGAGCTTTTCGCGGACCAGCAGGGCCAGGGCCTGCGCCATCGGCGAGGGACGTGCGCCGAACGGCGTCGAGCCCGTCTTGCGCGTCAACTGCTCGACCAGCGCCGCCGTGAGGTTCTGCGCCACCCCCGCCAGCGCATTGCTGCCCAGTGACTGGCAGCGCATGTCTTCGACGGCGTCGAAGATTTCCCGCGCGCGGTGGCCGGTGGGCCGGAACCGGGCATGCAGCACCGGGTCGTGATACGCGCTGCGCAGTGCCAGGTGATCGGCATGACCACGAACGCGGGCCGCATCGGCTGCGGAGAGCGGCCATTTCACGGGCGGCAGGCGCACCGAATTCGCGGACTGGCCGGGCAGGCTCGGCCCGAACGTCACGTCGAGCTCTTTCGCGCCCGCCAGCGCGCGCGTGGCCTGCACCAGCGCACGCTCGCCGCGCTCTGCGGGAGCGAGCGGCGCCTGGTGTGCCCGGTTGCTCAAACGACCTTCACGCGGGTGATCGCCTCCGGCAACTCGGCGGCGAACGCACGCTGGTAGAACTCGGCGACGGTCGGGCGTTCGAGTTCGTCGCACTTGTTGAGGAAGGTGACGCGGAACGCGAGCCCGATGTCGCCGAAGATCTGCGCGTTTTCGGCCCACGCGATGACCGTGCGCGGACTCATCACGGTGGAGAGGTCGCCGTTCATGAAGCCGTTGCGCGTCATGTCGGCCACGCGGACCATGGCCATGATCGTGCGCCGCCCCTCGTCCGTGTCGTATGCGGGCGTCTTGGCCAGCACGATCGCCGCTTCGGCGTCGTGGTCGAGGTAGTTGAGCGTGGTGACGATCGACCAGCGGTCCATCTGGCCCTGGTTGATCTGCTGCGTGCCGTGGTACAGGCCGCTGGTGTCGCCGAGACCGATCGTATTGCTGGTCGCAAACAGGCGGAAGAACGGGTGCGGGCTGATGATGCGGTTCTGGTCGAGCAGCGTCAGCTTGCCGCTCGCTTCGAGCACACGCTGGATCACGAACATCACGTCCGGGCGGCCCGCGTCGTATTCGTCGAACACGAGTGCGATCGGGCGCTGCAGCGCCCACGGCAGCAGGCCTTCACGGAATTCCGTGACCTGCCGGCCGTCCCTGACCACGATCGCGTCGCGGCCCACCAGGTCGATGCGGCTTACGTGGCCGTCGAGGTTGATGCGGATCAGCGGCCAGTTGAGCCGCGCGGCCACCTGCTCGATGTGGGTCGACTTACCCGTGCCATGGTAACCCTGCACCATCACACGCCGGTTGTGGCGGAATCCCGCGAGGATCGCCAGCGTCGTGTCGGGATCGAAACGGTAGCTGTCGTCGCGGTCGGGCACGTATTCGGTGTGCTGCGAAAACGCCGGCACCATCATGTCGCTGTCGACGCCGAAGTCGCGCGCCGGGATCTCGCAGTCCGGCCGCAGGGGCACGAGGTCGTCGGAAGCCGTCATGTCACGAACCCAGGTGAATCCACGCCGACTTCACCTGCGTGTAGCTCAACAGGCCCTCGAGGCACTTGTCGCCGCCCTGCCCGGATTGCTTGTGGCCGAGGAAGGGGGACGTCGGGTCGCCGTGGTCGAAGCAGTTGACGTAGGTCGTGCCGGCCTCGAGCCCGCGCACGGCTTCGTGCGCCGAGCGCAGGTTGCTGGTCCAGACCGAACCGGCAAGGCCATAGATCGTGTCGTTGGCGATGCGCAGCGCATCGTGCAGGCCGTCCACCTCGATCAGTGCCGCGACCGGCCCGAAGATCTCCTCCTGTGCGATCGTCATGCGGTTGTCGACGTGGGTGAACAACGCCGGGTTCACGTAATAGCCCGGCCTGTCCGGCACGTCGCCGCCGAACTCGAGCCTGGCGCCCTCTTCACGGCCCCTGGCGATGTATCCCAGCACGCGCTCGTGCTGCTTCTTCGTAACCAGCGGCCCCATGTTCGTCTCGGGATCGAGCGGATCGCCGGCGACGTACGCTTTCTGCCCGCGCTCGATGAAGCGGGCCGTGAATTCCTTCACGATGCTCTTGTCGACGAGCAGGCGCGAACCCGCGCTGCAGACTTCACCCATCACGCCGAAGACACCATTGATGGCATAGGTGACCGCGCGATCCATGTCTTCGAGATCGGCGAGGAAGATCTGCGGCGACTTGCCCCCGCATTCGAGGCTCACGCGCTTCATGTTCGACTGGCCGGCGTAGACGAGCATCTTCTTGCCGGTCACCGTCGAGCCGGTGAACGAGATCTTGGCGACGTCGTTGTGCAGCGCGAGCGGTGCGCCCGCATCGGCGCCGAAGCCGTTGACCACGTTGAGCACGCCAGGAGGAGCGCCGGCTTCGACGAAGAGTTCGGCCAGCAGCAGGGCCGACAACGGCGCTTGCTCGGCGGGCTTCAGCACCACGGAGTTGCCGGCGGCGAGTGCCGGGGCAATCTTCCATGCGATCTGCATCAGCGGGTAGTTCCACGGCGTGATGCAGCCCACGACGCCGAGCGGTTCGCGCAACGTGTAATGGAAGGCATCGACCGCCGTCGCGGTGACCGTCCCTTCCACCTTGTCGGAGAGCTCCGCGAAGTAGCGGAACGTCAGGGCAGACTGCGGTACATCCACGGCCACCATGTCCCGCACTGGCTTGCCCATGCAGAGCGAGTCGAGCAGCGTGAAGCGCGCAGTATGCTTCTCGATCAGGGCCGCCAGACGATTGAGTACGTCGAGACGATCGCGGGGCGCCATCCGGCGCCACGTGCCTTCCCGGAACGCACGCTGCCCGCTGGCGACCGCGACGTCGATATCCGTCGCGTCGCCGGCGGCGACCTCGCACAGTGGCTCGGTCGTGGCCGGGTTGACGACGGTGAACCGCCCGGCCCGGCCCGCAACGTGTTCGCCGTGAATGAAGTGGCCGGTCGGATAGCGCAGTTCGGCGGCCAGGCGATGCCAGTCGGCGCGGTTTTGCGGAACGGACATGGGAGACCTCGGGAAAGCAGGGGTCGAAGGATGCG
>JAOUGW010000073.1 GCA_029865465.1 Gammaproteobacteria bacterium
TTCCACACCCACCTGCGGCCGGAGAGCTTCCCGATGGATCCGGTGATCTTCACGGGCAGCTTGCCGCTGCATCGCTTCAAGGAAGAGCGGCCGATCGAGTACCAGCGCCTCGTGGACAGCAACACGCTGGAGCAGTACTTCGTGCCGGCGCCGTCGAAGGCGCAGATCCAGGTCGCGCACGTGTTCGGCTTCGCCGCCGTCGCGGCCGGCGTGTGGCTGGCGATCCTGATCTTCAGGGCGCTGGCGAGCGGTGCGATGCACCTGTTCTAGGTGCGCGAGTCAGAGAGCGCGGCCGGTCCGGGACAGTTGCCGGGGCCGGCCGCGACCGTTATCAGATGGAGCGTGACGGCCCTCAGCGGTATCCTGTCACCCACTGCAGGCTTGGGCTGCAAGCCACGCCGGTGAATTGTTTCAGCAGCAGGCGCAGCCCTGGGGTCATTCGATGATTAAACATTTCTTCGCCGCAATCACTGGCAACGTCATCAGCCTGATCGGCACGCTGATGATCGCGCTGAGCCTCCTGTTCATCGGGGCGCTGCTGATCATGCAGGCAATGGGATTCCAGGGCGGCGCTTACCTCGGAATCGTCACGTTCGTCCTGTTGCCGATGGTGTTCCTCGCCGGAATCATCGTCGTCCCGCTCGGCATCTGGTTGCAGAAGCGGCGGGATGCGAAAGCCGCGGCCGAAGGCCGGCCTGTCGGTCACTTGCCGATCGTGGACCTGAACAAGGAGAGCACCCGGGGCATACTGCTCGGTTTCGTTGCCCTGTCGGTGCCGATCATCGCGCTGGCCGCAGGACTGACCTTCAAGGCCGTTCATTACATGGATTCGACCGAGTTCTGCGGCATGGCCTGCCACAAGGTGATGCAGCCTGAGTACACCGCCTTCCAGCGCTCGCCGCACGTGCGCGTCGGCTGCGCTGGCTGTCACATCGGCCCGGGGGCCGAATGGTTCGTCAAGGCCAAGATTTCCGGGTCGTGGCAGCTCATCGCCGTGGCGTTCGACCTGTACCCGCGTCCGATCCCGACGCCGGTGCACTCCCTGCGCCCGGCCAACGGCACCTGCGAGCAGTGCCACTGGCCGACCAAGTTCGTGGGCGAGCGCCTCAAGGTGCGCACGCATTACACGGACGACGAGACGAACACCGAGGTCAAGACCGCACTCATGGTGAAGGTGGGTGGCTCGGAGGGCGGCGAGTCGCACGGCATCCACTGGCATGTCGACCCCAAGCACACGATTCGCTACCTCTCCGACCCTACCCGCGAAACGATCTACGACATCGAGCTTACGGACCAGGCGGAAGGCACCACGAAGGTCTACAAGGCGGCTGAGGGGGCGCCGGCCGGGTCGGAGTGGCGGACCATGGACTGCGTGGACTGCCACAATCGTCCGGCCCACAACTATCGCAGCCCGCAGTACGAGGTCGACCTTGCGCTGTCCGAGGGTCGCATCGACAAGACGCTGCCGTACATCAAGCGCGAAGGCATGCGCATCCTGACGGAGAAGGAATACCCGTCGCACGAGGAAGCACGTGCCGGCATCGCTGACGCCGTCAAGGCGTTCTACGTACAGAACTATCCCGACCGCGCCGGCTCACCTGAAGTCGAAGCGGCTGGCAAGGCCCTCGGCGATGCCTACTGCTGGAACAATTTTCCGCAGATGAAGGTCACGTGGAACCTCTACCCGAACCACATCGGCCACAAGGACACGCCGGGCTGCTTCCGCTGCCACGACAACAAGCACAAGACGGACACCGGCGAGAAGGTCGGCAAGAAGTGCGGCACCTGCCACAACATCGTGGCCGAGGAAGAGAGCGATTCCAAGCTGCTGCAGGAACTCGGCCTGCAGGAAGCGCCGCCAGAGCCGGCAGCGGCTGAGCAAGGCACGGCGACCGAAGCTGCGACGAGCCCGGCCACCTGAGCACCCGCCACGAGGCGTAGAGAAGCAGACCCCGGCCTCGCCGGGGTCTATTCTTTTCAGACGGTCGCCGACGGAGACCGGACGCGGGTTCTACTTGAGCTTGGCGTAATAGGCCGACAGGTCGGCAATCTGCGCCGCACTGAGTTTCTTCGCCTCCTTGATCATCTTGGGATTCTTGGTACGGGTGCCGTCCTGGTACTCCTGCATCGCCTTGGTGAACTTTTCCACCGACAGTCCGGCGATGGCGGGATAGTCATCGTCACCTGCGCCGTCGTCGCCATGACAGTCGGCGCAACTCCCCTCCGCCAAGGCCTTGCCCGCGGCAACGTCCGCGGCATTCGCCGGGGCGGCGACCAGGGCCAGGGCAGCAAGCATCACCGGCAGCATCGTCTTGTACATCGCGAAAAACCTCCAGTTGGTCAATCTTCCCGGTCGACAACGGCTCGGGTGCGCGTCAATTCGCCGCGGCCGGAGCGTGGCTCTCCATCCACCGTGGCGGCAACAGCCGGAACAGCACGGTCAGGATGATGAAGGGCAGCGCCAGCAACGCCAGCGCGGTCAACAGGCTCTCGATGCCCGTGATTTCCATCTTGTAGGCCATCAGGCCGCGCAGGCTCTTGGAGTATAGCTGGCCGCCGATGACGACGTTCCAGCGCATGCTGAAGATCCCGACCAGGATCAGCAGTGACGTCGTGAAATACAGCAGCTTGCGCAGCTCCTCGTTGAAGCGAACGCTGCGCACCAGCACCAGGATGAGCAGCGGCAGCAGCATGCCGAGCAGCAGCTGCACGACGACCAGGCTCAGGAACAGCTTGGACGAGACCAGTTGCGTGAGGATCCCGATGGACTCCTCGCTCTGGTACAGGCGGTGGATGTAGTCGAGCGCCTCCAGCGTGAAGTCGACGATGATCGCGACGAGCAGGAACAGCCCGATCTTGTCCAGGCAGCGCATGTCGAGCTTCTCGTTGCGGACGAGACTCAACAGGATGTACAGGAACATGACCATGGCGATGCCCGACACGATGGCAGACATGAGGAACACGATCGGCATGAGGACGCTCCCCCACCAGGGGTTCGCCTTGACCGAGCCGAAGATGAAGCCGACGTAGCCATGCAGCAGGAATGCCGAGGGAATGCCGACGATCGTGATCAGCTTGCTCGCCTTGTGGTCGAATGCCAGCGCCTCGGGACTCACGTCCTTCGAGTACAGCGACAAGGCACCATAGATCCCCCTCAGCAGTCCGCGCGACTGCTGCGCCATCAGCACCAGCTGGTGCCGGTATTCGAACCAGATCTCGATCAGCAGGATGCCGAGCAGGTACCAGAGGTACACGAAGCCGAACATGGCCATCGCCGACGTGGGCTGCGGCGTGAAGAAGATCTCGTACGCGCGCTCGGGATGGCCGAGGTGCAGCTGCAGCGGCATCCCGGCGACCAGCATGAACGAGAGGGCCGTGAGCAAGGCCAGCCGGTAGATCGGCTGCACCTCGACGACGTTGAACACCTTGACCAGCGAGGCGAGGATGAAGGCGCCCGCCACGATGCCCGTCAGGTAGGGATACACGACGATCAGGATCGCCCACTGCGTCTCGACCTCGTTCGGGTAGATGAACCCCACCACCTGGCTCAACTGGTGGCTCAGCTGCTCGTTCAGGCTGTCGGGAATCGCGCCGCTCATCGCACTTCTCCGTCGAGCTGGGCGTAGAGCACCTTCGGCTCGGTGTTCAGGTCCGGCTTCAGGACGCTGATCTGGTTCACGCGGTGGAAGCGCACCAGGCGATCAGCCTTGCCCTTCAGGTCGCCGAAGATCCTGGCCTCCGTCGGGCAGACCTCGACACACGCCGGCAGCAGGCCCTCGGTCACACGGTGGTAGCAGAACGTGCACTTGTCTGCCGTCTTCGTCCGTGGATTCAGATACCGCGCCCCGTAAGGACAGGCCTGGATGCAGTAGCGGCAGCCGATGCAGCGCTTCTCATCCACCAGGACGACGCCGTCCTGCGTCTGGAAGGTCGCACCGACGGGACAGACCTGCACGCAGGGCGGGTGCGCGCACTGGTTGCAGAGCTTGGGCACGAAGAACGTGCGCACGACGGTCGGATCCTCCGGTGGCGCCTGCTCCGGCAGCGCGGCACGCGTGCTGATGCACTCGACCCTGGTCTCGCCGTTCTCGTGTATCTGGTAGCGCTCGATCCAGGTGCGGAAGAAGAACGGCTCATCGGGCACGTCGTTCTCCGCCTTGCAGGCTTCGACGCAGCGATTGCAGCCGATGCACTTGTCGACGTCGATGCCCATGCCGTACCAGTGCTTCGTGGCATCGTAGTCCGCCGGGGTCTTGGCGGGCTCAGCCTTCCCTTCGGCCGCAGGCGCAAGAGCCTGCAGCGTTGCCGCAGCCGGGAAGAAGAGGATCGCGTCCTTGAGGAACTCGCGCTTGTTCATTTTCGTCCCTCGGGCAGGTGGGCGTAATGGCACTCCCAGCAGACGTACGTGCCGCCGTGTGCAGTCAGGTCGACGGTGACTTTCGATGCCGCCGGATCGGTCGCGCCGGGCACGTGGCACCGCCCGCAGACTTCACGACTGTCCGGCTTGGTCGGCAGGGCCAGGCGCGGCTCGGTCATGTGCCGCTCGTCGACCGCGTGACAGCTCGCGCAAGGCAGCAGCGCGTGGGTGGACATCGCCTTCGTGCGCTCGATGCGACCGTGACAACCCGTGCATTCCGTCGGCACCTTCGGCGGCACCGGATCGTGCGGATCGTGACAGGAGACGCACTTCTTGCGCGGCCTGTGCTCGAGCGGATCGACCTGCGGGAAGCCGTTAGGTCGCGATGAATCGTAGCCGTGGCAGGCGAGGCAGGCTTCCCGCTCGCGCGGCAATGGTGGCTTCGCGGCGTTCTCGTCGGCCGCGTGGCTCGCCGCGGGACCATGGCAGTTCTCGCAACCTATGTTGCGGTGCTTGCCGCCGTACTTGAGCTCGAACTGTTCCGCGTGGCACTCCCGGCACACGGCGACGCCGGCGTGGCGCAGTGGCTTTGCCATCTCCCTTTCGACAGCGGCCGCCTGGTGCGGTCGCGCGGAGAACAGCGTCTCCGGCAGGATCACCAGGCGCAGCAACAGGACGACCGCCACGATGGCGGCGATGACGATACCGAGACGCGTCACCTGCTCAGGTAATTTCACGAATCATCCCCCGATTGCTTGAGGTGTGCCCGCGGTCACGCGGGTCTTGTCGGCGCCCTTGCGCAGGCGCGGCGCGACGATGAGCGCAGCGCCGTAGAGAGCCAAAGCTATGAACAGTGTCGCGGGCCGCGAGAACTTGAAGTCCTGCGCCACCATCTTCAGGCCAATCACGACCAGCAGCGGGTAGACCAGCCACGCCCATTCGCGGAACTTCGCCTGGCGACTGGCCCACGCGATCACCAGCGCAGCCACGGCGAGCACCGCCGTGCGCAACGTGGCGAGCGCGCCGAGGTCCACGCTGCGATCGGGGAGCCCGGCAACGGCTGGTGCCAGCGCACCAATGACCGCACCACAGGCAACCCAGACGCAGGCCACGACGATGACGAGTCGCAGCCCGCTGGCGGGCACGCCGCCCTCCGGATCAGGCCGCGCCGCTGCAAACCATGCGGACAGCGCGCCCGCAACCAGCATGACGAGCATCACGGCGCTGGGCAGCAGCCAGGGCCCGACGGGACTGGCTGCCAGCGCCCATCCTCCGTATCTCAACGCCTGGGACGGGAAGCCAGCCGCGACGACGTAGACCGCGCCATGGAGCAGCAGGTACAGGCGCCCGGTGCGCGACCACAGTACGGCGGCGACCACCCCGAGCACTGCGAACACCACGGCGACCCAGTGCTCGCGCACCGCGAGCGCGAAGCCGGCGAGGACCAGCATGAGCGCGAGGGTCGAGTAGAAATACAGGTTTCGCTCGAGGTCCTCGTGTCCTTCGATGAACACGAAAGTCACGAAGTAGCACGCCGTCCCAATGGCCAGGCTGATTACCCCGATGGCTGCAGGCAGTACCCCCGTTGCGTGCGTCAGGACGCCGGTCCCGACGAATGCGATGATCAGCGCGAGCGCCACTTGCACGACCTCGAACAGGGCCACGTTGCGCCCGCGGATGAGCGTGCGAACCGCGACGCTGAAAAAGTAGGCAGCGAGCAGTGACCACTGCAGCAGCGAAGCGACGCCGTAAGCGTCGAGGTGTTCTGGAGACAGCGCGCGCATCGTCACGCCAACGACGACGACGTCCGCCACCAGCGCCGTCGGCCAGCAGATCCCCGTCCAGCCGCGCGCGTAGCCCAGCCACAAGGTCGTCACCCCGACGGCGATCAGGTATACCGCGAACGGCACGATGACGCCGGTCTTGGCCAGCAGTACGAGGCTGGTCGGCAGCGCTGCCAGGATCGCAACCCACGCGATGGCGCGCTGGCGCCGGCGCCAGCCGACGAACAGCATGGCAACGGTCAGGATCGAAAGCACCACGGCGCTGCCCGCGCCGGTCAGCACCTTGAACCGGGTCGTCGCCTCGACCAGCAGCGGGAATACGACCATGGCCGCCGCAAGCGCATACGCCACGACGCTTGGTATCAGTCCAGATCGGCCCGCGCGGTCGGCGAAGAAGATCCAGATCAGTCCGTATGCGAACGCGAGGGCGATGCCGACCTGCGGCGACAGCAGGCCCGCTTCCGTCATCGCACGCAGGAAGAACCCGCCGGCGAGAATGAGGAACACCCGGCCGACCAGCGAGAGGACGGCGATTGGATCGTACGGGTCCCGCCTGGCCAGGACAGGTGACCCGGAAATCGGCAGTGGTTGCGCAGGCTCTCCGTCACGAGCATCGGCTGCGGGGGTCGCAACAACAGCGCGCGCCGCTTCCAGCACGCCGATCCGCTGCTGCAGCGACTCGACGCTCGACTGCAGTTGCGCGACGGTAGACTCGAGTCGGGCGAGACGATCGCCCATGTTGTCACCCAAGGGATCATCGTCCCTAGACTTGAATGCGTTTGCGGATCCGGCTCGCGGCCTGCCTGCCCTCGAAACAGCTGCGGCTGTCGGATGACAGCAGCAAGCAGCGCAGCAATTCATGAGGGTTTGCGCGTAGCAAACGCTGCATTTCCGCGACCGCCGCGACCAGCGGACAGGTGAAGGACGCAGCCCGCGCGGCCTGTCCGGGCGCGCCGCGCTGTGCGATGCTCGTGCCGCTCATGCCGCTGCTGAACCTTCTCAACGCCGAACTCGCGTTCGGCACACACCCGCTCCTCGACCGCGCTGGCTTCAGTCTCGACGCCGGCGAGCGTGTCGGCCTGATCGGCCGCAATGGCACGGGCAAGTCGTCGCTGCTCGAAGTGATCGCGGGTCGCATCCCGCTCGACGACGGCGAGTACCAGCGAGCCGCGGGACTGCGGATCGTTGCGGTCCGGCAGGAACCGGAACTGCCGTCCGCGCCCACCCTGCGCGAGTCGCTTGCGCTCTGGGCCGGGCTGGTCGCGATCGACGACGATCGTGTGCGCTGGCGTGCGGACGCGCGCATCGTCGAGTACCTGCATCGCTTCGGGCTGGAAGGCACGGCGACCACGGCGGGCCTCTCCGGCGGCGAACGCAAGCGTGCCGCGCTGGCGGGCGCCTTTGCCCTGGAGCCCGACGTCGTGCTGCTGGACGAACCCACGAACCACCTAGACATCGACGGCATCGAACGGCTCGAGGACCTGCTCATCGCAGGCCGCCCGGCTGCCATCGTCGTCACGCACGACCGCTCTTTCCTCGATCGCGTCGCAACCCGCATCGTCGAACTCGATCGCGGAATGCTGCGTTCATACCCGGGGAACTACGCCGACTACGAGCGGCGCAAGGCGGGGCAGCTGGCCGAGGAAGCCGTGCTCAACCGCAAGTTCGACAAGTTCTGGGCGCAGGAAGAAGTCTGGATCCGCAAGGGCGTCGAGGCGCGACGCACGCGCAACGAAGGCCGGGTGAAACGGCTGGAGCAGTTGCGGCGCGAGCGCGATGCGCGGCGCGAGCGATTGGGCAATGTGAAACTGAACGTGGATTCCGGCGAGCGCTCGGGCAAGCTGGTCGCGGAATTGCGCAACGTGAGCAAGGCGTTCGACAGCCATGCCGTGGTGCGTGACCTCGATCTGCGCGTGATGCGCGGCGACCGCCTCGGGCTCGTCGGCCCGAACGGCGCAGGCAAGTCGACGCTGCTCAGGCTGATCCTGGGCACGCTGGAGCCCGACTCTGGTGAAGTCCGGTTCGGCTCGCAGATCAGCGTTGCATACTTCGACCAGCTGCGCGCGCAGCTCGACCTGGACGCCACGGTGGCGGGCACCGTCAGCCCCAACTCCGACTGGGTCGGCGAAGGCGAGCAGCGCCGGCACGTGATCAGTTATCTCGGCGATTTCCTGTTTCCAGCGCAACGCGCGGAATCTCCCGTGCGCATGCTCTCAGGCGGCGAGCGCAACCGGCTGCTGCTGGCACGGCTCTTCGCACGGCCGGCGAACGTGCTGGTCATGGACGAACCCACCAACGACCTCGACATCGAATCGCTCGAGTTGCTGGAGCAGACGCTGCAGGACTACTCCGGCACGCTGCTGCTGGTGAGCCACGACCGTACCTTCCTCGACAACGTAGTGACGCAGGTGCTCGCTCCGCTGGGCGACGGCCGCTGGCGCGAATACGTGGGCGGCTACAGCGACTGGCTGCGGCAACGGCCCGCGGTGAAGCCCCCAGCGCCACCCTCTCCCGCGAGGACGGGCGAGGTGGCGAAGAAGACGCCGGTGAAGATGAGCTACAAGGAAACGCGGGAGCTGGAGCAGCTGCCGCTGCAGATCGAGGCGCTCGAATCCGAACAACGCGCGCTAGCCGAGGCGATGAGCGGGCCCGAATACCACAAGCGCAGCGGCGAGCAGGTGCGCAAGGACGCGGCTCGTGCGACGGAAATCGAGCGGGCGCTCGAGGCGGCGTTCGAACGGTGGGCGGAACTCGACGCGAAGAAGAGCGCCAGCGGCCGCGGATGAGCCGGCCGCCGGGTGCCGACGCGGGTCGTCGTCATTGCGGCATCGTCAGTGCTGCAGCCACTGCAGCTGCCAGAGATCCTTGCCGGTCGCCATGAGAATGGGACGCAGCGCGAGCTGCCCGGACTTGCCGAGGCTGCGCTCCAGATAGCGCAACTCTGCGATCTGCGCCCTCAACTCGTCGTCGAACGGCGGCTCTTCGAAGCCGCTCTCCCGCAGCATCAGCACGCCCTTGGCGCGCAAGGCGAGTTCGCAGTGCAGGCGCAGGTAGCACAGCATGTCCGCGAGGACTGGGCCGTCGAACTTGTCCTGCAGCGAGTGCACGTAGCGCCCGGCGTGCGAGTCGAGGAACTCGCCCGCGTTGATCGTCTCGATCAGCTGCACGTCGGAGTCGAGGTCCGACTCGAGCCAGTCCCGCAGCGCCTTTTCGCTGTTCTCGAACGCGAAGTAGATGAGCGGCGGCAGCAGCATGAGCACGCCCAGGGTCGCGAAGACCGGGCGGACCAGGAGCGTGTTGTAGACCCCGTGCAGGATCACGGCGCCGACCAGGCCGGGCAGGAAGACCCGCAGCCACTTGTCGGGATAGCGCTCGGCCTGCGACACGGCGGCGATGGCAAAGACCGCAGTGGCGCCACCGTGCATGATGGCCGTGCCGAAGCCGCGGATGACCTGTACCGCGGGATGTGTTTCGGGCCGCATCATCAGGAAATACAGGTTCTCGAACAGGGCGAATCCCGTGCCCACGGCGAAGCCGTAGATCGCGGCATCCACCAGCATGCCGACGCGGCGGGTGCGGATCAGGTAGACGATCAGCGCGGCCTTGAGCGACTCCTCGAGCCACGGCGAGATCCAGCGCGAATACGGCACGTAGCCGATGTCGATGCGATCGAGCAGCAAGCCGTTGATCCAGTAGCCGGCAAACGCGGCGAGCATGCCGGCCGCGGCGGCGATGATGATCGCCTTCGCGCGCACGACCTTGAAGCTGTCGAAATAGATCAGGGCGCCCAGGAACACGAGCACGGGCAGCAGCGCCATGGTGCCGCGCAGGACCCATTGCAGGATCATGCGTGGCGCCCCCGAGCCGTGGAACGCGCCTCAGAGCACCTTGAGCGACAGCATGAACTCGTCCTCACCCTTCCCGTCACCCTCGAAGCCTCGCGCATACCCCAGGGACAGCATCATCGGCAGTCGGTTGAGGACGTGCAACTGCAGGTCGAACTGCAGGCCGGCATTGAAGGCCTCGACCTTGTCTCGAGGGGAGTCCGGATTGGTCACGAGCGCAGTGGTGAAGAGGGCCGGCCGGATCCAGCTGCCATGGAACCCCGGGCTGCCCAGGGCCTCGAACCGGAACGGAGGCAGATTCAGTTCGAGCATGCCTTTCACGAAAGTCCGGCCGTTCAGCGCATCGATCTCGAACCCCGGCATGCTGAGCATGTCCCGGTAGCGCTTGGCCTCGCCGTTGTCGACGTAGTTGTTGCGGAACCCACCGAAATACGCATTGGACAGGGGGTCTTCGACGTTCCCCGACGCCACGCCGGCGCCCGTGCGGATCCAGAGCGAGGTGTGGTCGAAGGGTAGCGGCCAGCCGATGTCGAACTTGCCGAACACGCTCGGCGTGATGTCGCTTTGGGCATGGTAGGCGTGGGCCAGCAGCGACCACAGGACGCCCGTTTCGTCGTCGACGCTGCCGACCGACGACCGGGGGAACTTGTAGACGAGCCCGATCTCGGCCTCGCCGAGCTTGTCGGAGGGCGAAGGGATGTTCTGGAAGCCTGGCAAGGTGTCCAGGTCGCCGAAGTACGACAGCTTGCCCACGACACTCATGGTTTCCGGCGGATCGAAAATGATCGGATGCTCGAACGAGACGAAGGCGCTGTAACCCTCCCGGCTGCGCTTCGTCGGGCCGAACAGGTCGTAGAAATCACCCGCGTTCCAGCGCAGGCCCGCCTGCCACAGCGAATGCTTGAACAGGAGCGAAGCGTGCAGTCGCTCCCTTGATTCGAGCGCGTCGTCGGGGCTGTAACTGACCGTGAGGTTCAGGCCGTCGAAACCGATGGGGTCGCTGAATCGGGCGTGACCGCCGAACGCGACCGAATCCTTGTATCCCTCGATGATCGGAAAGATCGACTCGCGGCTCATCTCGAACGCGGGCCGATACCGTTCCTCGCGGATCACGCTCGCCTTGTAATCCACCTGGCTCGGCGGTCCCGCACCCCAGCCTTGCACCACGGGATGCGTACTGGCCACCTGCTCGCCGAGGAAACGGATCGCGCTCAGGTCCTCGGTTGGACGGGCCTCAATGACCGCGGGGACGAAACCTTCCGCGGTGAAGTGAAAGATCAGCAGGCGCGAGTCGTCGAGCTGCAGCGGCTTGAAGAAGCCTACCTCCGCGTTGCTCAGCGCCTCGAGCTTCTCGGTCGCCAGCTCGTAGCGGTAGATATTCGAGACGCCGGTGTAGTACGAGCTGCCGTACAGGGACTGGCCGTCGTCCGAGAATGTGAAGCCTTCGGGCAGCGCGGTACCCATCTCCAACCTGTGCAGCGGCGTTGCGTCTCCGGCCATCAGCCGCTCAGCGCTCATGACGCGCAGTTGCATGACCTGCATGCCCGACCGATCGCCATCGGGCCCGGCCAACGACAGCGAGACAAGCTTACCGTCAGGCGAAACGTCAAGGTCGAACGGCACTTCGCCGAACGGGTACACGTGGACCCGGTTCCATTCCGTGTACGGATGCGCCATCCGCACGACCATCACGAAGCCATTGTAGGTACGCAGGCCCCACAGCGAGCGATCCGCCCGATTGAAGGCGAGATCGCCAATACGCGCGCCCTTGAACAGCATCCTCGATTCGCCGGTCTTGAGGTCGTACGCCAGCAGGTTCCGGTAGGTCAGGTTGTTGGTCGTGTAGAAGATCGTTTCGCCGTCGGGATCGCAGGCCACCGACGCGACCCGGTACGACACCGGGCCTTGAATCTCGGCGAGTTCCGTGATGTCGCCGGTCGCAAGCTCGATACTGACCAGGTGCGGGACGCGTCCGGCATAACGGATGGCGGCGTAGAGCTTCGTCTTGTCCTTGCTCAGGCATGAGCGCGAAATCGCACCCAGCCCGCGCCGCGCTGCTTCGGTGTAGGGCGTGAGCGGATGTTCGCGCACGGAGCGGAGGTTGGAGTCCTGGAATTCGTGCTCGAAGCGAACCCAGTCCTGCCATGCCTCTGCGATCGGCTTGCCGAACACACGCTCGAAATCGCGCGCGTAATATCGCTCGGTGCCGTCGGCGCGCCGCAACCAGTCGACCAGCTTCTCGGGCGTGTAGTGCAGCGCAAGGTAACTCATGAAGCGCGTGCCATACAGGTACGCATTCGCGCCGGACTGGAAATCGACTTCTGTGCCCTTCGAAACGAGGCCCAGCGGGTCGTAGAACGCGGCGCCATCACGCACCATCGCGCGGAATACCATTTCGTCGTAGCCGCCCTGGGCGCGGCCGAGACCGCCGCCGTACCAGGTCTCCATGAAGACGGCGCTGCCCTCCTGATACCAGCGCGGCGTCGATGCCCGCGGGTTCGTGAGGTAGTTGTAGACGATCGACTCCGGATGCTCGGCGACCGGCATGACTTTGCCGCCGAAAATGCGACGCACCTTCCGATCCCCTGTGCTCGCCTGATCGCCGACGACAGTGTGGACGAGTTCGTGGTTCGCCAGCGTGTAGACGCGCTCGCCGGGGCTGAACGTTTCGAACGACAGTACCGGCGGCGCGACGTCGATGAAAACCCGGTTGCGGGGTGCACCAAGGATCGCCATCGCATTGCCGCGATCAGAAAAGTCCTGCAGCAGGATTCCGACCTTGCCGTAGGGTTCATAGCCGAACAGCTTGCGTTGCGCCGCCAGGCTGTTGATGAAACTTTGCGTGACGTAAGGCGCGAGGTAAGACCCTGAGGGCTCGAAGTACACGACGTCGAGATCCCTGGTCTCGACGATCTTCATCTCCTGAGCCGCGGCGGTACCGGCGGCCACCAGGTGCACTCCCGTCCAGATCAGCGCGGCGAGAATATATCCCGTCGAGTAAGTCTTGCTGTTCATGCCCGGGCTCCGCGCCGGGCAGGGTCCCAGCGCGCCCAACCTACAAAAAAAGCGAACCCCCCGCTAGGAGGGGTTCGCCGTTAATCATCCGTAGCCCCGCATTCCGCGGGGCCCCGCCATCAGCGGCTCGCGCCGGAAGCACCCGAGGCGCCGGAAGCGCCGGAGGCACCCGAAGCGCCGGAAGCGCCCGAAGCGCCGGAAGCGCCCGAAGCGCCGGAGGCACCCGAAGCGCCGGAAGCGCCCGAAGCGCCGGAGGCACCCGAAGCGCCGGAGGCACCCGAAGCGCCGGAAGCGCCGGAGGCACCCGAAGCGCCGGAAGCGCCGGAGGCACCCGAAGCGCCGGAAGCGCCGGAAGCGCCGGAGGCACCCGAAGCGCCCGAAGCGCCGGAGGC
>JAOUGW010000296.1 GCA_029865465.1 Gammaproteobacteria bacterium
ACGCTCGTGGTCGTGCAGCAGCACGAGCACCCGCTCCTGCTCTGCAACGAATTCATCACCGAACCCGCGCATTGGACTGCAGGCGCGGCGCCCGCCGCCACGTTCCGCTGCGCCGTGAAGACCCGCTACCGCCAGGCTGACCAGGCCTGCGAGGTGCGCGTCCTGGCGGACGGACGCTGCAGCGTCCGCACCGACGTGGCGCAGCGTGCGGTCACCCCCGGCCAGTCGGCGGTCTTCTACCAGGGCGAAGAGTGCCTGGGCGGCGCCGTCATTGCCGAGATTCCCGAGTCGGCGTCCGCGGTCGAATCCGCGCGGGCTTCCGGGCTATAATTCTGCGGTTAACCGCTGCGTTTTCAGCCCCGGAGGCTCCATGACCGACAGCTTCAAGACCCGCACGACGCTTGCCGTCGGCAACCAGTCGTACGAGATTCACAGCCTCCCGGCGCTGCAGGGCCACGACCTCGCCCGCCTGCCGTTCTCGCTCAAGATCCTGCTCGAGAACCTGCTGCGGTTCGAAGACGGCGTGAACGTCACGCGGAAGGACATCGAGGCGCTGCTCAAGTGGGACGCCAAGGCGGCCCCGAGCCACGAAATCGCCTTCACGCCCGCGCGCGTGATCATGCAGGACTTCACCGGCGTGCCGGCCATCGTCGACCTCGCCGCCATGCGCGAAGCGATGACCCGCCTCGGCGGCAACCCGCAGGACATCAATCCGCTCGCCCCGGCCGAACTGGTCATCGACCACTCGGTGCAGGTGGACAACTACGGCACCGCGGATTCGCTCGCGAAGAACAACGCGACCGAGTTCGGGCGCAATGTCGAACGCTATTCGTTCCTGCGCTGGGGCCAGACGGCGTTCAGCAACTTCAAGGTCGTGCCGCCGAACACCGGCATCGTCCACCAGGTCAACGTCGAACACCTCGCCCGCGTCGTCTTCGCCGAAGAGAAGAACGGCGTGAAGCGCGCGTTCCCGGACACCCTCGTCGGCACGGACTCGCACACGACGATGGTCAATGGCCTCGGCGTGCTCGGCTGGGGCGTAGGCGGCATCGAGGCCGAGGCCGCGATGCTCGGCCAGCCTGTCACGATGCTGATCCCGCAGGTCATCGGCTTCCGCCTGAAGGGGGCACTGCCCGCCGGAGCGACGGCCACCGACCTCGTGCTCACCATCACCGAGATACTGCGCAAGAAGGGCGTGGTCGACAAGTTCGTCGAGTTCTTCGGCGATGGCCTCGCCGCGCTGCCGCTCGCGGACCGCGCGACCATCGCCAACATGGCGCCGGAGTTCGGCAGCACCTGCGGCATCTTCCCCATCGACGAAGAGACTGTCCGCTACCTCGAACTGACCGGCCGCCCGGCCGAGCAGATCGCCCTGGTCGAAGCCTATGCCAGGGCCCAGGGCATGTGGCGCACGAACGGCATGCGCGAGGCCGACTACACCGACGTGCTCGAACTCGACCTCGCCACGGTGGAACCGAGCCTCGCCGGCCCGAAGCGCCCGCAGGATCGTGTCCCGCTGCGCACGTCCAAGGCGGTCTACCGTGGCGCGCTCGCCAGGATGGTCGAAGAGCGCGCACAGAAGAACCCGAAGGCGACCGGCAAGGCACCCGTCACCTCGGGCGGCAAGACGTTCGAACTGGCCGACGGAGCGGTGATGATCGCCGCGATCACCAGTTGCACGAACACATCGAATCCCGCGGTGCTGATCGGGGCCGGTCTGCTCGCGCGCAAGGCGCGGCAGCACGGACTGGTCGCCAGGCCATGGGTGAAGACCAGCCTCGCGCCGGGCTCGCGCGTGGTCACCGACTACCTGACGAAGGCCGGCCTGCTGCCGGACCTCGAGAGCGTCGGCTTCTACGTCGTGGGTTACGGCTGCACCACCTGCATCGGCAACTCGGGCCCGCTGAAGCCCGAGATCTCGGACGGCATCAAGGCCGGCGACGTCGTCACCACCTCCGTGCTCTCCGGCAACCGCAACTTCGAAGGCCGCGTGCATCCGGAAGTGAAGATGAACTTCCTCGCGTCGCCGCCGCTGGTGGTCGCCTACGCGCTCGCCGGCACGATGGACATCGACCTCAACAACGAGCCGCTTGGCTTCGGCGCGGACGGCAAGCCGGTCTTCCTGAAGGACATCTGGCCGACAGCGCAGGAGATCCAGCAATCGATGGCGGCGAACATCAACTCCGCGATGTTCAAGAAAGGCTACGCGAGCGCCTTCGCCGGCGACGCGAACTGGAACGCGCTCAAGGTGCCCGAGGGCGAGATCTACCAGTGGGAGCCGAACTCGACCTACGTGCGCAATCCGCCGTACTTCGACGGCATGACGATGACGCCGGGCGCAGTTGCCGACATCCGCGGCGCGCGGGTGCTCGCGCTGCTCGGCGACTCGGTCACGACCGACCACATCTCGCCGGCCGGCAACATCGCCAAGGCCAGCGCTGCCGCCAGGTACCTCATGGCGCAGGGCGTCCAGCCCGTCGATTTCAACCAGTACGGGGCGCGCCGCGGTAACCACGAAGTGATGATGCGTGGCACGTTCGCCAACATCCGCCTGCGCAACCTGCTGTTGCCGGGCACGGAAGGCGGAATCTCGGTGCACGTGCCGACCGGGGAACAGCTGTCGATCTACGACACGGCCATGAAGTACAAGGCGGAAGGCACGCCGCTCATCGTGATCGCGGGCAAGGAGTACGGCACGGGTTCGTCACGCGACTGGGCGGCCAAGGGCACCATGCTGCTCGGCGTCAAGGCGGTGATCGCCGAGAGCTTCGAGCGCATCCACCGCTCCAACCTGATCGGCATGGGTGTGCTGCCGCTGCAGTTCAAGGACGGTGAGAACGCGCAGTCGCTCGGGCTCACCGGCAAGGAGAGCTTCGAGATCATCGGCCTGAACGGCGGAGCCGCGAAGGTCGTGAGCGTCGTGGCGACTCCGGCCACGGGCGCACCGGTCAAGTTCGAAGCGCGCGTACGGATCGACACGCCGAAGGAGCGCGACTACTTCCAGCATGGCGGCATCCTGCAGTACGTGATCCGTCAGCTGGCATCGCAAGGCAAAGCCGCGTAGCGGCTTTGCGGGGGGATAGGGGATAGGGGTTGGGGGATAGTCGGAAGCGCAACGATCACCTATCCCCTTCTCTCCGCGGCGACGACGGCGCTCAGGGCAGCGCGGCACGTGTGCGTGCTGACGGGGGCGGGCATCTCCGCCGAAAGCGGCGTGCCCACGTTCCGCGACGCGCAGACGGGCCTGTGGGCCCGCTACCGGCCCGAAGACCTGGCGACCCCCGAGGCCTTCGCGCGCGATCCGCAGCGCGTCTGGGAATGGTACGAATGGCGTCGCGAACTCGTGCGCCGGGTCGAACCGAATGCCGGTCACAGGGCGCTGGTCGAGCTTGCCGGTAAGGTGCCGCGCCTGACGCTGGTGACGCAGAACGTCGACGGTCTGCACCAGCGCGCGGGCAGCACGGGTGTCATCGAATACCACGGCAACATCCTGCGCGATCGCTGC
>JAOUGW010000297.1 GCA_029865465.1 Gammaproteobacteria bacterium
CGCTCGAGGCGCCCGTGACGAGGACGGTCTTGCCGTCGAAGCGCAGGGCTGGGAGTTTCATGGCCGAAGCCTAGCGCGTTCGCGCTCCCGCTCCCAGAAGATAGGCAAAGTAGAGGGGGGAATAGGTGAACGTCCCCTATTTCCCCCTATCCCCTTTACTGCAGTACGGCGGCAACCGGGACGTGCTTGTAACCCAGTTCTTTCGCCACGGCCGCGTTCGTGACCTGGCCCTCGTGGACGTTCAGGCCGTTCGCGAGGTGCGGGTCGGCGTGCAGCGCCTTCTTCCAGCCGAGGTCCGCCAGCTTGCGCGCAAACGGCAGCGTGGCGTTGTTGAGCGCGAACGTCGACGTGCGCGGCACCGCGCCCGGCATGTTGGCGACGCAGTAGTGGATCACGTCGTCGATGACGTAAGTGGGGTCGGCATGCGTCGTCGCCTTGCTGGTCTCGAAGCAGCCGCCCTGGTCGATCGAAATGTCGACCAGCACCGAGCCCGGCTTCATGCGGCGAACCATGTCGCGCGTGACGAGCTTGGGCGCCGCGGCGCCGGCGATCAGCACGGCGCCGACCACGAGATCGGCTTCCATCACCAGCGCGTCGATGTGTTCCTGCGTCGAGTACTCGGTGCGCAGCGTCGCGCCGAAGATCGACGAGAGTTCGCGCAGGCGCTTCACCGAACGATCGACCACCGTGACGTCCGCGCGCAGGCCCACGGCCATTTCGGCCGCGTGCGTGCCCGACACGCCGCCGCCCAGGATCACGACCTTGGCGGGGGCCACGCCCGGCACGCCGCCCAGCAGGATGCCACGGCCGCCGTTCGCCTTCTGCAGGCAGTACGCGCCGACCTGGATCGACATGCGGCCCGCGACTTCGCTCATGGGCGTCAGCAGCGGCAGCGAGCCATCGGGTGCCGTGACCGTTTCGTACGCGATGCACGTCGCACCCGATTTCACCAGCGCTTCGGTCTGCTGCGGATCTGGCGCGAGGTGCAGGTACGTGTACAGGATCTGGCCCTTGCGCAGCATCGCGCATTCCTGCGGCTGCGGTTCTTTCACCTTCACGATCATGTCACTGGCAGCAAAGATCTCGGCGGCCGTCGCGGCGATCTTTGCGCCGACGCGCAGGTAGTCCGCGTCGGAGAAACCGATGCCATCCGCCGCGCCGGCCTGCACCAGCACTTCGTGTCCAGCCTCGACCATTTCGCGAGCCGCTGCCGGCACCAGGCCGACCCGGTATTCGTGGACCTTGATTTCCTTGGGTACACCGATGCGCATGACTTTCTCCCCGCCGTGATTTGTATGGCGCGCCATGGACAGCGCGTCGGCAAAGGATAGTGGACAGGGGTGGATGAAATCGTGCAAATACAGCCAGGAAAATTGATTACCAAGCAAGTTATTGCTGTAGAATTGACAACAAGCAGCAGATACTGCGCATATGAAACTCGACCGGGTCGACAAGCAGATCCTCGCCGCCCTGCAGCGGGACGGCCGTCTCAGCAATCGCGAGCTCGCCGAGCAGGTGCACCTGAGTGAATCGGCCTGCCTGCGCCGGATGCGTGCGCTGGAGGAGGCGGGCGTGATCGACCGCTATGCGGCGCTCGTCAACCAGGCCAAGGTCGGGTTGCCGGGCAACGTGTTCGTGAGCATCACGCTCAACCGCCAGGAGCAGGCCGATCTCGCGGCCTTCGAAGAAGCCGTGAAACGCGTCCCCGAAGTCATGGAGTGCTACCTCATGACGGGCCAGCAGGATTACCTGCTGCGCGTCGTCGTCTCCGACCCCGCCGACTTCGAGCGCCTGCACAGCCAGCACCTCACGCGCCTGCCCGGCGTTGCGCGCGTGCAATCGAGCTTCGCCCTGCGTACGGTGCGCAAGGGCAACGAACTGCCGTTGCGGCACGAACCCTGAACCCGTCGTCAGCGGAGCAACCCAGGCATGAGCCTCGTCGCGCAACTCGTACTGGTGGCCGGCTTGTTGATGGCAGTGCTCTTCATCTCCGCATGGCGGCGCATCGACCGCGCCAACGCTTCCCTGGGCCTGGCGCCGGCTACCGAGCCGCCGACCGGTGACGGACTTGGAATCGGGTTCGTCGCGAATTTCTTCGACACGCTCGGAATCGGTTCGTTTGCCTCCACCACGGCGTACGTCAAGTTCCGCAACCTGGTGCGCGACGAGTTGCTCCCCGGGACGCTCAACGTCGGGCATGCGTTGCCCACGATCACGCAGGCCATCATCTTCACGACCGCGATTGCGGTCGCGCCGCTGACGCTGATCTCGATGGTCGCTGCGGCCGTCGCCGGCGGCTATTTCGGCGCGGGCATCGTCTCGAAGCTCAAGCGACGCTCGATCCAGCTCGGCATGGGCATCGCATTGCTCATCGCGGCGGCGATCTTCGTCATGAAGGTGACCGGCGTGCTGCCGCCAGGCGGCAATGCGCTCGGGCTCACGGGCGGGGTGCTGGTTTTCGCCGTCGTCGTCAACTTCCTGCTCGGGGCTCTCATGCAACTGGGCATCGGCCTGTACGCGCCATGCCTGATGCTGGTCAGCCTGCTCGGCATGAACCCGATCGCCGCCTTCCCGATCATGATGGCGTCGTGCGCGTGCCTGATGCCGGTCGGCAGTCTCAAGTTCATCCGTGAGCACAAGTACGACAAGAGGCTGGCCATCGGGCTTGCGCTCGGTGGCATCCCCGGTGTGTTTCTTGCTGCGTTCGTAGTGAAATCGCTGCCGATGCAGTGGTTGTACTGGCTGGTCGTGATCGTCGTGCTCTATGCCGCGATCCTGATGCTGCGTTCGGCGCTGCAGCCACAACCTGAGGGAGAACAACCATGACACGTCCCGCTCGACTTGATGCCGCAGCCGCCCAGGCCCTGGCAACCTCACTGCCCGGCTGGGCGCTCTCGGCCGACGGTAAATCGATCTGGCGGCGATTCAAGTTCAAGGATTTTGACGCGACGATGTCGTACGTCAACCAGCTCGCGGGCGTGGCCAATGCAAACGATCATCACCCGGATCTCAAGCTCGGCTACAACTATTGCGAAGTGCTGTTCACCACGCACGACGCGGATGGCCTGACCGAACTCGATGCAATCTGCGCGCGCGCGGCCCAGCGACTGGCCGATGAGCCAGGCGCTCCATCGCACGAGGCCGCGTCGATGCGCAAGCTTTACGGATTCCCCGTCAGCAACTACACGAACATGGTGGAACTTGCGCTGCTCGAAAAGGGACTGCCTTTCGAGTACGTGCTGACCTTCCCGGAGCAGACGCCGGAGTTCCTGGCCAGGAGCCCGCGCGGCAAGGTGCCCTTTCTCGGCACGCCCCAGGGCTTCATCAACGAGGCGAGCGTGATCCTCGACTACCTCGAGGACAACGGGCATGGCAAGCGGCTGCTACCGGAGGATCCGCAGGCGCGGGCCGCCGTTCGCGCCCTGATGAAAGAGATCGAGCTCTACATCGAGCTGCCGGCGCGCAGCTGTTTCGCGGAGGTGTTCTTCGGCGGTAAG
>JAOUGW010000299.1 GCA_029865465.1 Gammaproteobacteria bacterium
CGACAGCCGAGCGCACGGCCTGCACTTCGCGGCACGTGGGCTCGAACCAGTCGGATTCGCCGGGACGGGGGAACCACTGGGCCCGCAGCCACGGACCGCTTTCGATGAACGAAGCGCCGAGCTCGCTGGCCCATCGATGCGACGGTGCGTAGCGGGTTGGACGGAAGTCCATGCCACGGTGATGCCCGGCCAGGGCGCCCATCGCAACCGGCGTGTAGGGCGGCCGGAACGTCGTCGTGCCCGTCTCCGCGATCGAGATCGAGCGCTGCTTCGCCAGCAGCGCGATCCCGGTGACGTTCGAGGTCTTGCCCTGGTCCGTGGCCATGCCGAGCGTCGTGTAGCGCTTCAGGTGCTCGACCGAGCGGTAACCTTCGTGCTCCGTGAGTTCGACGTCGTCTGCGGTCACGTCGCTCTGGAAGTCGACGAAGCACTTGCCACGGGCCTGGCGCACACGCCAGAGCGGGACGCGACGTGTCGACTCGTCGGTGACGCGCGGCAGGACCGGCATCGATCCGCTGAATCCGCAAGCAGCCGCGGCTGTCAGACCTTGCCGGAATCCCGTCACGAGTGCTTCGCCCAGCGTCATGTCGCCGTTGGCGGCGCCGGCCACCAGCATGCCGGCGGGGAGCTTGTCGGGGACGAAGATCGAACGTTCCTCGTCCCAACGCGGCCGGTTGCCCTTGTGGGAGGTAAGGTGCAGCGTCGGCGACCAGCCGCCGGACATCGCGACGAGATCGCAGTCCACGCGGTGACTCGAGCCGGTGCGCGTGGTGTACTCGACCGCTTCGACATGCCTGCCACCGCGCGCGCCATTCACTTCGCCGGCGACGGCGTGGATGTCGGGGAACCTGCGCGCGAGCTCCGACACGAAGACCGGTTCGCGTGAGTCGATGATTGCCGCAACCTGCCCGCCAGCGGCGACGAGATCCGCTGCGGTGGTCCAGCCGTCGTCGTTGTCGGTGAACACGACTGCGCGGCGGCCCGGCAGCACCGCGTAGCGATTGACGTAGGTGCGCACGGCGCCCGCCAGCATGACGCCGGGCAGGTCGTTGTTGCCGAACACGAGCGGTCGTTCGATGGAGCCGGCCGCCAGTACTGCCTGCTTCGCGATGAAGCGCCACACGCGCTGTCGCGGCTGGAACTCCGGCGGAACGGGCAGGTGGTCGTTCACTCGCTCGACGGCGCCGTATACGCCGTCATCGAACACGCCGAACACGGTGGTGCGCGGGAACAGCCGGACCTCCGGCATCGAACGCAGTTCGGCGAGCGCCTGCACGGCCCAGTCCGCCGCCGGCTGTCCGTCGATCGTGCGGCGTTCCGCGAGGCAGCGGCCGCCAGGGGCGAAATCCTCATCGGCGAGAATCACTCGCGCCCCGGTTCGTGCCGCCGCCAGTGCCGCGGCCAGACCCGCAGGACCGGCGCCGATCACCAGCACGTCGCAATGCGCCCAGCTCTTCTCGTAGTGGTCCGGATCGGCTTCGAGCGCGGCCCGGCCCAGACCGGCGGCGCGTCGGATCATGGGCTCGTAGACCTTCTCCCAGAAGGAGGCAGGCCACATGAACGTCTTGTAATAGAAGCCGGCGACGAACAGCGGGGCGAACAGGCCATTGATCGCCTGCAAGTCGAATTTCAGCGACGGCCAGCGGTTCTGGCTGGTCGCTTCGAGGCCGTCATACAACTCGATGCCCGTGGCGCGCGTGTTCGGTTCGCGGCGAGCGCCGCTGCGCAATTCGACGAGGGCGTTCGGCTCCTCGGACCCTGCACTCAGGATGCCGCGCGGCCGGTGGTACTTGAACGACCGACCGACCAGCCGTACGTCGTTGGCGAGCAGCGCCGAGGCCAGCGAGTCGCCGGCACAACCGCTGTAGTCCTGGCCGTCGAAGCGGAAGCGCAGCGTCTGCAGGCGATTGATCGCACCGCCCTGTGCGATGCGGGAACTCACCTGGCGTCTCCCGAGCCGCAGACCGAGCGTGCCGGCACGGCACCCTTGATGTCGTGGTTGCGCGTGTCGCGCTCGACGACCAGCCACTCGTGGCAGCCGCCCTGGTGGAACCAGAGCTCACGGTGCAGGCCGAAAGGATTGGCGCGCGTGTAGACGTAGTCGTAGAACGCGGGCTCCGCGTCGGGACCGGTCGCCGAGGGACGGCGCACCGTCGCGTCGCCGTAATACGTGAACTCGTCGAGCGTGCGGGGACCGCAGTGGGGGCAGGGGATACGCATGCTTCAGTGCCTGTTCGGGTGCGCACCGGCCCCGTTCTCGTCAATCAGCCGGCCGCTCGCGAACCGATCGAGCCGATAGGCCCTGGCGACCTCGTGCGTCTGGTCGGTGGCGAGCAGGTGCGCGAAGCACCAGCCGGACGCCGGCGTCGCCTTGAAGCCGCCGTAGCACCAGCCTGCATTCAGCAGCAGGCCGTCCACCGACGTTCGGTCGATGATCGGCGAGCCGTCCATCGACATGTCCATGACGCCGCCCCACGAGCGCAGCATCCGCACCCGGCTCAGGCACGGCATCAGCGCGACGCCTTCCTCGCACACCTCCTCGACCAGCGGCAGGTTGCCGCGGCTTGCGTAGGAGTTGTACATGTCGAGGCTGCCACCGAACACCAGGGCTCCCTTGTCGGACTGGCTGATGTAGAAGTGGCCGGCGCCGAAGGTGACCACGCACGGAACGATCGGTTTCAGGCCTTCCGACACGAACGCCTGCAGCAGGTGACTCTCGATCGGCAGCCGCAGGCCGGCCAACGCTGCGACGCGGCTGGTGTTGCCCGCGCAGGCCATGCCGATGCGGCGGCTGGCGATGAACCCGCGCGTCGTCTCGACGCCGGTGACGCCGCTGCCGTCCTGCCGTATGCCCGTGACTTCGCAGTTCTGGATGATGTCGACGCCAAGGCTGTCCGCCGCGCGCGCGTAACCCCAGGCCACGGCATCGTGCCGCACCGTGCCGCCACGCCGCTGCAGCAGGCCACCGTGGATCGGGAAACGCGCGTTGTCGAAATCCGCCATCGGCAGGAGCTTGCGCACGTCGTCACGGTCCAGCAGCTCGCCGTCGACACCGTGCAGGTGCATGGAATTGCCGCGCCGCACGCAGGCGTCACGCTGCGAATCGTTGTGAAACAGGTTCAGCACGCCGCGCTGGCTGACCATCGCGTTGTAGTTGATATCCTGCTCGAGGCCTTCCCAGAGCTTGAGCGAATGCTCGTAGAAGGGGATGTTGCCCGGCATCAGGTAGTTCGACCGGACGATGGTCGTGTTGCGGCCGACGCTGCCGCTGCCGATGTAGCTCTTCTCGAGCACCGCGACCTTGCGGGCACCGTGATTCTTCGCCAGGTAGTAGGCCGTGGCGAGTCCGTGGCCGCCGCCGCCGATGACGATGAAGTCGTAGGCGGGTTTCGGCTCGGGATCGCGCCACGCCGGGGCCCAGCCGCGGTGGCCGCGGAACGATTCCTTGAGCAGG
>JAOUGW010000298.1 GCA_029865465.1 Gammaproteobacteria bacterium
GCGATGCCGGTTGCAACCGGCCCGTCAAGCCTCGATCCTGCTCCTCGCGTCTCCGAGCGACGGGAACTGGCGGACGTTCAAGTACCTGTCGCGCAGCTTGCCGTTGAACGCCCCGAGGAACCCGACTTGCGTAGGCTTTCCGGGTGGGATGAAGTCGAGCGTGATGCCACGTCGGCAGGCCCAGTCATCAGGCGCTGGCGACATGAACCCGGTGCCGTGATTCACGGCGATCGTTCGCGGTTCGTCGTGTCGCGCAATGGCACGATCGAGGCCCTCCGCGACGGTCGTGCCCGACATGCCGTGGAATCGGAGCTTCTGCTCGTGCGCGGCATACACTTCAGATACCGGCTCGCCGCTTGAGCGCCGCCACACAGCGCTCGGCCGATTTACCGTCCCACAGCGCCGGACGGCGACCCACCGGCCAGCGGCCGGCCAGGGCCTCACCGATCTGATGGTGCAGTTCGGCGGGCTTCACCAGCCGATTCGAGCCTTCGGTGACGGTGATCGGCCGTTCCGTATTCTCGCGCAGCGTCAGGCACGGAATACCGAGGTAAGTGCTCTCTTCCTGCACGCCGCCCGAATCGGTGATGACAGCTCGCGCGCTGCGGACCAGATTCATGAACTGGATGTAGCCGAGCGGTTCAGAAAGGGTGATACGAGGGCTGTCACCCCGGCCCTTTCCCAACTTTGCGAGGTGAGCGTGGCCGGAGGTCGGCAGAGAGTTCTGCAGTATCTCGAGCAGACCAAACTCCTCAAGCTTCTTCCGTGTCCGCGGATGCACGGCGAATACGAGAGGGATGTCTTCGGAGACGGCAACAAGCTGCTGGACGAGCGGCCCCAGCGCCTCGCGCGTGTCGACGTTGGACGGACGATGCAGCGTAACCACGACGTAATTGCCCGCCTCGAGTCCCATCGAAGCGCGTGTACCGTCGGCCTCAATCTGGGCACGCATCATCTCGAACGAGTCCAACATGATGTTGCCGACACGATCGATCTTGGCGTAAGGCACCCCTTCGTGCGCCAGGTGCTCGTCCGCATCGGGCGACGGCGTCCAATAGACGTCGCAAATCGAATCGGTCACCAACCGGTTGATCTCCTCAGGCATGTGCCGGTCACCGCTGCGCAGGCCGGCTTCGAGATGCACGACCGGAATCCAGAGCTTGGTGCCCACCAGGGCGCAGGCGGCGGTCGAGTTGACGTCGCCCACGACGACGATCCAGTCCGGCTTTGCGTGCATAGCGACTTTCTCGTAAGCGATCATCACGCCGCCGGTCTGCTCCGCGTGCGTCCCACTACCCACCTCGAGGTGAAAATGCGGCCTGGGCAGATCCAGGTCGCGGAAGAACGCGTCGGACATGTTCGCGTCGTAGTGCTGGCCTGTGTGGACGATCCGCGGGAGACACCACGATTCACGCGCCAGCGCGTGATAGAGCGGCGCGATCTTCATGAAGTTCGGGCGGGCGGCGGCGATGAGGTGAACGGTTAAGGGAGACTTTGACAAATCGCGACTTCCGCCAGATGGAGCACTGGCGCGATGATGCCATAGGGCCGATTCAAGCCAAGCTTTGGCTAGCTACTCGGGTGGCAAGCGTGCGAATCGCGTCCGAGTACTGGTAGTGCCCGCCCGCTCACCAGACCGCGTTACCCCACCTCAGGGTCGAGCTCGGCGCCGGCGTACGCTCGGCGCGCGCGGACTGGCGCCCTCCCACTAAATGAGTGTCTGGAGTTCCTATCCCTTCGACAAGGATCCGTACAGCCCCAAGCGGGGCTTCTGGTTCGCGCACACGTGGGGCACGCAGCCCTACACCGACGAGAACACCGCGCGACAACCCGGTGCTGGTGTTCCTGACCTGCGGCGACGGATATCACTACTTCCACCACATCTTCCCGAATGACTACCGCAATGGAGTGAGGTGGTGGCACTTTGACCCGACCAAGTGGCTGATCGCGCTGATGTCGCGGGCGGGGCTGGCGAGCAACCTCAAGCGGGTCCGAGGTCTCTGGATCCAGCGCGCCCAGCTCGCGATGCAGTTCAGGCGGATGGAATCGGCGCTCGAGACGAAGCGCGGCCCGTTCGGCGACGAGCAGGTCGAGCGTTTCAAGGCGCGCGTCGCCGAGAAACATGAGGCGTTTAAACAGGCGCTGGACGAGTGGGCCGTGGTCCGGGATGAATGGGTCGCCGACCGCAAGCGGCGGCGGGCGATGATGCGGGCATACGCCTGAATCAACTCCGCGCCTGTCCCCCAACGCGGGTCCGGCTCTTCGCCGATGGGGTCGATACGCCGCTCCCCGTCCGAATGGCGGTTGTTGCAGGTCAACGCCATTGACGCCGATCCGGTTCGCGCGCTGTCGATGAGCTTCGCGGATCCTACCCCTACGAACGTCGGGATTCGTTACGTTGGCTCAGGTCAAGAGACTGTCGTAAATTCGTAACCCACTGTTTTCTATGGAGGTTACGTAGTTGGCACGTGACTTGCCCAATGAGCATCGCGGGCATTGCGCTTCAATGGAATTCTGGTTCGGCAACGAAACTTGGCGGGCAACATGATTAACAAACTTAGAGGCTTGGTGCTCGTTGGATGCTTGGCGTTGGCGCCAGCAGCGTTCGCCATCCCGATCTCGATTACGATCAGTACTGGACTTGCGACGGCTTCTGGTACTTGGGCATTGAGCGGGCCCACGAGTACCGGTGGCTCGTTCAATCTTGGTTGATTTGACCCGACAACCCAGAACAGAGATATCGCTGCGGGTTCGTATTCTTGGAATATCGGCGGTTCTGGAAGCGGGTTTTTCTCAGGCGCCTCCTGGATTCTTAGGGTGAACGGCAGCGCGGTCGATACTGGCTCGGGTGGCGTCTTGGGGGCTTTCCGGATCGATGACTCCAGTCGGTTCGTCGCGACGGCCGTGCCTGAGCCCGGCACCCTGGCGCTGCTTGGATTAGGTCTGCTTGGACTTGGCCTCTCTGTTCGACGCAGGCAGCCCGAAGCCTGAGATTGCCGAACAGTTGAGTCATGCGCGAACGAGGCCTCACGGGTCACCGTGCGGCCTCTTCGCTTTTTGGGGCCAAGCGCGATTGATGCGTGACGACCCGCGCAGCGCGATGCGTCGCGAAATCTTTGTCGACCTGGATCCGGGGCCGTTATGCGACTCGGGTCACGGCCGCCGCAACCCGTCCGCAATAGAGTGGCTGCGGAATATCTGCGAGGAGTCGTGTGCTCGCACGAAGGCGAGGCGCGATAGCGGGGGTTTGAGGCTGGGGTCCACTCATTGGCTGTTCGAATTTTCAATCTGCAGGTCCGTCTCCCTCTGGTGCTGCTGGCGCTGACCGAGGGAGGGTTGCTCTTGCTCGCGCCGCACCTGGTCACCTGGATGGGGATCGGGACGTTCGGCGATGAAGTGGGGACGAGCTCGCGCCCGGTCCTGGTCGGTTCGGTCGTCTTCGCCGCTCTCGGTA
>JAOUGW010000074.1 GCA_029865465.1 Gammaproteobacteria bacterium
ACGGCCTCGCCGACGATGCGTCCGGCATCGACGTCGCTCTGGCGGTGCACCCGGCAGACCACGCGACTCTGCCCGAACTCGTACGCGCGGGCTCGAGCGGCTGCGGCACGATCCGGGGCGAGCTCGGCCAGCACTTCGCCCCACACGTACCCGAGCGATGCGTGACCCGAAGGGTACGAGGCGTTGCCACGCAGCACCTGCTCGTCCTCGGGCACGCAGGTGGGATCGCCCGTCACTTCGAACGGCCGATCGCGCTGATACTTCTCCTTCGCCTTGTACGTCGATTGCCCCGCATCGATGACAGTTCGCTGCAGCAGTACGTACAGGCGCGGCGTGGTCGCTGCCGTCACGTCGATGCCGATCGCGCACGAAAACACGTTGGCGGCCCCGGGGAACATGAGGTTGGCATCCATGGCTGCCAGCCGCCAACGGGCGCCACCCTGCAGTGCGCCGAGCCTGCGATAGATGGCCTCGTCCGCTTCGAACTCGGGCGAACCCGGTGCAGGTGGTGCCGGAATGAGCGCAACGCTGTCGGGCCGTTCCTCGGGCAGCAGGTAGCCAGGAACTTTCGCTGCAGCCGCGGCCGACGTCGCCTCACGCGGGCCGGACGCAGACGGGACGACGTCGCGACAGCCCACGAACCAGGCCAGCAGCCCGGCGAGGACCAGTAACGTCAGGCCGCGCGCGAGATTGGCCGGGGAGTTCATGGCGTCAGTGTAACGGGCGGTGCGGATTTGCCAAACGGCACCGCGCGAATCTTCTCCTCTCCGCCCCAAATGCACGTTTTCCCCGCGATCGCGATACGCGATCGTCCATGCCGTAGCCCGATGAACCACCAACCAGGGAGACGGCGATGTGGAACGACGCAGGGATGCAGCGGCTGACGCAACGCGGCCGCTCGAGCGGTATCGCGCTGTTTGCAGCCTTGATCACGGGCATGTCGGGCGCTGGCGCATCCGGCTCGCTGACGAGCGCAGGGACACCAACCAGCTACGCCACTGCTGCGCTCGTCGGTGTCGCAAGTACTTCGGCCGCCGGTCGCACACCTGCCGAATTCGGCGTCTCGCATTCGGGTGCCGCGACGTATCGCATTCCCCTGTGGACGCCACCGGGCATCGGCGAGGTCGACCTCGACCTCGCGCTGGTCTATGCAAGCCGCGGCGGCAGCGGTTCCGTCGGCGTGGGCTGGTCGATCGCGGGGCTCTCGACGATCGCGCGCTGCAATCGCACGTGGGCCCAGGACGGGGCCGCGTCCGGAGTCACCAACACTCTGGCCGATCGCTACTGCCTCGACGGCCAGCAGCTCAAGCTCGTGAGCGGCACGCACGGCGTGGCCGGCGCCGTCTATGCCACCGAGGTAGAGACGTTCTCGCGGATCGTCGCGAACGGCGCCGCGGGCAACGGCCCCGCCTCGTTCACGGTAACGACGAAGAACGGGTTGATCTACGAGTACGGCGGTTCCGCCGATTCGCGCGTATATGCGGGTGCGTCGACGACGATCCGCGCGTGGGCGCTCTCGCGGGTCCGGGACCGTGCAGGCGTCGGCACGGGCAATGCCATCACCCTGACATACGCCAACGAGGCGCAGTACGGCGCATACACGAACGGCGTCCATCGAATCGCTTCGATTACCTACCCGACGACCGCCACCGGCGCAGGCCCGTTCTATCGCGTCGACTTTGCCTATTCTGCTCGCCCTGCGAGCGACGTTCCCATGGGTTACCTCGCCGGCAACCTGGTACGCGATCCGTACCAGCTCGACCGGATCGCGATCCAGGCCGTGGGCGCAGCGACGCCGATCAAGACGTACGCGCTTGGCTACGAAACCGCCCCGGTCTCGGGACGGCTGCGACTGGCCAGCGTGCAGGAGTGTGCAGCCTCGACGTGCCTGCAGCCCACCGCGATCACCTATCAGAATGGCGCGAGCGGCTGGCAACCCATGATCGATACCGGGGTGGCCGTCTCCAGCACCAGGGCGCCCGTGCCGCTGGAACTGAACGGCGATGGCGTCACCGACCTGCTGTACCCCGTCGATGCCGGCAGCGGCAGGCTGAGCTGGCGCATCCTGCTCGGAACCCCAGCGGGCTTCGCCGCGCCGTTCGACACCGGCCTGGTCACGACCACCACGCACACGATCATTCCGGGCGGCTTCGCCGGCAACGGCCGCACGCAATTCCTGGTCGCGCAGAGCGGGTACTGGTACGTCGCGGGTTACACCAACGCGGGCTTCGCGGTCGCGAACACGGGCCTCGTTCCCGCCGGCGAATACGGTGCAGCGGATTTCGATGGCGACGGCCGGGCCGACCTCGTGGCGCAGAGCGGTGGATTGACTCCCACCATCCATGTGCGCCGCAATGTCAGCGCTGCCGCGGGCACTTCGCTCGCCGTCCAGTTCGCCACGACCACGCAGTCCGTGTGGACGATACCGAGCCTGAGAAAGGCAATCCCCTGGGACAACCTGCGCGTCGCGGACCTCAACGGCGACGGGCGCGCGGACATCGTCGCGCTGAGCTTCAACAGTTCGGAGCGCAATCCGAAGTTCTGGGCGACGCCGCTGCTGTCGAACGGCTTCGGCAACGCATTCACCGTCGGCACCGAGAAGCTGCTGGTGCAGGAATCGATGGTGACGATGGCCGACTGGAACGCCGACGGCTGCTCCGACGTGCTCCAGGTGCAGACCGTGTTCGTGTCGAACTGTGCCGGCGCGTTCGTCGAAATCGCGACCCGCGCGACGGCCGCGACGGGCGCGACGCTCTACACGGCGCTGCCGGCCGACTGGAACGGCGATGGCCGTGCCGATCTGCTGTACATCGACGCCGCGACGCGAAAATGGTTCGTCGTGCGCTCGACCGGCGAAGGCGCGGCTGCGCCCGCCAGCACGGGCATCAGCGCGCCCACCTCCACCGCCTGGTTCGACCTGGACGCCGACGGCGATGGACTCACGGATCTCGGATACCGCGATGGCAACAACGGCAATCGCCTGCGCTACCTGCTGCATGCGGGCCCGGCCGCGCCGACCGACCTGGCAACGGCATTCGTCGATGGCTTCGGCGTGCGCCAGAACCTGGCGTACGTTTCGATCGCGCGCAGCAACCACACGCGCCTGAACGACGCCGTCTTTCCAGCCGCCGATTTCCAGGGCCCGCTGTACGTCGTGAGCGAATTCAGCGCAACCGACGGAACGGGCGGCACCTACCGCAACCGGTTGCAGTACTCCGGCGCGCAGCTGAACCTGCAAGGCCGGGGCTTCCAGGGATTCGCGACACAACGCATCGAGGACTCACGCACCGGCCTCGTCACGCTCGACTCCGCAGCGCGAGCGTTCCCGTACACCGGTATGCACGTGCAGCGCGACGTATTCCAGGCCAACGGCACGACGCCCGTGCGCCAGTGGAAGGCGGTCCTCGGGCTGCAGGCGGCGGGCACGGCAGGAAGCGAACAGCGCGTCTTCCCTTTCGTCGCGTCCACCAGCACCAGGCAGTTCGAGCACGGCGGAGTTCTCAACGGCGCGCTGGTGACGGAAGCGGCGACTACCTTCACCTACGGCGATGGCTATGGCAGTCCCACGCAAGTGCAGACCACCATGTGGGATCGAGACCCATACTCGCCGCACCTGAACAGCGCCTGGCGCTCGACGTCGAGCCTCGGTTACGCGAATGACCCGTCGGGAAACTGGTGCCTGGGTCTGCCCGTCAGCCGCACGACGACGAGCACCGCGCCCGACCAACCCGCCCTGACGCAGACGACCACGTACGTGACCGACCCGGTCGCATGCCGGATCACGCAGCAGGTGATCGAACCGAACAACCCCGCCTCGAAGGTCATCACCTCATTCGGCTTCGACGGCTGCGGCAACCTGAACTCGGTGCGCACCGTGGGCTCCAACCCGAACGGCTCGGCGATGCCGGCCAGGACGGCGAGCTTCAACTATGGCAGCCGCTGCCAGCTGCCTGAATCCGCGACCAACGCGGCGGCGGAAACGACGACGTACGAGTGGCGCTACGACTTCGGCGTGCCTGCGCGCGTCACGGATCCGAACGGGCTGTCGACGACGTGGTCACACGACCCATTCGGACGCCGGGTCAGCGAGACGGCGAGCGACGGCACCCGCCGGACGTGGACATTCCAGTCGTGTGGCACGACCGGATGCTGGGGCACGGGTGAACTTCGCTTCCTGGTGTACGACCGGAACTACGCGGCGGACGGCGCGCTGATCCGCGAGCACCACTCCTACTACGACGGCTACGAGCGCCGGCGCCTGGAGGAGTACCACGGTGCGCTCGGAGCCTGGTTGCACCGGACGTATGACTACGATGCAGCGGGACGCATGACGCGTGAATCGAGACCCTATGCAAACGTCCCCAACGGCCACACGATCCGCACGTTCGACCCGCTCGGTCGAACGCTCAGCGAGCGCGACTACGACGCGGCCGGCGTAACCGTACGCAATTCGAGCGTCGCCTACGCCGGTCGGACCACGACACTCACGGATGCCCTCGGCCGCTCGCGGTCCCGCTTCGTGGACGTCGCCGGCAACCTGCGTCGCGCGATAGACCCGTCGCCCGGCGGCACGACGCGGTACGACTACGACTCACTCGGTCACCTCAATCGCATCCAGGACGCCATCGGGGCCGTCTCGACCGGCACCTACGACGTGCGCGGGTTCCGCACCCAATGGTCGGACGCGGACGCAGGAGCCTGGAACTTCACGCGCAATTCGCTTGGTGAAGTCGTCGCGTGGACCGACGCGAACGGGCGGTCGTTCGCTTCGGCCTACGACGCGCTCGGCCGCAGAGTGTCCCGCACCGAACCCGAGGGAACGAGCACCTGGACCTGGGGTTCGTCGGCGGCCGCTCGCAATATCGGTCGATTGCAGTCGAAGGCCGGCCTCGGCTACTCGGAGGCGCTTGCCTACGACGGCCTCGGCCGCGTCAGCACGCGCACGATCACGACGGACCAGGGCTACCGGTACGACTACACGTACAACTCGAGCGGCGAGATCGACACGCTTACTTATCCGACCAGCCCGGTGCCCTCGGGTCAATCGGGTGCTCGACTCCGGCTGCGCTACTCGTACAACTTCGGCACGCCGACGCAGATCGACGACGTCACGCTGGCGACGCCACGCACGCTCTGGAAGCTCAACGCGGTCAGCGATTTCGATTCGCCGACGCAGGAATCGCTTGCGGGCAATGCCATCGCGCGATCATCGAGTTACGACTTGGCGACACAGCGACTGACGGCGCGGCAGGCGGGCACCGCCAGTGCCGGCAGCGCCCGCCAGAATCTCGCCTACCAGTGGGATGCGGCCGGCAACCTGCTGCAGCGACGCGATCTGAACCAGGCCCTGACCGAAGCATTCACGTACGACGCGCTCGATCGCGTGACGAACTCCACGCTGAACGGTTCGACGAACCTGTCGGTGAGCTACGACGCAGCGGGCAACGTCCTGCAGAAATCGGACATCGGCAGCTACGTCTACGGCAATGCATCGCGGCCGCACGCCGTGACGGCCGCCGGCAGTGAAGCGTTCACATACGACCGCAACGGTAACCTCGCGTCGCGCAACGGACTGGCCCAGGACTGGGCTTCGTTCAACCTGCCAACCACGTTGCGCAAACCGGGTTACCAGGCCCAGATCGCCTATGGTCCCGACCGCGAGCGCTGGCGGCAGGTCGCGAGCTACCAGAACGGCACCGAGACGACGCACTACGCCGGCAGCTTGCTCGAAAAGGAATCCACGACCTCCACGGGCGTGACGTACTGGCGGCATTACGTGCCTACGCCCGGCGGATCGACCGTCGTCGTCTCGCGCAACTCGAACGGCACGACGTCCACGACCTACGTCGTGCCGGACCACCTCGGCAGCAGCGACACGCTGCTGAACGAGGCGGGCTCGACAGTTGCCAGACAGAGCTTCGGTACATTCGGCACCCGGCGCGGCAGCAACTGGAGTGCCGCAACTGCGCCGGACTGGCTGGGCATCGCGAACACGACCCGCCAGGGTTTCACCGGGCACGAGATGCTCGACAACGTCGGGCTCGTCCACATGAACGGTCGCGTGTACGACCCGGCACTCGGCCGATTCCTCTCGGCGGATCCGCTCATCGGCGACCTGGCCGACTCGCAGTCGCTGAATCCCTATGCGTACGTCGGCAATCGGCCGCTGAACGCGACGGATCCGACGGGTTACCTCGTTGACGGCGGCCTTTCGATCTATGTCGGCAAATTCGTCGTCGATTCGATTCTTTCTTCGCTGGTCTACGGCCTGTTCAACCACGGCGGCTTGCCCCCGCCGCCGGCCACCGCGTTGCCCGGCCAGTCAGCACAGAACGGCGTGGGATTGTGCGGTGCCGGGACATTCTCGCCCACCTGCGGCGGCACGATCCTGTATGCAGGCGCGCCGGGAACGGGACGCGACGGAGTACCGACGTCGACCTGGGCAGAGACGCTGGTCGACGACGAGTACGCGCAGGAGAACCTCGAGCGCTTCTTCATCGATCTCGGGATCAACGCGGTCGACATACTGATCCTCTCGCCGGTCCACGACGCCAGGGATGCGTACGACGCCGCGCGACGGGGCGACAACGCCACGGCCATCCTGTATGTCGGCTTCACCGTTTGCGACGTCGCCAAGCCGTGCCAGTCGATCCTGTCGCCGGCGAAAGCGTTGCGCAGGGCCGCGAAGTCCACTAGAAACGCGGAATCGGCAATGACAGAGATTGTCCAGCGGGCCATGTCGCGGGCCGAACTGGATGCAACGAAAAGGACCGGCCTGCTGCGAGGTGGGCGCGCGGGGACTCATTACGTCAGTGATGCCGTCAATTCTACGGCCGGACGAGCACGACAGCGTCTGGCGCTGCCGAATCTGCCTGAAATTCGAGCGACGATCGAAGTAAGACGCGGAACGTTCTCAGCCCCGTCGACTGTCGCCCCGTACAGGCTGCCCAACGGTACTATTCTTCATGGCGGCGGCACCGAAAGGTCGGCTGTTGGTGAAGTTCCAGTAAGAATCCTGAAGGTCGACGAGTTATGAGCCGTGGATCAATCGTCGTTTCCGATCCTTGGGATCTGGCCAGTGTCGTGGGAAGCGACCCGCTTGCGGGGACCCTTGAGTTTCACGCTGCCGGGTCCGCCACGATTCAACTGGACCGGCCGGTCCATGTAAATGGCGTCGCGATGATTTGCGCAGAAGTGACCGCACGACATCTTGGCAGGACATTCACTGCGCACTGCAATGCCGTGCCAGCAAACATCGTATTCCGGTCGGATGATCGAGCGTCGTCGTGCTCAGCGATAGGTACGGTATCAGTGGACTGACAGCCGGGCCCGACGCAGGAATCCAGCCGCAACCGCCCACACCGAACACTCAGGTGCTCCCCGTGCGAAGATACTCCTTCGCATGAGGAGCATCGATCACCATGACCCAGACCTACCAGCGCATCGTTCTTGCCAGCCGCCCGCAGGGCGGCGCCGTCTCGCCGGACAACTTCCGTCTCGAGCGTGTACCCGTCCCCAGCGTGGGTCCCGGCGAGGTCCTGGTGCGCAATCACTTCCTGTCGCTCGACCCGTACATGCGCGGTCGCATGGACGACGCCAAGTCGTACTCGGCGCCGCAGGCGATCGGCGAGACGATGCTCGGCGGCACGGCGGGGGTCGTCGAAGCCTCGCAGAACCCGAAGTTCGCCCCCGGCGACGCCGTCATAGGTTTCCTGGGCTGGCAGGAATACGGCGTCTCGGACGGCACCGGCCTCAACAAGGTAGAGACCAGGCACGTCCCGCTCTCGGCGTATCTCGGTCCTGTCGGCATGCCCGGCGTCACGGCCTGGTACGGCCTGAACCAGATCTGCCAACCGAAGTCCGGTGAAACGGTGCTGGTCTCCGCGGCGAGCGGCGCCGTGGGTTCGGTCGTGGGCCAACTCGCCAAGATGGCTGGCTGCCGCGCGGTCGGCATTGCCGGCGGTCCCGAGAAGTGCGCCTATGTGCGTGACGAACTCGGCTTCGACGCCTGCGTCGACCATCGCGAGCACAAGGACATCCGCTCGATGAGCGCGGCGCTGAAGGAGGCCGCGCCGAAAGGCATCGACTGCCTGTTCGAGAACGTCGGCGGCGTCGGCCTCGATGCCGCGCTGGCCCGCATGAATGCGTTCGGTCGCATCGCGATCTGCGGACTCATCGCCGGCTACGAAGGCGGCGACATCGCCATCCACAACACTCGCGCCCTGCTGGTCAACCGGCTGTCATTGCGCGGCTTCATCGTGTCCGAGCACCTCGAGTTCTGGCCGCAGGCGCTCGGCGAACTCGCCAAGGGCGTCGCGACCGGCAAGCTCAAGTACCGCGAGTCGATCGCGGACGGCCTGGCTGCCGCACCGGCAGCGTTCATCGGCATGTTGCACGGCAAGAACTTCGGCAAGCAGCTGGTCAAGCTCACCTGAATCTTCCGCAGTGACGACGCCGATTCCCCATGCCGCGACGGTCCTGCTGCTGCGGGAAGGCAGCGACGGCCTGCAGGTGCTGCTGACCAAGCGTGCGGCGGGCCTGTCGTTCATGGGCGGACTGTGGGTGTTTCCCGGCGGCCGCATGGAAGCGTCGGACCTCTCGCCCGAACTGGCCGCCCGCTCCGACCCGGCCACAATCGCCGACACCGGCTCCCGCATGCTGCGTGTCGAGGCGGACGCAGACACTGCATCGATAGCCCTCGACACGGCACGCGGCCTGCTGATGGCAGCCTGCCGCGAAACGTTCGAGGAAGCGGGCGTCCTGCTGGCGCGGCCGCGCGGCGGCGGTCACTGGGGCCCGCAGCGACTCGCGCGCGTCACGGCACGGCGCGTGGCCGCCTCCGAAGATGCCACCGAGTTCGCGCGCATGCTCGTCGACGAGGACCTCGTGCTCGACGTCGAGCGGCTCGTGTACTGGTCGCACTGGATCACGCCGGCTTTCGAGAGCCGCCGTTTCGACACGCGATTCTTCGCGCTGACCGTGCCGCCCGACCAGGAAGCGAGCGTCGATCGCGGCGAACTCACCCACCACGCGTGGCTCACCGAAGCCGACGTCCGCACGCACCTCGCGAGCGGCGAGATGAAGATGGCGCCGCCGACCCGCGCCACGCTGCAGGATCTCTGGAGCAGCCACGCAAGACATGGCGGCCTGGCCGCGATGCTCGCAGCCGAGCGCACGCGGATCGTGCCGCCGATCCTGCCGAAAATGGTCGAAGCGAGCGCAGCCGAAATCGAGATCGTGCTGCCCTGGGACGAGCAGTACGGACGCACGCCCGGTGAGGGGTGCAGGATGCTAGAGAGTTATCCGGACTATGTGACGGCTCTGCCGTCTCGGATACGGTTTCCGCGGCAGCGCTGAGGGCGCGCCCCGGAACAAGGCGAACTCCCTCCCGGGGTGCGGGAGGGAGCGCCGGATTCAAGGAACCAGGCTACTTCTCGCCCGGCACCAGGTTGCCGACGGCGCTCTGCACCGTCTCGCTGACCTTGGTCGCCATTTCCTTGGCCGAGTCCAGCATCGCCGTCGCCTGCTTCTCGGCCGACGCCTGGGCGGCGTTGACCATCGAGCCGGCCTGCGCGGCGGTCTTCGAAGCCTGCTTCTGCGCGGACTTCACCACCTTGGCGACGCTCTTCTTGGCCGATTGCAGGTTGCGGTCGGCCTTGCGCAGGGCGCGCTTGGCTGACGGCGGCAACTTGCCGACGGCCTTCTTGACGGCTGCACGCGTGCGGGCCGGGGCCTTGCGCGCGGCTGCCTTCACGGCGGCGACGCGACGGCTGGTGGCGGTGCCGCGGGCCTTGGCGACCTTGCGCCTGGCCTTGACGACCTTCGCCTTCCTGACGACCCTGCGCCGGGCCTTGGTGGCCTTCGCCTTCGCTGCGACTTTACGCTTGACCTTGCTGGTCTTCGCTTTGCTGACCTTGCGCGGCGCTGCACGACGCGCTTTCTTCTTCGCTGCCATGTGAATCGATCTCCCTATGCATCTGGTTGGCGTGAGGAGCGCCGGTGGCGGACACCGTCGCGGCTGACTTGGGGACGCTATTCCTCACGCCTTGCGCAGTCAACAAGGGAAAACTGCAGCCTGCGTCAGCCGGTGCCCTGCAGGCCGTGCGCGATGCCGTTCACGGACGCCACCAGCGCCGGGAACAGCCGCCAGTTCGGGTCGTCGCCTGCGCGATACTTGCCGTTCGGCGAGCCCGCTTCGCGCCAGCGGCGCAGCAACTGCACCTGCATCAGGTGGATCGGATCGACGTACGGGTTGCGCAGCCAGATCGATCGCTGCAGCGTGGGCTCGGCGTCCAGCAGCCGCGCGCAGCCCTTGAACTGCAGGACGAGGCGGCGCGTCAGTTCGTACTCCTGCCGGATCACCGTGGAATACCGTTCGGCGTCGCCCGGGTACAAGCGCTCGTAGTGCCAGGCGATGTCCATGTCGGCGCGGGCGAGCCGCATCTCGACGTCGTCCAGCAGCCCCGCGAAGAACGGCCAGTCGCGGTACATCTCCCCGACCAGCGCTTCCCCATGGGCGTCGATGACCGCCGCCAGGCCCGTACCCGCACCGAACCAGCCGGGCAGCATGTGGCGGCTCTGGGACCACGCGAACATCCACGGCACGGCCCGGATCGTGTCCACGCCACTGCCACTGCCACGCACCAGGGGCCGCGAGCCGATCTGCATGTGCTCGATCACGTCGACGGGCGTGACCGCCTGGAAGAATTCGAAGAAGCCCGGATCGTCGTGCACGAAACCACGGTAACGAGTCCGGCTCGCGTCCGAGAGCAACTGCATCGCGTCCTGCCACCCCGCCCTGACGGTCTCGCGCCGCTCACCCGCGACAGCCAGGGCGAGGGTGTTGAGGCCCTTCTCAAACGTGCGTAACGAGATCGGCTGCAGACCATAGCGGTCGTTGATCGTCTCGCCTTGTTCCGTGACGCGCAGTTGTCCGCCCGCGACGGCCGTGGGCAGGCTGCTCACGACGGCCTCGGTCCGGCTGCCGCCGCGACTGATTCCCCCGCCGCGGCCGTGGAACACCAGCAGGCGCACACCGGCCGTTTCGCACGCAGCCAGCATGGCCGCCTGCGCCTTGCGCAGCAGCCAGCGTGAGGAGGCGATCCCCGATTCCTTGTTGCTGTCGGCGTAGCCGATCATCACGACCTGCCGGTTGCCCCGCGCGGCCAGGTGTTCGCGATAGATCGGATCGGCCAGCAGGCGCGCCAGTGTCGACCCGGCCGCGTCGAGCGCGGCCACCGATTCGAACAGCGGCGCGACGTCGAGGGAGACCTGGCCGCTGGCGCTGTCGACGAGGCCTGCCCAACGGGCCAGCAGCAGCACGGAGAGCACGTCGTCAAGGTCGCGGGCCATGCTGACGACGTACGAGCCGACCGCGGCCTGGCCGTACCGGTGCCGGCAGTAGTCCATCGCCTCGAACACCCAGAGCGCGCGCTTGCCGGCGGCCTCGAGCACTTCGGGCGGCGATTCGTCGCGGGCCAGCGCGTCCCGCAGCCGCTCGATGCGCTCCGCGGCCGGACGCGTATCCCAGCCGGGTTCCGCGAGGGCGCGACCTACGATCTGCCGGTGCACCTCGGCGTTCTGACGCACGTCGAGTGTCGCCAGGTGCAGCCCGAAGGTTCGCACGCGACGCAGGAAGCGACGGATGAGGAACAGCCCGGCGTAGCGGCCGCGGTTGGCCTCGAGGCTGTTCGCGATGATCTGCAGGTCGTCGGTCAGCTGCTCGACGCGCTCGTACTGGCCCGAGCGGTGGTCGTACGTGGCGCGCAACCGTTCCGCGATCTGGCCGAGCAGCACGCGGTACGGCATCTCGTCATGTCCGGACGGCGCACTCGCCCGCGCAGCCGGCACCACCGACTTGTAGTGCTCGATGCGATCGTGCAGTGCCTGCGGAATGTTCGGCGTGCGCCGCTCGCTCTGGCTCAGCTTCTCAGCCAGCCGCTGCGCCTCGAGGAAGTAACGATTGACGATCAGCGCGTGATGACGGGCGCAGCTCTCGCGGATGGTCTTGGCGTGCACGTCCGGCAGGCCGTCCATGTCGCCGCCGACCCACGAGCCGAAATGCAGCAGCTCCGGCACCTTCGCACTGCGTGCTTCGTCACCGAAGATGAGCACCAGCGAATCCTCGATCTCCTCGTAGAAGACCGGGATGACCTCGTACACGACCTCGACGAGGAAGAAGAGCACGTGCTCGCGTTCGTCCGCAATCGTGAGCTTCTCGCGCGAATTGTCGGCAGTCTGCCAGCCGGTAGTGAGTTCGCCGCGCACCCGCTCGAGCGTCGTGCGGCGCTCGACCGGTGTCAGCGACGAATCGAGCCGCGTCAGGAGCAGGTTCGCGATGCGCTGCTGCTGGCGCAGCAGGGTACGGCGCGTGGATTCCGTGGGGTGGGCGGTAAAGACAGGCTCGATGCTCAGGCGCCCGAGCAGCTCGACTACCTGTGACAGGCTGTAACCGATCGAGCGCAGTTTCTCGAAGCAATCGGCGAGGCCGCCGGGCTGGCGGGTGCTGCTGTCGTTGAGGTACTGGCGCCGGCGGCGGACGCGGTGCACCTTCTCGGCCATGTTGACCATCTGGAACCACGTGCCGAACGCGCGGATCAGTTCGGCAGCCTGCTCCGCCGACCGGCTGTCGGCCCGCACGACCAGTTGCACCGCGGCTTCCGGGTCGCCGTCGCGCCGGCGGATCGCAACCTGCCGGTCACCCTCCACTTCCTCGAAAAGGGCGTCGCCGCCCTGGTCCCGCAGCACTTCGCCCACGAGAGCGCCGAGCGTGTGGACGTCCTCGCGGAGCGCCGCATCCTTTGCCGTGAACGAAATGTCTTTGCGTGCCATGGCCGCGAGGGTCGGAAGACTTGAGTGAGGTCCGGTGCGCGGCGGGCAGTGGTGATGAATCGGCAGGGAGCGGCTCGGCGAATGCTAGCAGAGCCCGACGCCGACTGACTGTTGCTACGGGGCAACATCGGCATGAGCGGTCTTCACTCGCCCCCCGCTTGTCCTATTGTCCTACTTATATTGTAACTTCGC
>JAOUGW010000075.1 GCA_029865465.1 Gammaproteobacteria bacterium
CGGGGGCGCATTGGCCGGCTGGATCTGCAGGCGCACGAACGAGCCGTTCGGGCCACGGATCAGCTGCACGACGTCGTCGAGACGCCAGCCGACGACGTCCACCATCTTGCCGTCCTTGCCCTGGCCCACGGCGAGGATGCGGTCGTTGACCTTGAGCTCGCCGTTCTGCTGCGCCGAACCGCCGGGCAGGATTTCCATGATGGTCACGTAGTCGTCGATCGACTGCAGCGACGCGCCGATGCCCTCGTAGGACAGGCTCATCGCGATACGGTATTCCTCGGAATTGCGCGGCGAAAAATAGCTCGAATGCGGGTCGAAGACGTGGGCGAACGCGTTCATGAAGTTCTCGAACACGTCGTCGGCCGTGATCTGCTCGGAACGCTTCGCGACCCGCTCGTAGCGCTTCCTGAGCACGTCGCGCGTGTCGGCCCAGGTCTTGTCCGCGAGCATCAGCGAGAGGGCATCGTTCTTGACGCGCTTGCGCCAGAGTTCGTCGAGCTCGTCCCTGGACGCTGGCCAGGGCGCGTGCTCGCGGTCGAACTCGAAGGACTCGTCGAGCTTGAAGTCGGGCTCGGTGTCGAGCAGCTTGATCGCGTAAGCCATGCGCTCGCGGTTGCGTTGCTGAAACCGGTTGAAGATCGCGAAGGCGGGCTCGAGCTTGCCGGTGGTGATGGCGTCGTCGAGCTCGTAGCGATACTTCTCGAAGTCCTGGATGTCGCTGGCCAGGAAGTAGCTGCGGCTGCCGTCGATCGATTCGAGGTAGCGGTCGAGCACCAGCGACGAGACCGGGTCGTTGACCGGGGCCTGCCGGTAGTGCGAGCGCTCGAACATGCTGCTCACGAGCCGGGCGACCTTGGCGTGCCGCTCGGTCGGCGCAAAATCGGTGGTGGTCGTGGCATTGGCCGTGGCCGTCGGTGACCGGGCCGTGCCGAGCAGCAGCGTGCCCACGGCGAGCAGCAGGGCGACCAGCACCGCCGCGCCGGCGCGGTTGACCCCGCGGCGGGCTGCAGGGGCGGGCGACGACGGGGGCGGCCCCTGTTCAACAGGCTGATACACTTGAGAATTCCTTGACGGACGTCGGACTGGACGGCGGCCGGTAAGGGCTCCGCCGGAACGCTAGGCTAGAGACACCGCGGCACCCAAGCAAGGGCCGCAACCATCCTGGAGCGAGCGAATTCGTGCGACCCCTCACTGTATTGACCGCCATCGTGCTCGGGTCGTCGGTGGCGACGACTTTCGGCCTGGGCGCGACGCTGATCGTGTTCCTGGTGCTGTCGGGCGAAACCCCGCGGTTTCGCGAGGAATTGCCGCTGCTGGCGGTATACGTGGCCATCTTCGTCGGTTTGACCGTGCTGGCGGCCGTCAGTTTCATCGGCCAGGCGCGCGAGGCCGCCTGGCGGCACTGGGCAGTCGGGGCGATGTGGGCTGCGCTGGCCGGTCTGGCGGCGCTGTATGCCTGGACCCGAGGCTCACCCCCGTGACGAGGAATCCCACCGGCCAAGCATACGCCACGACGCGACGATGACGAGTGGCCCGAGCGCGAGCACCCACGAATCCCAGCGCAGGGTGACGAGGCCGAGCAGGTAGCCGCCGAAGAACGCGGCCACGCCGCCGCCGGCGTATCTGCCGAGCACGTACGCGCCCGTGACGTACACGAGCAACGGCAGCACCAGCAGGCCGAACACCAGGGCCGCCAGCAGCCAGAACTTGTCGCCGCGCGGATGGATCACCGTCTCGTCCCGTCGTGGATCGGCCACGCGGGCCGCCTGCTGATCGTGAGGGCAAGACGCACCGGCCGCAAGACCCTGCCATTGAGTATCATCGGGGATCGTGGCGCAAAGGGCAGCCAAGGGCCGCAGAACATGCAGAAAGTACGAACCGCGGTCATTGGCGTGGGATACCTGGGCCGGTTCCACGCGCAGAAATACGCGGCGCTGCCTGCGGCGGAGCTCGTCGCCGTCGTCGACGCGAGCGCCGCGAGCCGCGAGCAGGTCGCCGCCGAAACCGGTTGCCGCGCGGTGGCGGACTACCGCGACGTCCTCGGCGCGATCGACGCGGTGAGCATTGCGACGCCGACCCCGCTGCATTATCCGATCGCGAAGGAGTGCCTCGAGCGCGGCATCCACGTGCTCGTCGAAAAGCCGATCACCACGACGCTCGAGGAAGCCCGCAGTCTCGTCGACACGGCAGCTCGCGTCGGTCGCGTCCTGCAGGTGGGCCATCTCGAGCGTTTCAACGCCGCGATCCTCGCGCTCGCGGGCACGCTCGGTACGCCGCGGTTCGTCGAGTCGCACCGGCTCGCGCCGTTCAAGGAGCGGGGCACGGACGTCAATGTCGTGCTCGATCTCATGATCCACGACATCGACCTGATCCAGAGCCTCGTGGGTGCGCCGATCGCGTCGATCGATGCGGTGGGCGCGTCGGTGTTCTCGGCCGGCCTCGATATCGCCAATGCCCGCATCCGTTATGCCAACGGCTGCGTGGCGAACACGACGGCGAGCCGCGTCAGCATGAAGATGGAGCGCAAGTTGCGCCTGTTCCAGGACGACGCGTACATCTCGATCGACCTGCAGCAGAAAGTGCTCACGATCGTGCGCAAGCCGCCCGCGGGCGCGGACGTGCCGAAGGGCCAGGTGCTGATCGAGGAGCGCACGTACGACCAGGGCGACGCGCTCAAGTTCGAGATCGAGGCGTTCCTCCGGTCCATTCGCGAAGGCACGCCACCGGTGGTCAGCGGCGAGGACGGCCTGCGCGCGCTCGAGACTGCCACGAAGATCACCCAGATGGTGCAGGACGGCGCACGCCGATGACGCGACGGTACTACGCTGGCGCGGACTACCGCCGCGCGCTCTCGATCGAGGAGTTGCGGCGGGTCGCGCAGTACCGGCTGCCGCGGTTCGAAATGGAGTACCTCGAAGGCGGCGCCGAGGACGAAGTGTCGCTGAAGCGCAACCGCACCATCTTCGAGCGCATCACGTGGCTGCCGCGCATGCTCGTCGGCACGGGTCTGCCCGACCTGTCGCGCGAAGTCCTCGGCGACTCGCTGCACCTGCCGCTGATCATCGCGCCCACGGGCTTCAACGGGATGGTGTGGCCGCAGGGCGACCTGGCGCTGGCCAGGGCCGCAGACACCGCGGGCATCGCCTTCACGCTGAGCACCGTCAGCAATTACGATGTCCTGGCGCTGAATCCGCAGCTGCAGCGGCCCGCGTGGTTCCAGCTGTATCCGCTCAAGGACCAGAAGACCTCCGACCGGCTGATCGAACGCGCGCAGGCGGCGGGCTGCGACAAGCTCGTCGTGACGGTCGACGTGCCGGCGCTCGGTGCGCGCGAGTGGGACCAGCGCAATTATTCGCGCCCGCTCAAGCTGGGCCCGTCGAGCGTGCTCGACGTCCTGCTGCATCCGCGCTGGCTGTGGCAGGTGATGTTGCCCCACGGCGCCCCGGAGTTTTCGAACCTGACCGAGTTCCTGCCTGCCGGCGCGCGATCGGCGTTGCAGGGCGTGCGGTTCATGGGCACGCAGATCAACCCGACGCTCGCCTGGGACGATATCGAGCGCATGCGCAGCCGCTGGAAGGGCAAGCTGGTGCTGAAGGGCATCCTGTGCGTCGAGGATGCGAAGCGCAGCGTCGAGGCGGGCGCCGATGGCATCGTGCTCTCGAACCACGGTGGACGGCAGCTCGATTCCTGCGTGACCGGTATCGAACTCGTCGGCCAGTGCGCGGCGGAGGTGGGCGACCGGTTGTCGATCATCGTCGACGGCGGGTTCCGTCGCGGGTCCGACGTGCTCAAGGCCGTCGCGCTCGGGGCCGACGCCGTGATGCTGGGACGCGCAGCCCTTTATGGCCTGGCGGCGGGGGGCGAGGCGGGCGTGTCCCACGCGCTCAGCCTGCTGCGCGTCGAGATGGAGCGCGCCATGACGCTGCTCGGGTGTCACACCCTCGACGAACTCGGTCCGCACCTGATCAGGGCATGATTGCGATTCGCGAGGCCTGGCGGGCCGGACTGCTGGGGCGCGAGCACTGGCTGCGCAACCTCATCGCCGGGTTCGTCGTCGGCGTCGTCGCGTTGCCGCTCGCGATGGCCTTCGCGATCGCGTCCGGGGCCAAGCCAGAGCAGGGCATCTACACTGCGATCATTGCCGGCGGACTGGTCACGCTGCTCGGCGGCAGTCGCCTGCAGATTGCAGGACCCACCGGCGCTTTCGTCGTGATCCTCGCCGGCGTCACCGCCAGGCACGGCATCGACGGCCTGCAGATCGCCACGTTCATGGCCGGGGCGATGCTGCTGGCGCTCGGCCTCACGCGCATGGGCGGCATCATCCGTTTCATACCCGATCCCGTGATCACGGGCTTCACCGCGGGCATCGGCGTCATCATCTTCGTCGGCCAGTGGCGGTACTTCCTGGGCCTGCCCGTGACCGGCGGCGAGCACTTCCACGAGAAAGTGTGGCTGCTGCTGCAGGCCATGCCGCAGCTGCACGGGCCCACCACCGGGATTGCCGTGCTGAGTCTGGTCGCCGTCCTGTTCTCGTCAAGACTGCCCGGGCTGAAGCGGGTTCCAGGTCCGCTCGTGGCGTTGATCATCGCGACGGCGCTGCAGGCGACGTTCCAATTCGGGGGCGTAGCGACGATCGGCACCGAGTTCGGCGGCATCCCGCGCGGGCTGCCGAACCTCTCGCTGCCAGAAATCACGCTGCCGCGGGTGCTGGAACTGATCGGGCCCGCGTTCACGATCGCAATGCTGGGCGCGATCGAATCACTGCTGTCCGCCGTCGTCGCCGACGGGATGGCAGGCACGCGCCACGATTCGAACCAGGAACTGATCGGGCAAGGCGTCGCCAACCTTGCGGCGCCGCTGTTCGGCGGCTTCGCCGCGACTGGAGCGATCGCCCGCACCGCGACCAACGTGCGCAACGGCGGCACCGGACCCCTGGCGGGCGTCGCTCACGTGCTCACGCTGGTGCTCGTGCTGCTGTTCCTGGCGCCGCTGGCCCAGCACGTGCCGCTGGCTGCGCTCGCCGCAGTGCTGTTCGTGGTCGCCTGGAACATGAGCGAGGTGCCGCACTTCGCCGGCATGGTGCGTCGCGCACCGCGTGCCGACGTGGCCGTCCTGCTGATCACGTTCTTCCTGACGGTCTTCTCGGATCTCGTGCTCGCCGTGAACGTGGGCGTGATCCTCGCGATGTTCCAGTTCCTGCGCCGCATGTCGACGGCGGTCGACGTGTCGCCGCTCGAGGGCGCGGAGCTCGACGTGGCGCTCGAGCGGCGCCAATGGTCGCGATTGCCTCCCGGCGTCATGGTCTATTCCATCGATGGTCCGTTCTTTTTCGGCGCGGTCGACACCTTCGAACGCTCGCTGGCGCAGACGCACACCGATCCACGGCGGCTGGTCCTGGTGCTGCGGCGCGTGCCCTTCATCGACATCACCGGGATCCAGAGCCTCGAGGAAGCGCTGCGCGACCTCACGCGCCGCGGCGTCGACGTGATCCTGTGCGGAGCCAACCCGCGCGTGAAGGCGAAACTCGACAAGGCCGGCCTGCTCGATCTCGTCGGGCCGGGCGGTTACCACGACGATCTCGATGCCGCGCTCGCCCAGGCCGACTGGGGCGCGACGCCCGCCGTGCAGTCCGGTCACGCAGAATCCGAGGAGTCACGATGAAAGCGCTCGTCTGCCATGCACTCACGGGCATCGAAGGTCTGCGGCTGGAGCAGGATTGGCCGGAGCCCGCGCTCACGCCGGGATCGGTGCTGGTCGACGTCGCGGCGACGGCGTTGAATTTTCCCGACGTGCTGATGCTGCGCGGGCTGTACCAGGAAAGGCCGCCGCTGCCATTCATCCCGGGCCTGGAGCTTGCGGGCGTGATCGCTGCAGTCGGCGAGGGCGTGACGCGCTACAAGGCAGGCGATCGCGTCGTCGCATACTCGGGTGGCGGCGGTGCGGCGGAACGCGCTGTCGTCCGGCAGGAGCGACTGCTGCCGATGCCTGCTACGCTCAGCTTCGAGCAGGCGAGCGGCATCTGCCTCACGTACTTCACGAGCTACCACGCGCTCAAGCAGCGCGCGCAGCTTGCCGCGGGTGAGACGATGCTGGTGCTGGGTGCCGCGAGCGGCGTCGGCACGACCGCCATCGAGCTGGCGAAGCAGATGGGTGCGCAGGTGATCGCGGCGGCGAGCACCGATGCCAAGCTCGAGGTCGCGCGCGGCATCGGCGCCGACCACCTGGTCAACTACTCCACGCAGGACCTGCGCGAGCGGGTGAAGGAAATCACCGGCGGCAAGGGCGTGGACGTCGTCTACGACGCGGTCGGCGGGCCGTATGCCGAGCCTGCGGTGCGCAGCCTGGCCTGGAAGGGACGGTACCTCGTCGTCGGGTTCGCGGCGGGCGACATCCCGAAGATCCCGATGAACCTGCTGCTGCTGAAGGGTGCGTCCCTGGTGGGAGTGTTCTTCGGCAGCTTCGCGCAGCGCGAGCCGCAGGTGCAGCTGCAGAACGTGCGCGAGCTGTGGCAGCTGTTCGAGGCAGGCAAGCTGCGGCCGGTCGTGGGCGAGGTCCACCCGCTGAACGGCTATCCCGCAGCCTTCGCAGCGCTGGAACAGCGACGCGCCGTCGGCAAAGTCGTGCTCACGACCAGGGGATAGGGGATAGGGGATAGGGGATAGGGGATAGGGGATAGTCGGACAAACTCCTTCCTCACGCGTCCCCGATCTCTTCCAGCTCCGCGTGCACCTCGAGCCACCGTTCCTCGACTTCGCCTAGCTCGATGATGACTTCAGCGCACCGGCGGCTCGTGGACTGCACCTCGGTGGGCGGCGTCTGCGCATAGAATTCAGCGTCCGCGAGCCTGGTCTCGAGTGCCCTGCGCTCGGCCTCGAGCTGCGACATCCGTGTCTCGAGCAGCGTCGACTCCTTCACCAGCGGACGACGGCGTGCAAGTTTCTGCAGACGTGCCGCGGCCGCCGTCTCGCGTTGCGCCCTCCGGTTCTCTTTCGATTCGGCCGTGCCCGCTGCAACGGCCTCCTGCGGCGCGGATTCACGCCGCGCCGTCAGCCAGGCCAGGTAATCCTCGAGATCGCCGTCGAACGGAACGGTGCGGCCATCGGCCACGAGCATGAAGCTGTCGCAGATGGTGCGCAGCAGCGCGCGATCGTGCGACACCAGCACCAGGCTGCCCTCGTATCCAGCCAGCGCCCGCGTCAAGGCATGGCGCATTTCGAGATCGAGGTGGTTGGTGGGCTCGTCGAGCAGCAGCAGGTTCGGCCGCTTGCGCACGAGCAGAGCCAGCGCCAGCCGGGATTTCTCGCCGCCCGAGAACGGCTCGACCGGCGCGTCGGCCATGTCGCCGCGAAAATCGAAACCACCCAGGTAGTTGCGCAGGTCCTGTTCCTTCGCGGGCGGATCCTGCCGGGTCAGGTGGCGCAGCGGTGACTCGTCGCCGCGCAGCTGTTCGACCTGGTGCTGCGCGAAGTAACCCGTTTCCAGCCCGTGGCCTGCGACTCGTCGGCCTGCCAGCAGCGCCTGTCCACCAGCGAGCGCCTTGATCAGCGTGGACTTGCCCGCGCCGTTCGGGCCGAGCAGGCCGAGTCGGGTGCCGGGACGCAGCGACAGCTGCACGTCGCGCAGGACCGCGCGGTCGCCATAGCCCAGTGCCGCGTCTTCGAGCGTCAGCAGGGGATCGGGCGCACGCAGTGGCACGGGGAATTCGAAATCGAACGCCGAGTCGACGTGCGCGGCAGCGATGTGCTCGAGCCGGTCGAGCGCCTTGAGGCGGCTCTGCGCCTGTCGTGCCTTGCTCGCTTTCGCGCGGAACCGCTCGACGAAGCTCGTCATGTGCGCGATCTCGCGCTGCTGCTTCTCGAACATTGCCTGCTGCACGGCGAGACGCGCGGCGCGTTGCGTCTCGAAAGCGCTGTAATTGCCGGTGTAGAGCGTGAGCGCGCCGCGCTCGAGGTGAGCGACGTGAGTGACGGTGCCGTCGAGGAAGTCGCGGTCGTGCGAGACCAGCAGCAGCGTGCCGCGGTAGCCCGCGAGCCAGCGCTCGAGCCAGACCACGGCGTCGAGGTCGAGGTGGTTGGTGGGCTCGTCGAGCAGCATCAGGTCGGCCCGGCTCACCAGCGCCTGTGCCAGGTTCAGGCGCATGCGCCAGCCACCCGAGAAGTCGGCTACGGGCCGTTGCAGGTCCGCCGTTTCGAAGCCGAGACCGGCGAGCAGGGCCGCGGCCCGGGCCCTGGCGCTGTAGCCGTCGATCGCCTCGAGCCGGGCGTGCAGTTCAGCGAGTGCCCGGCCGTCGTGCGCGGCATCCGCGGCTGTGATCGCGCGCTCGACGCGTCGCAGCTCCTCGTCGCCGTCGAGCACGAATTCGATCGCCGGCTGCGGCAGCGGCGGTGTTTCCTGCGCCACGGACGCCACCCGCCAGTCGCGCGGAATCTCGCAATCGCCGGTCTCGCTCTGGATTTCGCCGCGCAGGAGCGCGAACAGGCTCGACTTGCCGCTGCCGTTGGCGCCAACGACGCCGACCCGCCAGCCCGCATGGATCTGCAGCGAGGCGTCCTCGATCAGCCGGCGTACGCCGCGCGTCAGGGTCAGTTGCCGGAACTGGATCAAGGGCGGGGTGTCACAGCAGGGGCGCGCATTCTCCCACTTTGGCGGGAGGGGGCGAAGTGCGGCACAATCCACGACCAGTCAGCTTGCCCGGCCGTCCGCCGGGCCCCGGAGTCACCGATCCGATGTCCCGTATCCGTTCAGCATTGGCGCTCGTCGCGCTGGGCATGTTCGCCGTGGCCGGCCATGCCCAGACGAACCCAGCCGTTTCGACAATCGTCGCTTTCAGCCTCTCGAACCCGGTTGGCAACCTCGTGCAAGGCGCAGACGGCGCGCTGTACGGTGTCGCGAGCCCGGCCACGTCGATCACCGGCGGCGTCGTTTACCGCACGACGCTGGACGGCTCCGACGTTCGCACGCTTTATCAGCTCCAGGCGGACGATGCGCTGTCACCCGCCGGCGGCCTCGTGCTGGCCAGCGATGGACTGTTGTACGGTACGACCAAGTTCGGCAAGGCCGGGCAGTTGGACGGGGCAGGCACGATATTCAAGATCGGCCCGGGCGGCACGGGCTTCCAGATCATCCACCGGTTCGCGTCGGTCACCGCGACGAACCAGGACTCGAACCCGATCAACACCAACGGCGCGTATCCGGAGGCGGAACTCGTCGAGGGCGCGGATGGCTATCTCTACGGTGTTGCACGCGCGGGCGGTCCGAACGGCACCGGGACGATCTTCAAGATTTCGCGCGACGGCGCAGATTTCAGGCTGCTGCACAGTTTTGCGGCGGTGACCTCCAGCGCTGCTTCCGGCCTCACCGTGACGGTCGACGGCGCGGCACCGACGGGCCCGCTCGTGGCAGGCGCCGACAACCTCTTTTACGGCACGGCCTCGCAGGGGGGCGCGAACGGCCGAGGCACGGTCTTCCGCATCGCGTTCGACGGTACGGGTTTCCAGGTTCTGCATGCATTCAGCGCGACCACCACGGACACCGCGACGGGGCTGGCCGAGAACGCGGACGGAGCCACACCGCTCGGGGGACTGCTCGACGGTGGCGACGGCTTCTTATACGGCACGACCGCGCAGGGCGGAACCGACGGCAACGGCGTCATCTTCGCGGTCCCGGCGGACGGCTCCACGTTCACGGTGCTGCATTCCTTCGCCGGCGCCGATGGCGCACGTCCGGTCGCTGAGCTGACGATTGCGAGCAGCGGTAAACTCTACGGCGTGACCTCCTCCGGCGGCGTGAACACGTCCGGCGCTACGACCGCGTTCGGGACGATCTTCGCGATCGATCGGGCCGGCACCAATTTCTCGCGTCTCTACAGCTTCGATGGCAAGGATGGCTCGGTGCCGTCGAGCAAGTTGCTCGAGACGGCGACAGGAGTATTCGTCGGCGTCGCCACCAGTACCGGCAGCTGCAGCTACGGCACGGTTTTCCGCTACAGCCTCGCGGGCGATACCGTGGCTGGCAACGTCAGGTGCGGCCAGAAGAAGAACAACAGTGGTGGTGGCTCCGCCGGGTTTGCGGTGCTCCTGCTGTTCGCAGGGCTCGGCGTGCTGAGGCGTCCGGCGGCCTGATCGTGCGCAGACACAGGGGGCCGTCGATGACCAGCGCGGGATTGCATCACCGGACCTGCTGCCTCTGCGAGGCGATGTGCGGCATCGTGGTCGAGCACCGCGACGGCGAGGTGCTCTCGATCAAGCCTAATCGCGACGACGTCCTGAGCCGCGGGCACATCTGCCCCAAGGCAGTCGCGCTCAAGGACCTGCACGAGGATCCTGACCGGCTGCGCACGCCGCTGCGGCGCACGCCAGGCGGCTGGGAAGAGATCTCCTGGGACGCGGCATTCGGCGAGATCGAAGCGCGTATCGCCGGCATTCGCGCACGTCACGGCAACGACGCGGTCGCGATCTACGCCGGCAACCCGACGGTCCACAACCTCGGCGCGATGCTCGGCATCGGCGATTTCATCCGCGCCTTGCGCACGAAAAACCTGTACTCAGCCACCAGCGTCGACCAGTTGCCGCACATGGTGGCGTCATGGGCGTTGTTCGGGCACCAGTTCCTCATGCCCGTGCCGGACGTCGATCGCACGCAGTTGTTCGTCTGCATCGGTGGCAACCCGGTCGCGTCGGCAGGCTCGATCATGGGAGCCCCGGGTTTCGAGAAACGCATCGACGCTCTGCGCGCGCGCGGAGGGCGGTTCGTCGTCATCGATCCGCGGCGCACCGAATCCGCGGCCATCGCTGACGAGTACTTCGGCATCCGGCCCGGCACCGACGTCTACCTGTTGCTCGCCCTGCTGCACGAAGTGTTCGAGCGAGGCCGGATCGACCTGGCGCACCTCGCGCCGCATGTCGATGGACTCGACGCCCTGCGCCAGGCCGTGCTCGAATTCGACCCGCAGGCGCTCGCGGCCCGTACCAGCCTGCCGCTTTCGCGGATCGTCGCGCTGGCGCACGACCTGGTGAACACGCCGCGTGCGCTCGTCTACGGGCGCGTGGGTGCGTGCACGCAGGAGTTCGGTGGACTCACGCTGTGGCTGATCTATTGCCTGAATGCGGTCACGGGGCACCTGGATCGCGAGGGCGGCATGATGTTCGCCGAGCCGGCCGTGGACCTTACGCGCGCCTACGGTTCGCGCGGCCACTACGGCAGGTTCCACTCGCGCGTGCGCAAGCTGCCGGAGTTCTCCAACGAGCTGCCCGTGGCGGCGCTGGCGGAGGAGATCACGACGCCAGGCGAGGGGCAGGTGCGGGCGTTGTTCACGTTCGCGGGCAATCCGGTGCTGTCGACGCCGAACGGCGGACAACTCGACGCGGCTCTCGCGCAGCTCGAGTTCATGGTGTCGATCGACCTGTACCTGAATGAATCGTCGCGCCATGCGCACCTCATCCTGCCGCCGACGAGTCCACTCGAGCACAGTCACTACGACATCGCGCTGAGCGGCTTCGCGGTGCGCAACGTCGCCAAGTACTCGCCGCCGCTGTTCCCGAAGCCCGCGGGTTCCCTGCATGATCACGAGATCCTCGCGGAGATCGCGCGACGCCTGCGCAAGGCGCCGGGTTCCGTAGCAGGGCGCGTGTCGCTGAGAGTGAAGGACGTGATGTCGCGGCGCCTCGGACCCGACGGAACGCTCGACTGGATGCTCAGGACGGGGCGCTATGGCGTGCCGAATGCCGGGAAGATGCAACTGCTGGCCGCGCTGCCTGGCTTCGGTGCCTTGCGCCAGCTCATGCGCGCGCCCGATCGTCGTCCGGTGGGCCTGACCCTGCAGCGCCTGGTCGATGCGCCGAACGGCGTCGACCTCGGTGCGCTCGAGGCCGCGTTTCCGCGTCGTATCGCGACGCCGAACCGCCGCATCGATCTTGCCCCGGCCATGTTCGTCACGGATCTCGGCCGCGCCGTGACTGCGCTCGACGAACCCGTGCCGTCGCTGTCGTTGATCGGGCGGCGCCACGTGCGCAGCAACAATTCATGGCTGCACAACAGCCGGCGCCTGGTGAAAGGCAAGCCGCGCTGCACGCTCATGCTGCACCCGGACGACGCAGCGGAGCGAGGCCTCGACGACGGCGCGATCGCGCGTGTCACATCGCGCGTGGGGACGGTCGAAGTGGCCGTGGAAATCACGCCGGACATTCAGCCGGGCGTGGTCAGCCTGCCGCACGGGTGGGGTCACGGGCGCGCGGGTGTGCGGCTCGGCGTCGCGAGCGCTCACGCCGGCGTGAGCATCAACGACCTGATCGACGACCGCCGTATTGATGCGCTCACGGGCACGGCGGTGCTGAACGGCACGCCGGTCGACGTCGTCGCGATTCACTGAAAAAGAAGCCCCCGGCCTTGCGGCCGGGGGCGCTTGCTGGTGGAGGCGGCGGGAATCGAACCCGCGTCCGCAAGCCCTACATTCCAGGACCTACATGCTTAGCCGTCTTTTTGATTCTCGTCGTTCACTACCCAAGCGGCAGGGAAGATGACCGACCAGCTCAGGAACGTTTTAGCGAGCCAGCCCTCAGCACACTGGACACGCGAGCTTGTGAGCGCGTCCCCCGGGTCTGGATGCACAAGCACACGCCAGTCGGGGGTTAAGCGGGATTAAGCCGCTAGAGCGTAGTTGTCGTCGTTGGCAACTAATAGTTTGCAAGTGGTTTAACGAGGTATCCTGCACCTCGGCATGCACATGGAGTTTCGCGACCCACGTCGAAACCGGTCGCCCCCGTGAACACCCCCAGTGTAGAGCTAATGCCGCCGATTACAAGGGGATAGGGGTTGGGGGTTGGGGGATAGTCGGAGATGAGGTCGTTGCGTCCGGTGCATCTGCACCTCCGACTATCCCCCAACCCCCATCCCCTAACCCCTCTTGCGGAGCAGGCGCGACTTCTCCCGCTGCCAGTCGCGGT
>JAOUGW010000076.1 GCA_029865465.1 Gammaproteobacteria bacterium
GTTCCGCCGCGCGGGCAGCAGGCGTCGCCAGGCCGGTCATGGCGGACACAACGACCATCACAATCAACCGGATGCGCATCTGGAGTCCCCCTTGCAGGCCTGATCATGCCCGGACGACGCCACAGCGTAGACCGGGATTTCCTTGTTCTCGCGTCCCGCATTCTGCATGCGGGAGGATTCCCTGTGCACCCATTCGCCGGGGCGGGGCGCCGGCCGTCACTGCGGCGTCGAGTTCGCCTCCGCATGCACCAGGCTGAGTCCGGTGGCGTGCCTGCGCTGGAAGCCTTTCCACAGCGTGACGTCGCCGCCCGGACTGCGGGCGCTCCACGGAGTCCCCTGGGGTGCGTCCCATCTGCCCGCGCTCGACTCCACGACCAGGCCATCGATGTAGGCGCTGCGGCTGGCGTCGTCCTTCACGTAGCGGTCGAGGAATGCCGTGACGAAGTGCAGGCTGATGCTGATCAGGCGATCCTTGCGCCAGACCGAATCCTCGAACCAGTCCTGGTTCCACAGGTCCGTCCGCATCTCGGGCGGCGCCGGGCCGAGGCCGACTGCGTGACCGCCGCCCAGGAACGTGAGCAGGTAACGATTCGAGTTGATCGCCTGGTCGAAGTACGCGCGCGCGCCGCTCGTGTAATCGACGGTGAGGTCGTGGTCGCCCGAGATCAGCAGCAGCGGCGACTTGATGCCTGCGATGCCCGCCGCGCCGAATGCGCCGAACGCGCCGCCCGCCGGTGCGAAGGCGACGATTGCCTTCACGGCCGGCACGACGAGTGCAGCGCTCAGTGCGCCGCCACGTGCGTACGGCGCCAGGAGTCCACCCGGAACGCGAGTGACGAGGCCGCCCGCGGGATCGAGCGTGGCGCCACCGGCGGCCAGCACGCCGTAGCCCCCCATCGAGTAGCCGATCAGCGCGGTGCGCGCGGGATCGACTTCGCCGGACTTGCCGAGGGAACTCTGCAATTCCCGCGCGACGAACGCGATATCGAGCGGGCGGCGCAGGGTGGCTTGCGCAAACCCGGCCGGGTTCAGGTACATGTCTTCGTGCCGGATCGCGGCGACGACGTAGCCCTTGGACGCGAGGTTCTCCGTGAGCCAGCTCATTGCGATCGGCACGTTGCCGTAGCCGTGCGCCACGATCACGAGCGGATAGTGGCCGCCGTCGGGTTTCGCATCGCGCAGCGCAAGGCCCTGGATCCTGAACTTCGCGGGTGGGGCAGGCGGCTCGGACTCCATCGCGTCTTCGTAAATGACAGGCGCCGCCCCTGCCGCAGCCTTGGCCGGATACCAGATTTCGACCTTGAGGCTGCGATCGCGCATCGCCGGGATCCCGGTCTGGGGATCGATCGTGCTGAGGTCGACCTGGTCGCGGTGTACCAGCGTGACTGACCGCACGCCCACGGCATATTGGCCGAGCGCCGCCAGCTCCGGCGCGTCGACGCCAGTCCGGCTCGGCGCCTCGTCGGCTGCAGCGATCGTCGCCGCAGCAAGACTGAGCGCCAGCAGGCCGCTCGCCAGCAGTCGTTGCGTCGTCTTCATCGGGGATTCTGGCCTCAGGTTCGGGACACGGGACCGGCGCGGCGAGAACGGGCCCGGTGAGCCCGCCGACCGGTACTATAGCGGACGAATCCAGAACACCAAGGCGGCCGTGCAGGCGCCGGACGATTCGACTGCAGGGGGCCCCGCTTGAACGCTCTTCCGCTTGACCGGACGGACGCCGAATACAAGCGCCTGCGCAGGCAGGTCTTCTTCGCGATCTTCGTGGGTTACGCCGCGTACTACCTGGTGCGCATGAACCTGTCGCTCGCGATCCCCGACATCCTGCGCGAATACCCGGGCTACACCAAGGCGCAGCTGGGCACGGCCATGACCGCGCTGTCGATCGCCTACGGGGTCTCGAAATTCCTGATGGGCTCGGTGTCCGACCGCAGCAATCCCCGCTGGTTCATGCCGGCTGGCCTGCTGCTCTCGGCCGCCGTGACGGCTTCGTTCGGCCTCTTCAAGGGCATCTACGCGTCGCTGACGCTGATCATCCTGCTGCAGGCCCTGAACGGCTGGTTCAACGGCATGGGCTGGCCGCCGTGCGGCAAGACCATGGTCCACTGGTTCAGCGCTAATGAGCGGGGGCGCGTGGTGTCGCTCTGGAACACCGCGCACAACGTCGGCGGCGGGCTCGTCGCTGCGCTGGCCGTCGTCGGCGTCGGCCTGTTCGGTGACTGGGGCGCCAAGTTCTATTTCAACGCGCTGGTGGCGGCTGCGATTGCCGTGCTGGTGTACGTGTTGTTGCGCGATTCGCCGCAGACCTGTGGCTTGCCGCCCGTCGAGGTGTACCGCAACGACATCCCGCCGAATTACTCGGAGCATTCCGAGCGCACGCTTGGCTTCCGCGAGATCTTCTTCTCCCACGTGCTCAACAACCGCCTGCTCTGGGCCATCGCCGCGGCCAACGCGTTCGTGTACTTCGTGCGTTACGGCGTGCAGAACTGGATCCCGACCTACCTCGAGACGGCGAAAGGCTTTTCGTTCCACCAGTCGAGCGCGGCCTGGTTCATGTTCGAGTACGCGGCGATTCCCGGCACGCTCCTGTGTGGCTGGGCGTCGGACCGCATCTTCGGCGGACGCCGCGGTCCGGCGACCATCCTGTTCATGGGGCTCACGCTGCTGGGCCTGGTCGTGTACGGGTTGAACCGTACCGGGCCGCTGTGGATCGACATGGCCTCGCTGATCGTCATCGGCTTCTTCGTCTACGGCCCGATCATGATGATCGGCCTGCACGCGCTCGAACTCGTGCCGAAGAAGGCGGCGGGCACGGCGGCGGGCTTCACCGGATTCTTCGGGTACGCCTTCGGCTCGGCCATCGCGGGCACGGGCGTCGGCTGGATCGCCGACCACTGGGGCTGGGGCGGCGTGTTTACGACCATGATCTTCTGCTGCGTGATGGCGATGGCGTTCGTCTCGCTCACGCTGAAGCAGCGGGCGCCGGCTCCGGCCTGAGGCAGCGTGGCAGGGCGTGGGGATCGCGCCGATCCCCCGGCAAACACGGGCCGGGGTTGCGGGCGCGACCGTTCACGCCAACCTGCAGGACGGGGACGTCACTTCTTCGGATCGTCTCCGCCTGCCCAGGTCAGGAACAGCCAGCGACCGCCTTCCTTGACCAGCACATCCGTGTAATGACCGGTGACCCTCTCCCGTTCCTTCTTGTAGTTCTCGCGGGCGACCATGTAGTGGTACTGCACCACCGCGACGTTGCCGGTGATGGTCACAGAGATCGGGAACAGTTCCTGTTCGAGGGTCGAACCGTTCTCGGCATCGTACCGGCTCCAGTGCTTGAGCGATGCCTTGTCGCGCGGCATCGGCGCGCCTGCTTCCCAGAACGTCATGTCCGGATGAAGCATGGTGTCGATCCAGCTCATGTCTTCTGCCGCCGACATCTTCCACTGCTGTTGTTCGAGCTTCCAGACCTCCTGCTGCTCCGCGTTCCATTCCATTGCGGACGCGGTGCCGGCAACCGTGCAGAGCGCAAGCGCGGCCGTGGCTATCATGCGTGTGAACATCGGTAATCCCCCTTGCTTGTTTGCTGTTGGGCATCCGGCTCCTGCCGCCGGGTGCGTGCACAGGGTACTCCGTTCCGCGCCTGGCGCTTCAGGGCCTGGCAGTCAACTGCGGCAATTCGACGGCGTCGACCCAGATCGGGTTCGAGTAGGCCTTCGAGCCTGCGACGTCCTCGACCTCGAGCGAGTACCACGTGTGTCCCGTTGCTGCCGGGCTGAACTCGACTCGCGCTGCGCGCGGCCCGTCGCTGAAGGTCTGCGTGTAGGCCACGGTGCCCGCGCCGATCAACCTGGCCTGCTTCAGCCCCGTCGCCGATTGCAGCCCGAACGCGAGCGGGAAGGGCACGCCCGGCTTCACCTTCAGTTCGCTGCCGAACATCACGGCCGGTTCGATCAAGGGGCCGTAGGTGACGTAGGCACGGCCGTTCTTCACGGCCTGCGCATACGACACCGGCGTGAGCGGACCGTCGACGTGAGCGAACGTGCGGATGCGTCCCGACTCGTGGTTCCAGACGTCGTGCACGTCGGTGCCGCCCGCCAGGTAGTAGCGATGGCCGGCGCTCCAGAAGAGCCCGAGCGCCTGCATCACTTCGGTGTCGTACGGCTCGTCCGAATTGATCTCGGCCAGATCGAAAGCGGGGTTGAAGCCGCCCGGCACGAGTCCCGCGCCGAGGCTCGCGAGGTAGCCATAGGGAATGAACGGATGGTTCGATTGCACGACGATCGCGCCCTGGCGGCGTGCCTCACCCAGGACCTCGTCGATGGTCGCGGTGGCCGTGTCGATGCCGAGCTTCTGGCCCGGCGTCAGCGGCCACGCGTTGAAGTGACCCCACGACGGCGACAGCTCGAGCGATGGGATGAACGGCACGCCGCGCGCATCGGCGATCTGCTGCAGCGGCGCATGGTTCGCAGTGGAATCGTGATCGCTGACGAACAGCAGGTCGAGCCCGGCGGCCAGCTGGGAACGAGCGAGGTACTCGGGCGGCGTGACGCCCTCCGCCTGGTCGGCGTGGTGGTGCAGGTCGGCCGAATACCAGCCGCTCGCGGGCGGATCGAACAGCCGCGTGAGCGCCACCTTCGCCGTCGCGGTCCGGCCCGGGCGCACGTCGAGCGTCACCGCCTGGTTCGGGCCGAGGACGCCGCCCCCCGACGAGACGGTGAAGCTGTAACTGCCGGGCGCCATCGAGGCCTGCAGCCGGCCCTTGCGGTCGAGCTCGGTGAAGAACGTGTTACGGCCCAGGAATTCGACCAGCTGCCGCTGGCCCGCAGTGATGCCGATGCGTGCGTCGAGTGGTTGCGCGCTGCGTGCATCGACGACGGTGAAGTCGACCCGGCCCGGCGGCTCGACGTCGCTGAAATCCGCCGTCATCCCGGCACCCGCCGTGATCTTGACTGGCACCGGTCTGCCCTGCGAATACCCTTTGCCCGTCGCGTAGACCTCATAGTCGCCCGCCGGTAACCGCACTTCGTAACGGCCGTCGTGACCGAAGCTCCACGCGTACGGCGTGCCCTGCTTCACGATGACCACGACTGGCTCGCGCACTGCCTTGCCATCGCGAGCGGTGACGGAGCCCCGCAGCGTGCCCGCCGGCAAGTGGCCACGCTCGATCTCGGCGGCAACGACCGGGCCCAGGTCGCCGCGCGGACCGACCTGCAGCCACGCGTCGAACGTACGTGACTCGCCGGGCTGCAGCGTGTGCTGCAGGAACAAGTCCATTGAGTTCGAGCCGACGAAGTTCATGTACGGCGCATGCAGCGTGATGCTCCAGTCTTCGTCGTAAGCGACGGCGCGGTCGGCCAGCGCTCCGGCCGACGTGCCTTCCTTCAGGTCGCCAAGACCGGGGACGGGGAAGAAATAGCCGGCGCTGGGCCACAGTGTCTGGCCCGACAACAGGTCGGCCAGCGGCGCGTCGCCGCCATTGGTCATGACGGTCTGCATCTCGATCCGGTCGGCGTTCGACCGCAGCGTGTACGTGGTCGCGATCGTGACCCTGCCCCAGTCGCGTGTCGCCTTGACGACGACCTGCTGCGGACCGCGTTCGACGATGTCGACTTTCTGGTAGGTGTTCGGCCACCCCGACCAGTTGTTCGGGATGAAGTCGGCGAAGACGACACGGTCGCGTGCTGGCTTGCCGCCCACGACGGGTCCGACGTCGATGATCGCGCCGCGCGGCACGCCGTACGGGACCGGGCTTGCGACGGCGAGCGCGAACGCGAGCTTCTCGTTCATCACCGTGATGTCGCGGGTGGCGGCGGCTTCGCCGTCGGGGATCGGCGTCGGTCCCACGATCACCCGCACGTCCGCGTGCGCGGGGCCCGAGTGCGCGGCCGCGATGAGCAGCGCGAGCAGGAACGGCCGCCCGGCAAAGCTGGCAGTGAGGATCGTCATGTCCGCGCGATCACGGCAGGGGCGTCCGGTCACTGCAGCATCGGCTGCAGCGCCGCGATCAGGCGAGCGACGTCATCCGGCGAGGTGTAGTGCACGAACGAGGCGCGCACCAGGCCGTCGGTCGTGTCGATGCCCAGTGCCTGCAGCAGGCGATAGGCATAGAAATTTCCCACGCCGACGCCAATGCCGAGTTCCGCGAGCCGCGCGGCAATCGTCGCTGATGCCGTGCCCGTCACCCTGAAGGCAACGGTCGGCGCGCGTGCGGCTGCGTCAACCGAGCCGAGCAGGCGGACCTGGTCGCGGCTGACGAGGAAATCGAGCAGGGGCTGCAACAGCCGGGTCTCCTGGTCGCGAAACAACTGCCGGACTGCGGCAGCCCGCACCGGCACGGGTTGAGCCGCGAGACCGTGGCGGGCGGCGACGGCCTCCATGTAGTCGACCACGCCGTTCACGGCCGCGACCTGCGCGTGATCGGGCCCCGCCGGCGTGAAGCGTCCAGCAAGCGCGTCGCCCTTGAAGAAGTGCGCCTGCGACGGCAGTTCCGCGGCGAGCCCCGCCCGCACGTACATCGCGCCGAGATGCGGGCCATACACCTTGTAGAGCGAGAACAGGTAGATGTCCGCGCCGAGCGCGGCGACGTCCGGCAGGCCGTGCGGGCAGAACGACACCCCGTCCGCAACCGCCAGCGCACCGGCGCGATGCACGAGTTCGGTGATCTCCCGCACGGGGTGGATCGTGCCGACGAGGTTCGAGCAGTGCGTGAAGGCGACGACGCGCGTGCGCTTGCCGAGCAGCGCCGCGAGATCGGCGACGCGCAACTCGCCGGCTGCGTCGACCTGCCACGTGCGCACCACGATGCCGTCGTCCTGCAGCCGGCTCCATGCGCCGATGTTCGCTTCGTGATCCTGGTTCGTGACGATCACTTCGTCACCGCGCTGCAGATGACGTCGAAACGCCTGCGCGAGCACGTACGTGTTCTGCGACGTCGACGGACCGAAATGCAGTTCGTCCGTGGCCACGTTGAGCCATGCAGCCATGCGCTCCCTGGCGCGGTCCATTTCCGCCCCGGCACGGGCCGAAGGCGCAAACGCGTAATACGGCTGCACTCTTGTCTCGCGATAGAAGCGATTCAATGCAGTGATCACCTGCCCGCAGGCGAACGAACCGCCCGCATTTTCGAAGTGTGCGAATCCCGCGAGGCTGGGCTCGGCAAAGGCGGGAAACTGCGAGCGGACGAAGTCGAGATCCAGGGTCGTCATGGATTCATGGTCCTGCTGTGCTTGGTCGCGGATTGGTTGCCGGTTGCCGTTCCCGGAGGTCTCCGGGACGCTATCACGCGCGAGGGCTCTCGTGGCGTTGCCGAACTCAATGGCCCGTCGCCGACGCGGTTTTGCGCCGCAGCAGGAGCAGGGCGGCGCCACGGGTTTGTGTCAGCGTCTCGGCAGACAGTGGGGCGAACCATTGGCCGGTATCTTCATCTCCTGCTCCAGGCAGGACAAGGCCCGCGTCGCACGCTGGCAGCGACGCCTGATCCGCGCTACCGCAGGACGGCGGTCTTGCGATACGCGTCGAGTTCCTCCTGGTAGCGGACGCGTTCCTGCTCGAGCTCGGTGATCTCCGCCTTGAGCCTGCCGATGCGCTCGGCGGCCTGCTTGGTGTCGAGCACCGCCTGTGTGCGTTCCTCCGCCGTGGCGGCGGTGTCGATCACGTCGAACGCGCTCTCTGCAATCCGGTCCTCGAGCCGCCGGATCTCGCGGCGCCTGTGCTCGATCTGTTCCTCCGTGTCGGTGACACGACGCTCCCGCACATAGAGCGCACGCCCCTCGTCGTAGGCCCGCTCAAACTGCTCGGCGAGGTCGGCGGGGCAGGTGTCGAAATACGTGTAGCCGTTGACGCCGGCGCGATAGCCGTTGTGCGGCTGGCAGTACTCCCTGAGGCCTGCCGTCCGTCCGGCCAGGTACGCATTGAGGTCCGGCGTGACGCCGTGCTCGGCGCAGGCGCGACGGTGTTCGCCGATGCGGTCGCCCGGCTGGCCGGCAACGCCGTCTTCATAACCGACGGTGCGCCAGTCGACCGTGCGGCATTCGTCCTTGCTCATCTTCGACGCGCACGCACCCAGCAGCAGTGTGCACGCGGTAATCAGCATGGCTGCATGTTTCATGAGTCTCCCGTCCACTGGCTTGTTCACCACCGGTTGCGCCGCAGCGTGCGGACCGAACCCGGGAAGTCGTCCTCGACGGTTCCCGCGCGCTCCTGCGCCGCTGCTTGCAGGAGCGAATCCAGGTGGCCGCGCGTGCAGCGAACCATGTCGATGATTGCGGACGCCTCGACCGGCCTGGCGACCAGATAGCCCTGGACCGAGACTTCGCCGCAAGCTGCGAGGAAGTCAAGCTGGGCAGGGCGCTCCACGCCCTCGATCGTCACCTGCAAGCCGAGGTTGCGGCAGAGCCCGATGATCGAGTGCACGATCGCGGCCGAGCGAGGGTTGCTGTCGACTCCCCCGATCACGCTGCGGTCGAGCTTGACCCGGCTGAGCGGCAGCCGCTCGATGGAGGTCAGCGACGAGAAGCCCGTGCCGAAATCGTCGAGCGCGGTATCGATGTTGAGCAGGCGCAGGCCGTGCAATGCCTCGACGGTCACGGCGCCGGTCTGCAGCATCGTCTCCGTCAGCTCGAGCTCGATCGACTCGGGCGGCAACCCGTGCCGGGCGAGCAGGCGCTCGATGTCGATCGGAAAGTTGCCGGCGACGAACTGCTGCGCCGACACATTGATGGCCACGCGCGCATCGGGCCAGCCTTCGCGCCGCCAGCGGCTCACGGCCTCGGCCGCCGTTTCCAGGATCCAGTCGTTCAGGTCGAGCATCAGCCCGGACTGCTCGGCAATTTCGATGAACTCGCCGGCCGCGACGATCTGGTTGTCGCTGCGTCTCCAGCGCAGCAGCGCCTCGACGGCGATCGTGCGCCGCCTGCCCAGGCACACCTGGGGCTGGTAGTGGAGCACGAGTTCCCCGCCCTCGATGGCCTTGCGCAGCGCCTGCTCGACGCGGAAGCGGTTCGACGCCTCCACCAGCATCGACGGGTCGTGGATGCACAGGCGGTTGCGGCCCAGTTCCTTGGCGCGGAACAACGCGACATCGGCCGCACGCAGCAGCGACGTCGCGTCGCGACCATGTTCGGGGAACATGGCGACGCCGCAGCTCACGCCGACACACACCTCGCGCCGGTCGATGAGCAGTGGCCGCTGGAAGCTTGCGACCAGGTGCTCCGCGTGCCGCTCGACCTCGGCGCAGTCGCCAGAGTACTCGAATACGAGCGTGAACTCGTCGCCGCCCAGTCGCGCGATGAAACCGGATTCGCCGGCGATTTCGCGCAGGCGCTCCCCGATTTCGGTGAGCACGCGGTCGCCGAATTCGTGGCCGAGCGTGTCGTTGACGGTCTTGAAATTGTCGAGGTCGAGGAACAGCACCGCGATGTGGGATGCCACCGGCCGCTCCGCGCGGGTAGCTTCCAGCATGTCGTTCAGTCGCTGGAGCAGCTGGCGCCGGTTCGGCAGGTTCGTGAGCGGATCGTGATCGGCGAGGTGCTGCAGCTGCAGTGTGCGTTCCTCGACGCGATGCTCGAGGTGGGCCTGGTAGGTCCTGACCGCGCGCTCGGCATCCGCAAGCTCGCCGGCCATGTGATTGAACGCGTTGGCCAGTTCGTCCAGCTCGCGGGCGCCACCGCGCAGCACACGGGTTGCCAGGTCGCCCGCGGCCAGGCGGCGGGCCCCGGCGGTCAGTCGGCGGACGGGCCAGGTGATGGCCCACGCGGTCGTGGCCAGCGCGAGCAGCGCCAGCAGGATTGCCTTGAAGGTCGCCGTCCGGATAGTCTGCTCGGATTGCGCGACTGCCTGCTGGGCGCCCGCGGCTGCTGTGGTGAACGCGCGCCACGCCGGCGCCTCCACGTTGTCCCGGATGTGGACTGCGAGTGCGTCGCCTTCCGCCGCGAAGGTCGTCTGCCCTGCTTCGATCTCGGCGCCGAGCCGGAGAGCCCGCCGCCGCAGCTTGACGGCCCGGTCGAAGTCCTCCGTCTGCATGGCGAGCCAGTTGCTTCCAGGCGAGACCGCGAGTTCCGCGCGGTGGCTTTCGATCGTCTGGCGCAAGCGTGATTCGCCTTCATTGGGGCCGGCGCTGAAACTGCCGCCGCGGGTCAGCTCGCTCAACACGTCGTGACGGGCGGCTTCAATGGCGCTGGTCAGCTCGGCGAGCGATGGCCGTGCCAGCAGGTCGTCGCCGACCACGATGCCGGACCCGCCGGCACTCCTGACGCGACGGTCCAGCGCGGCGAAAGCGGACTCGAGGTCGGCGATGGCGCGCCGTCGCTCGTCCTGCATGTTCAGCAGTGCGAAGCCCTGGGCCTCGTGAGCGGCGATGCGCTGCAACACGGGGGGAATCGGCGGGGCTGCATGGTCGGCGTCGACGTCGAGCATCTGGTTCGCCGCGAGCGACAGGCGTTCCGCAGATGCGACGGTCGCTGCGCGCCTGTCGCGCGTGTTTGCCCGAAGGTAAGCGAGCACGGTCCGGTCGAAGGTCGCCAGGCCGTCGCCGAGGTCATGCACGCTGCGCGACAACGGCTCGAACTGCCCCTCCATGCTCTCGAGATCGGCCATCGCGTGGCGGGTGCTGTGCAGCGCCACGACGCTGGCGGCAGTGAATGCGCCAATCACCAGTGCGAACCCCAGCACCAGCCACGCGCCGATCGGCAGGCCGCTCGCGCGCGCCGGTGCAACGGGCAGCTTTGTAGTCGTGGTCAAGTGCAAGGTGAAATGCCTTTCGGCGCCGCCCATCGACAGAATGGGGGAGATACTGAGGCCGGGGAACTCGAAGCCGTGAGCGCGCCCGGTCAGGACCATGATTCAGGTCACAGATTGCGGTGGCAGGGGTCCGGCAGGGGCCGAATGACGTCGCCCGCGGTGCCTTTGCTGCACGGAACTGGGTCCGGCCGTCTCCGGTGAGCAGGCGCCGCCAGCGTCAGGACGCGCGTCGGCGATTTGGCCGCCGCGCACGCAGCGTCTCGCGCGGCCCGCCAGTGGGTGGCGGCGGCAACTCCGGTAACGGAGCCTCCGCCGTCATTCCGGCCACGATCATGCGGCGCATTTCCGCATCGGCGGCCGCGTCGGTCGCGATCGGCGTGTACGACTGCAGGCGGTTTTCGACTTCGGCGCACGTGCGCTGGTACAGGTCCCTGGCGCCGGCCTTTTCCCACGTCTCGCGGTTCTCGCGGTCGATGACCGGGTCCGTCAGGTAGAGCTCCTGCGGCCAGTGGCTCAGCGTGTGCGGCGAGGTGATCAGGTGATCGTTGGCCAGCAGGTCTTCCACCAGCTGCCGGGCTGGCAGGTCCTCGACGATGTTCATGTCGCGCACGAAGTGCAGGCACTGGCCGCACACTTCGTTGTCGAACACGAGCTTCGGCAAGCTGAACGTGAGCACGAAATCGAGCATGCCCGGGCCGGAGACCGAATTGACGCCGGCGAGCGCGGCCAGCAGCGCGCTGCTGAATGTCTCGCCGCCGGCCTGCGCGTCCAGCGACTTGCCGTCGCTCAGCGCCATGTAGGCCTGAGTCGGCAGTCCGAGCGACTTCGCGACCGCCACGTAGGCGACGTTGAGGTGCTGCGCCTCGATCGCGGCCATCGGCGAACTCGCGGACTTCATGTGGAACGTCGCCGGGGCACCGCCGAACAGCACGGGCGCGCCGGGACGGACGATCTGTGCCATGGTGATGCCGGTGAGCACGTCGGCGACGTGGAACACCAGGGCGCCCACGAGCGTCACCGGCGCGATCAGTCCCATCAGCGTGACGGGGACGATCTCGACGGGGATGCCGGCCTCGACGCAGTCGAGCATGTTCTGGCACGAGTCCTCGCCGTACCGGAAGTTGCCCGTCGCGGTGATCGTGAAGATCGACATCGGCTTCGCGCTCAGCTCCGCCCGGTCACGACGGAACAGCTGCATCATGTCGCGCATGCGCGGCACGCCGTGTTCGGTGAACGCCCCCGAGACCATCGGCTTCTTCGACGTCGTGAGCAGCATGTACAGGCGCCACGCGTCCGACACCTGCGACTCGATGTCCTTGTTGGTCGAGAACGCGGTCGCCAGGTAGGCGATGTGCTCGAGCCCGTCGCAGAGCCGGGCATACTCGATGAAGTCGATCGAGTTCGAGAGGCGGGTCTCGCCGGTGCGATGATCGAGAATCTTCAGGCCGCTCGAGCCGGGCACGTAGTGGACGTTGTTGCCGCCCAGTTCCGCGTGGGGCTGGCCTTCGCGGTCATAGAGCGTGAACGACCTGGGGGCCGTCGCGATCGCACGATCGACGATCTCCGGCGGGAACAGGACGCGGGTGCCGTCCGGCGTGGTCTTCAGCCCGTGGTCGAGCAGCCGCTGGCGCATGCTGGCGCCGCGGATGTCGATGCCCGTTTCGGCGAGGATGCGCTTCGCCTCGGTGACCACCTTGGCGCACAACTCGGGGCTGATGACGTTCAGCGTCGGTCTCATCCTGCTTCTCCCACGGGGCCCGGCCTGGGGGCACCTTGTCTCGCTCGATTGGCGAACCGGAGATTATCCAAGGGCGGCGCCCCTTAAGCTACTCCGCGAAGCCGCTGCAGTCCGCGCTCGTGGGCTATAGTCGGCGTTCACCCGGGGAGGCGCCTGATGGCAACACGCAACGTCACGCTGCAGGTCAACCGCGGCTCGCACGGCGAAACAAGGGTCGTCGAGAGCGAGATGGCGCCTCTCGCTGCGGGGCAGGTGCGCTTCAGGATAGAGCGCTTTGCGCTCACCGCGAACACGGTGACCTACGCCACGACCGGCGACACGCTCGGTTACTGGGACTTCTTTCCGACGGGCGAGCCGGCCTGGGGTTGCGTGCCCGCCATGGGCTGGGCGGAGGTGGTCGAGTCACGGCAC
>JAOUGW010000077.1 GCA_029865465.1 Gammaproteobacteria bacterium
ATGGCTGCACGAGCGTCGTCCCGACATCCGTTTCGTGGCGCCGATGGCCAGCGCCGCGGTGCGGACGCTGTTCGAGCAGAGCCTCGCCCAGCACGCTCCCGACGTGCCCGTCGCGGTCATTGACCGCCGGGCACAGCAAGCGCTGGCTGCCGCCGATGCCGTGCTGGTCGCGTCTGGCACAGCGACGCTCGAAACCGCGCTGATCAAGCGGCCGATGGTGGTCGCGTATCGCCTCGCGCCGCTCACGGCCTGGCTGATGCGCAGCATGAAGCTCATGAAGGCGGATTACTTTGCGCAGCCGAACCTGCTGGCAGGCCGGCGGGTGGTGCCGGAATACCTGCAGGAAGACGTGCGGCCCGACGTGCTCGGCCCCGCGCTGCTGGCGCAGCTCGAGCGTCCCGATCGCGCGGAACTCGTCGCGACGTTCACTGCGATCCACCAGACGCTGCGATGCGACGCAAGTGCGCGAGCGGCTGACGCCATACTGGAACTGCAGCGGCAGCGGCAGGCCAGGCGGTGAGACGCGTCGCTCCGCGGCAGGCCGGCTTCGACCTGCGCAAGGCCGGTCTCACGGCGGGCGTCGACGAGGCCGGTCGCGGCCCGCTCGCGGGCCCGGTCGTCGCGGCTGCGGTGATCCTCGATGGCAAGCGACCGATTCACGGCATCGCGGATTCGAAAGTCCTGTCGCCCCTCGTGCGTGCAGAGCTGGCGCAGCGGATCCAGGACCGCAGCATCGCCTTCGGGCTCGGCTGGGCCGATGCCTGCGAGGTCGATTCGCTCAACATCCTGCAGGCGACGCTGCTGGCCATGCGCCGCGCCATGCTCGGCCTGCGCTGCGCTCCGGCGCACGTGATCGTCGATGGCGATCGTTGCCCGAGCGTCGCGGGCCTGCCGTTCGACTGCAGCATCGAGGCAGTGGTCGCGGGCGACTCCAGCGTAACTTGCGTGGGGGCGGCGTCGATCCTCGCCAAAGTGGCGCGCGACCGGTTCATGTGCGAACTCGACGTACGCTACCCCGGGTACGGCTTCGCTGGGCACAAGGGGTACGGCACGCCGGAGCATCTCGCTGCCCTGCGTCGATTGGGGCCTTCCCCGGTGCACCGACGGAGCTTCGCGCCGGTACAATCCTGCCTTGCCCGCTGATCCCAGAGCCCGCCGTCCATGGCAGCCCGGTTCGTCCATCTTCACGTTCACACCGAGTACTCGCTCGTCGACGGCGTTGTCCGCATCGAGAGCGACACGTCGGACGGGCGCGTGCTGCGCGAAGGGCTCATCGACGCCACCGCGCGCATGCGGATGCCGGCGGTCGCGCTCACGGACCAGGCGAACCTCTTTGCGCTGGTCAAGTTCTACAAGACCGCGCAGTCGAAGGGCGTCAAGCCGCTGGTCGGCGTGGATGCCCTGGTGTGCGACGACAACGCGCGCAACGAACCGTCGCGGCTGGTGCTGCTGTGCCAGGACGGGCGCGGCTACCTCAACCTCACGCGCCTCGTTACGCGCAGTTACCTCGAAGGGCAGGGCAAGCACGGCCCGACGATCCATCGGGAATGGCTCGATCGCGAGACCACCCAGGGCCTGGTCGCACTCTCCGGTGCGAGTGCAGGCGACGTCGGCCGCGCGCTGATCGGCGATCGTGAGCCGGAAGCCCGTGCCGCGCTCGAAGCATGGCTCGAACTGTTCGGTGACCGGTACTACCTCGAGTTGCAGCGCACGGGCCGGCCGGGCGAGGAAGACTGCATCGAGGGTTCGCTGCAGCTGGCGGTCAGGCTCGGCGTGCCGGTCGTCGCCACCAACGACGTGCGCTTCATCCGGCCCGAGGATTTCGAGGCGCACGAAGCCCGGGTCTGCATCCACGCAGGCACGCTGATCGCGGATCCGTCGCGACCGCGACGCTACAGCGAAGAACAGTACCTGCGCTCGCCCGACGAGATGGCGACGTTGTTCGCCGACCTGCCCGAGGCGCTCGAGAATTCCGTCGAAATCGCGCGCCGGCTCAACCTCGAAATCAAGCTCGGCAAGCCGTCGTTGCCAGCCTACCCCGTGCCCGCCGGCCAGACGGCCGCAGAGCACCTGCGCGCGGAATCCAAGCTTGGCCTCGAGCGGCGCTGGCCCGTCATCGCGACGCAGCTCGGCACGCGCATTCCGCATGATGAATACGAGGGCCGCCTGGCGCGAGAACTCGACGTCATCTGCCAGATGGGGTTCGCCGGCTACTTCCTGATCGTCGCGGACTTCATCCGTTGGGCGCGCGAGAATGGCGTGCCCGTCGGGCCGGGGCGCGGTTCGGGCGCCGGCTCGCTCGTGGCGTACGCGCTCGGCATCACCGACCTCGACCCGTTGCATTACGACCTCCTGTTCGAGCGGTTCCTGAACCCCGAACGCGTGTCGATGCCCGATTTCGACGTCGACTTCTGCATGGAAGGGCGCGACCGGGTCATCGACTACGTCGCACAGCGCTACGGGCGCGAGCGCGTCTCGCAGATCATCACCTACGGCACCATGGCGGCCAAGGCGGTCGTGCGCGACGTCGCGCGGGTGCAGGGGCTGAGCTACGGCTTCGCCGACTCGATCGCCAAGCTGATCCCGTTCGAGCTCGGGATCACGCTCGACGACGCGCTCGACAAGGAAGAGGAGCTGCGCAAGCGCTACCGCAACGAAGACGACGTGCGCCAGCTGATCGACCTGGCGCGCTCGCTCGAGGGCCTGGTGCGCAACGCCGGCACGCACGCCGGCGGCGTCGTCATAGCACCTTCGGTGCTCACGGACTTCGCGCCGCTCTACTGCGAACAGGGCAGCACCACCGTCGTCACTCAATTCGACAAGGACGACGTCGAGGCCGCGGGTCTCGTGAAGTTCGACTTCCTCGGCCTGCGTACGCTGACGATCATCGACTGGGCCGTGCGCACGATCAACGCGGACCGCGCGGGGTCCGGCGATCCGCCGCTCGACATGTCCACGCTGCCGATGGACGACGCGCTCACGTACTCGCTGCTGAAGCGGTGCGAGACGACGGCCGTCTTCCAGCTCGAATCGCGCGGCATGAAGGACCTGATCAAGCGCCTGCAGCCGGATACGTTCGAGGACATCATTGCGCTGGTCGCGCTGTTCCGGCCGGGCCCACTGCAGTCGGGCATGGTCGACGACTTCATCGACCGCAAGCACGGCCGCATCGGCGGCGGCATCGATTACCTGCACCCCGACCTGAAGCCCGTCCTGTTCCCGACCTACGGCGTGATCCTGTACCAGGAACAGGTCATGCAGATCGCGCAGGTACTGGCAGGCTACACGCTGGGCGGCGCCGACCTGTTGCGCCGCGCGATGGGCAAGAAGAATGCCGAGGAGATGGCGCAGCAGCGTTCCATCTTCGTCGCGGGCGCCACCGCGCGTGGTGTCGCCGAGCCGGTCGCGGCGCACATCTTCGACCTCATGGAGAAGTTCGCGGGGTACGGCTTCAACAAGTCGCACTCGGCCGCGTACGCGGTGCTGTCCTACCACACGGCGTGGCTGAAGACGCATTACCCGGCGGCGTTCATGGCGGCGGTGCTGTCGTCGGACATGGACAAGACCGACAAGGTCGTCACGCTCATCGACGAGTGCAACCGGATGGGACTCACCGTGGAGCCGCCCGACGTCAACGCCTCGCAGTACATGTTCACCGTGTCGGGTCCGCAGTCGATCCGGTACGGTCTCGGCGCGATCAAGGGCGTGGGGCAGGCGGCCGTCGAGAACATGCTCGAGGAGCGCAACGAGGGCGGGCGCTTCCGCGACCTGCGCGATCTCTGCCGCCGGCTCGATCTCAACAAGGTCAATCGCCGCGTGCTCGAGGCGCTGATCCGCTCCGGCGCGGCCGACTCGATGGGCGGCATGCGCTACCGCTCGACGCTAATGCACCAGCTGCCGGCCGCGATGCAGGCCGCCGACCAGTCGACCCGTGCCAGGGCAGCCGGGCAGGAAGACCTGTTCGGGCTGGCTGAGCCTGCGCCTGCCGCGGCGACACCGGTTGCGGCCGAGGCTGACGCGAAGGCGATTGAGGAGACGCTGCCCGAATGGGGCGAAGCGGTCCGGCTCACGGGCGAGCGCGAAACGCTGGGCCTCTATCTCACGGGCCATCCGATTGCCGAATACGAACGCGAACTGCGGCCGATCACCAGCGGGCGCATCGCCGACGTCGGCGGTGCCAGGCCGGTTGGCGCCGGGGGCGAGGAGAAAGGCAACCCGTGGCGCGGCCCGGCGCGCAGCGTGACCGTCGCCGGGCTCGTGCTCGAGATCCGCAAGCGCGGCGGGCGTACCAGCTTCATCCTCGACGATCGCAGCGGCCGGCTCGAGGTCACGATGTTCGAGGACGTCTACCAGCAGTTCCGCTCGCTGGTCTCGAAGGACGCGATCCTCGTGGTCGAGGGCGGCCTGCGCTGGGACGACTTCATCGACGACTGGCGCCTGAGCGCGAAGAAGATCATGGACGTCGACCAGGCGCGCGAACAGTACGGCCGCAACCTCGTGTTGCGCTGGCCGGCCGCCAGGGCGCAGAACGGGGATGCCAGCAAGCTGGTCGCCGCGCTCGAGCAGGCACTCAAGCCGAGCCAGGGCGGACGCTGCAACGTCGCCATCCGGTACGCGACCGGCGATGCCGCCGCGATCCTGCAATTCGGCGAGCAGTGGAGGGTGCGGCCCTCGCGCGAGCTGATCGAACGGCTCGGCAGCCTGGTGGGCCGTGAAGGCGTCGAGTTGTACTACGCGCCGCGCGATACCTGAAGCACGCCCATCCGCGTCGCGCCGACGGCACTTGCGGCCGTTCCCCGGACCCGTGTAAGAATGCGTGCCAATCGACAACGGCGGGGTGGCGACACATGGACCTGGAAGGCTGGCTCAGGGAACTCCGGGTGCCGCGCGAGGCATACCGCGTCGTGTCGCTGTTGCCGCTCGTGTATGTCGCATGGGCCGACGGCAAGCTCCAGAAGAGCGAGCGCGACGTGATACTGCACATCGCGCGCGAGCGCGGCTTCCTCGATCACGGCGGCGAAGATGCGCTTGCGCGCTGGCTCAGCGAGCCTCCGTCGAAGCAGCAGCTGAAGGCCGACCTCGCGGTGCTCAATGAGCTCGCACGCAGCGACCGCAAGCTCAAGGAAGAGTTCGGCGCCGACGAAGAGCAATTGCTGCTCGCGTGGTGCCAGGACGTCGCTGACGCGGCGGGTGGCCTGCTCGGTCTCAAGTCCGCACGCACCGACGCGGAGAACGCTGCGCTCAAGACCATCGCCGGCGCGCTCGACGTGCGCAATGCCACGCAGTGGCGGGCGTCGCTCAAGGCCTGAACAACGAGCGTCGCCGCGTCGTTTCGGGTGCTGTGCGCCGGGACGCAGGAAACCCGTCCCGGCCGACTTGCCTGCGGCTGATTTGCGCCCGCGCCGGGCGTACGGCATCCTTCGCGCCTATGCCATTGAGCTTCCTCGAATTCGAACAGCCTATCGCCGAGCTCGAAGCAAAGATCGACGAGCTGCGCTTCGTCTCGTCCGACGCCGAGGTCAACATCGGCGAGGAGATCGCTCGCCTGCGGGCCAAGAGCCGTGCGCTCACCAACAGCATCTTCGCCAACCTGACCGCGTGGCAGGTCGCCCAGCTCGCGCGCCACCCGCAGCGCCCGTACACGCTCGACTACGCCGTTGCCATTTTCGATGAGTTCCAGGAGCTGCACGGCGACCGCATGTACTCGGACGACCTCGCGATCGTCGGCGGCTTCGCGCGTCTCGCCGGCCGGCCGGTCATGCTGATCGGCCACCAGAAGGGCCGCGACACCAAGGAACGGGTGCGCCGCAACTACGGCATGCCGAAGCCAGAGGGTTACCGCAAGGCGCTGCGGCTGATGAAGCTCGCCGAGCGCTTCCGCATTCCACTGGTCACCCTGATCGACACCCCGGGGGCCTATCCCGGCGTCGGCTCCGAAGAGCGCAACCAGAGCGAGGCGATCGCCCGCAACCTGTTCGAGATGTCGTCGCTGCGCGTGCCGGTGATCACTGCGGTCATCGGCGAAGGCGGCTCGGGCGGCGCGCTCGCCATCGGCGTGTGCGACCGGTTGATCATGCTGCAGTACTCGATCTACTCGGTGATTTCGCCGGAAGGCTGCGCGTCCATCCTCTGGAAGAGCGCCGACAAGAAGGAAATCGCGGCTGATGCCATGGGTATCACGGCGGAGCGTCTCGACAAGCTCGGGCTGGTCGACGAAGTGCTGCGTGAGCCGCTCGGCGGCGCCCACCGCGATCCACAGGCGATGGCGGATTCGCTCAAGGAAGCGCTCGTGCGGCATCTCGACCAGGTTTCGCAGCAGCCGGAGGACGCGCTGCTCGCGCAGCGGTACCAGCGCCTGCGCGGCCAGGGCGTCTATCGCGCGGCCAATTGAGCGACGCCGCGCCCACCCGGGCCCGCAGCACGTGTTCACCCCTCACCGACTGGTGGCAAGCCTCGATTCCTTGCTCGCCCTGGTCCCGGCGACGAGCCACGCACGATCTCCGGGACTCTGCGTCGCGCTGAGCGGCGGGCTCGACTCCACGGTATTGCTCGTCGCGCTGGCGCAGCTGGCGAACGCGGGCCGCCTGACGGCACGTTTGCGCGCTATCCACGTCGACCACTCATTGCATGCCGATTCCGCGCAGTGGGCGCGTGCGTGTCGTGAGCTGGCGGACTCGCACGGCGTTGCGTACGACGAAGTCCGGGTCGCCGTGAACCTGGATGCGGGGCAGAGTCCGGAAGCCGCAGCCCGTGAAGCCCGCTATGCCGCGCTCGCGGCCCGGCTCGAACCCGGTGAGGTGCTGCTCACCGCCCACCACGCCGACGACCAGCTCGAGACCATCCTGCTGCAGTGGTTGCGCGGAGGCGGGCTGCGCTCGATCGCGGGCATGGCGCCGCTCGGCCGCTTCGGCGTGGCGGCATGGCACGCGCGGCCGCTGCTCGAGTTCACGCGCGCCGAGCTGGCCGCCTGGGCCGGTACGCAGCGGCTGCGTTGGCAAGAGGACCCCTCGAACCTCGATCGTCGTTTCGACCGCAACTACCTGCGCCTCGAGGTGCTGCCCGCGCTGCGGCAGCGCTGGCCTGCGGTCGCCGCGACGGCAGGACGGGTGGCCGACTACGCCCGCGACGCGCTGGCGGCCGAGGCGGCTTGCGTCGCTCTGGATCTCCCCCGGGTACTGGCGGGCACCGCGATCGAGCTCGACGCGCTGCAGTCGCTGCCCGAGCCGAGGCAGCGCGCCGTGCTGCGCGCCTGGCTGGCCGGCCTGGGGCATCCACCGGCGTCCGCACGGAGCCTGGCCGCCCTGCGGCGCGACATGACGATCGCGGCTGCGGATCGCATCCCCGAGACGCGCTGGCCAGGCGTGGTGGTCCGCCGTTACCGCGGTCGACTGCATGTCGAAGCCGCGGGCGCGGTCGAACTGCACGAGGGCAGCTGGCCGACGGCCGGCGGCGAGGCTTACGCATGGTCCGCCGGGTCTTCGCTGGCTCTGCTGCCCGACGTCGGCACCGGACTCAGTCGCGAGCGCCTGCCCGCGCGGCTCGATGTGCGCAGCCGGACTGGCGGCGAGGCATTCCTGCCTGCCGGGGGCGCACATCACCGCCCGCTGCGCAAGTGGCTGCAGGAGCACGACGTGCTGCCCTGGCGTCGCCAGGACCTGCCGCTGCTTTTCGCCGGCGACTGCCTGATCGCCGTGGCGGATCTTGGCGTTGCAGCGCCATTCGCCGCCCGTTCCGGCGAGCCGTCGTGGCGCATCGTCTGGAATCGGCGTGGCGCGGTGACCGAAGCCGACGTGCTCGCATCGAAGTGGCCAGCACACCCTCCGATCCGCTAGACTGCCCTCCCGTCGCGCTTCCTGCGACGGGGACTCCAATGACCAAATTCATCTGTGTGACCGGCGGTGTCGTTTCGTCGCTGGGCAAGGGCATTGCAGCTGCCTCGCTAGGTGCCATCCTCGAGGCGCGCGGCCTCAAGGTCGCCATGGTAAAGCTCGATCCGTACATCAACGTTGACCCGGGCACCATGAGCCCGTTCCAGCACGGTGAAGTCTTCGTCACCGACGACGGCACCGAGACCGACCTCGACCTCGGCCACTATGAGCGCTTCGTGCGCACGACCACGGGCCGCAACAGCAACTTCACGACCGGCCGCATCTACGAGCGCGTGATCGCGAAGGAACGTCGCGGCGATTACCTCGGCGCGACGGTGCAGGTCATTCCGCACATCACCGACGAGATCAAGCACTGCATCCGCATGGGTGCGGGCGATTCCGACGTCTGCATGGTCGAGATCGGCGGCACGGTCGGCGACATCGAGTCGCTGCCGTTCCTCGAGGCGATCCGCCAGCTCGGCGTCGAGCTCGGCCGCAACAACGTGCTGTACATGCACCTGACGCTGATCCCGTACATTGCGACGTCGGGCGAGATCAAGACCAAGCCAACGCAGCACTCGGTGAAGGAGCTGCGTTCGATCGGCATTCAGCCCGACGTGCTGCTCTGCCGCTGCCAGGACCCGCTGCCGCCCGAGCATCGCCGCAAGATCGCGCTGTTCACCAACGTCGAGGAGCGGGCCGTATTCTCCGCGGTGGATGCCGACGACATCTACAAGATCCCTTCGCTCCTGCACGAGCAGCAACTCGACGACATCGTGTGCGAGAAGTTCGGCCTGCACGACCTGCCGGCGGCCGACCTCAAGGAATGGCAGCAGGTCGTGGCCGCCAAGGCCAGCCCGGACCTCACCATCAACCTGGCGATGGTCGGCAAGTACGTCAACCTCAAGGACGCGTACATCTCCCTCAACGAGGCGTTGATCCACGCGGGCCTGCGCACGCGCACGCGCGTCAACGTCGAGTTCATCGAAGCGACCGACATCGAGAAGCACGGCACCAAGGCGCTGGCCGGGATGGACGCGATCCTCGTGCCGGGCGGTTTCGGCGAGCGCGGCATCGAAGGCAAGATCGAAGCTGTCCGCTACGCGCGTGAGAACAGGATCCCGTACCTCGGCATCTGCCTCGGCATGCAGCTCGCGATCATCGAGTACGCGCGCAACGTCGCGGGCCTCGAAGGCGCGCACAGCACGGAGTTCAACCGCGCGTCGCCGCACCCGGTCATCGCGCTGATCACCGAGTGGCAGGACCAGAAGGGCACGGTCGAGGCGCGCGACGAGGCTTCGCAGCTTGGCGGCACGATGCGCCTCGGCGCTCAGGAGATCCGCATCTCGCACGGGTCGCTCGCGCACTCGGTCTACGGGACCGACGTCGTCCGCGAGCGTCATCGCCATCGGTTCGAATTCAACAACACCTACCTGCAGCGCCTGATGAACGCGGGCCTGCGGTTCCCGGGCTTCTCGCGCGACGGCCTGGTCGAGATCATCGAGTTGCCGCAGCATCCGTTCTTCGTGGCGAGCCAGTACCACCCGGAATTCCGTTCGACGCCGCGCGACGGGCACCCGTTGTTCACAGGCTTCATCCGTGCCGCGCGCGAGCACCGGCTGGGCAAGCTGCCGGTGGCGGCGAGCGCATGAAACTCTGTGGTTTCGAGGTCGGGCACGACCGTCCGTTCTTCCTCATCGCGGGACCCTGCGTCGTCGAAAGCGAGGGCCTCGTGCTCGACATCGCGGGCCGCATGCAGGAAATCACGCGCGCGCTTGGCATCCCCTACATCTTCAAGGCCAGCTACGACAAGGCGAACCGTTCGTCGCGGGCGAGCTTCCGCGGCCCCGGCATCGAGGAAGGCCTGCGCATCCTGTCGGAAGTCAGGCGCCAGCTCGGCCTGCCGGTGCTCACCGACGTGCACGAGGATACGCCGATGGCGGAGGTTGCCGCGGTCGTCGACGTGCTGCAGACCCCGGCTTTCCTGTGCCGTCAGACCAACTTCATCCTGAGCGCGTCGAGCCAGGGCAAGCCCGTCAACATCAAGAAGGGCCAGTTCCTGTCGCCGTGGGAGATGAAGAACGTCATCGACAAGGCGCGGTCGACCGGCAACGAACAGGTGATGGCGTGCGAGCGGGGTTTTTCGTTCGGCTACAACAACCTCGTGTCCGACATGCGCTCGCTCGCCGTGATGCGCGAGTACGCCCCGGTCGTCTTCGACGCCACGCATTCCGTGCAGCTGCCGGGCGGGCAGGGCAGCGCCTCGGGCGGGCAGCGTGAATTCGTGCCGGTGCTGGCCCGGGCGGCCGTTGCCGCGGGCGTCTCCGGCGTATTCATGGAAACCCACCCTGACCCGGCGCAGGCGCTCTCCGACGGCCCCAATGCGTGGCCGCTCGATCGCATGCGCTCGTTGCTCGAGGTGATGCAGCAGATTGACACCGCCGTGAAGCAGCGGCCCTTCGAGGAATCGAACCTATGACGACCAGGATCATCGACATCAAGGCCCGCGAAATCATGGATTCGCGCGGCAATCCCACTGTGGAAGCGGACGTCTTCGTCGCAGGAGGCGTGATGGGCCGCGCGGCCGTGCCGTCGGGTGCCTCCACGGGTACGCGTGAAGCCGTCGAGCTGCGCGATGGCGACAAGAGGCGCTACCTGGGCAAGGGCGTGCTGCAGGCCGTGCGCAACGCCAACGGCGAGCTGCGTGATGCGCTGCTCGGCCACGATGTCATGGACCAGCGCGGCATTGACGCGAAGATGATTGCGCTGGACGCCACGGAGACCAAGTCGCGTCTGGGCGCAAATGCGCTGCTCGCCATTTCGCTGGCGTCGGCGCATGCAGCGGCGCGCGCCTCGAAGCAGAGCCTGTTCCGCCATCTCGGCGGCCCGGGCCGCAAGGTGATGCCGGTGCCGATGATGAACATCATCAACGGCGGCGCGCATGCCGACAACAGCGTCGACATCCAGGAGTTCATGGTGTTGCCGGTGGGCGCCCCGAACTTCAGCGAGGCGTTGCGCTACGGCGCGGAGATCTTCCACACGCTGAAGAAGGTGCTGCACGAGCGCAAGCTCGCGACTGCCGTAGGTGACGAAGGCGGCTTCGCGCCGAACCTGCCGTCGAACGAAGCGGCGCTGGACACGATCCTCGAGGCAGTCGAGCGCGCCGGCTTCAAGGCCGGCCGCGACGTGTACCTCGGTCTCGACGTGGCCAGCTCCGAGTTCTTCAAGGACGGGGTCTACCACCTCGAGTCGGAAGGCCGGCAGTTCACGCCGACGCAGTTCGTCGACTACCTCGAAGGCCTGGTCAACCGGTTCCCGATCATCACGGTCGAGGACGGCATGGCCGAAGACGATTGGGACGGCTGGTCGCTGCTCACCCAGCGGCTCGGCAAGCGCATCCAGCTCGTGGGCGACGACTTGTTCGTGACCAACACCAGGATCCTGCGCGAAGGCATCGCCCGGGGCGTGGCCAACTCGATCCTGATCAAGCCCAACCAGATCGGCACCCTGACGGAGACGCTCGAGGCGATCGACATGGCGGCCGAGGCCGGGTACAGCGCGGTCGTGTCGCACCGGTCGGGCGAGACCGAAGACAGCACGATCGCAGACATCGCGGTCGCCACGCGCGCGACCCAGATCAAGACCGGATCGCTCTGCCGCTCCGATCGCATCGCCAAGTACAACCAGTTGCTGCGAATCGAGGCTGAGCTCGCAGCCGATGCCTCCTACGCCGGCCGGGACGCTTTCCCGGTGGCCGCCTTCGTCAGTGGTGCTTGATGCCATCGGTTTCTGCTAATCTTCCACGCCCATGACCACCCGGATCATGGCCGGCCTGCTGGCCGTCGTGCTGATGCTGCTCCAGTACCGTATCTGGGCATCGCCCGACGGCATGCGCGAAGTGTGGCGTCTGGAGAAGGCCATTGACGCCCAGTCCGCCGAGAATACCCGGCTCGAAACCCGCAATCGCACGCTCGCGGCCGAGGTCCGCGATCTCAAGGAAGGCCGCAAGGCCATCGAGGAACGCGCGCGCACCGACCTCGGCATGGTCAAGACGAACGAGACCTTCTTCCAGGTCGTGCCGCCGGCACAGCCCGGATCGGCGACCCCGCCGGCACCTGCCGCCGCGGCGACGGGGCAAAGGACGGCCCAGGCCGACTTGCCGTGACCCTCGTGGCCCGGCGCTGGGCGATCGTGCCCGCGGCGGGGCAGGGTTCGCGCTTTGGTGCTGCGCTGCCCAAGCAATACACGCCACTTCTCGGGCGACCATTGCTGTCCTGGACACTGTCGGCGCTGCTGGCCGAGCCCCGCGTCGACGGCATCGTCGTGTCGCTTGCGCGCGGAGATACCCGCTGGCAAGGCTTGCCCGAGTTTTCCGATCGGCGCGTCCGGCGTTGTACGGGCGGCACGCGGCGCGAGCATTCGGTCGCGAACGGTCTGGATGCGCTGGACGGTGATGCGCGGGACACGGACTGGGTACTGGTCCACGATGCCGCGCGTCCCTGCCTGCGTCGCGTCGATCTCGACCTGTTGTTCGATGCGCTCGCCGCGGATGCGGTCGGCGGCCTGCTCGCCGTTCCGGTCGCCGACACGCTGAAGCGGGCAGACGGCGAGCAGCGCGTGCGTGAAACCGTGGCACGCGACGCGCTCTGGCGCGCGCTCACGCCGCAGATGTTTCGCTATGGGCTGTTGCGTCGCGCGCTCCGGCTCTGCATGGAGCGTGACCGGCCAGTTACGGACGAAGCTTCCGCGATCGAAAGCCTGGGGCTGCAACCGCGGCTGGTCCGCGGCCGCGCCGACAACATCAAGGTGACGGACCCGGCGGACGCAGCGCTTGCGGAGGTGATCCTGCGGTCGGAAGGACGATAACCGGAGACGTGGAGTGGTCGCATGAGGGTGGGAATCGGTTACGACGTGCATGCCTACGGGGATGGCGATCACGTGACGCTTGGCGGCGTGCGCATTCCACATT
>JAOUGW010000300.1 GCA_029865465.1 Gammaproteobacteria bacterium
GAAGTGCTGACGGCGGAGCAGGTCGAACGGATTCTCGCTGCCGCGTTCCGTGTCCTCGAGGAGGCCGGACTCGAGATTCGCAGCCCCGCCGCCCGCGACATCTTCCGCCGGGCGGGTGCCCTGGTCGACGACGAGACCCAAGTCGTGCGGCTGGATCGGGACCTCGTCGAGACGCAACTGGCCACCGCACCCGCCACGTTCGTATTGCACGCGCGCAACCCCGCGCGGCACCTGCACGTCGGCGGACGGGTGGTCAACTTCGGGCCGGTCAACGGCGCGCCCAACGTCAGCGATGCCGAGCGGGGCCGCCGTTTCGGCGACATCGCCTCGTTCCGCGACATTCTCAAGCTGACGCACAAGCTCGGCGTGCTGCACTGGCAGGGCGGCATCGTCGTCGAGCCCGTCGACGTGCCCGTGCCGGTCCGTCACCTTGCCGCGTACCGCGCGCACATCGAATGCGCCGACATCGTCTGGGCGGCGCGCGGGGTGGGCGGCATCCAGGCGGAAGACGCCATCGCGATGTCGGCAATCGAGCATGGCTGCTCGATCGACGATCTCGCCGTGCGGCCGACCCTCATGACGGTGACCAACGTCAATTCGCCGCGGCGCGTCGACGAAGAGATCCTCGACAACATCATGATCATGGCGCGGCACGGACAGTGCGTCGTGATCACTCCGTTCACGCTGATGGGGGCGATGGCCCCGATCACGCTCGCCGGCGCCCTCGTGCAGCAGACGGCCGAGGCGCTCGGCATCATCGCCCTGTGCCAGCTCGTACGGCCCGGTGCGCCGTGCGTCATGGGCGGCTTCACGTCGAACGTCGACATGCGCACGGGTTCGCCGGCGTTCGGCACGCCGGAATACGTGCACGCGGCGCTGGCCACGGCGCAGATCGGCCGCAGGCTGCGCATTCCCGTGCGGACCAGCGCGGTCAACGCGTCTCCTGCCGTCGATGCGCAGTCGACCTACGAGACGGCGTTCTCGCTGCAGGCCGCGATCCTGAGCCACAGCCACCTGATCAACCATGCCGCGGGCTGGCTCGAAGGCGGCCTGGTCGCATCGCTCGAGAAGATCGTGGTCGACGCGGAGATGCTGCGGGGCTGGGCTGCGATCCTGCAGCCGATCGCGTTCGACGACGACGACCTCGCCGTCGAAGCGATCAAGGGCGTCGAGCCGGGCGGTCACTTCTTCGGCACGGCGCACACGCTCGCGCGCTTCGAGACGGCGTTTTACCGTCCGCTGCTCTCCGACTGGTCGAACTTCGAGAACTGGAGCGAGGCGGGCGCGAAGGACGCAACGCGCCGCGCCACCGACGCCTGGCAACGATTGCTCGCCGAGTATTCGCCGCCGCCGCTCGATGCCGCAGTGCGCGAGGCTGTCGAGGCGTACGTCAGGAAGCGCTCGGCCGAGCTGGGTTGTGACGCACCATAGTCCTGCCCGCGCCGCGAAGCCTGCATGACCCGCTCGATCATGAATGCCCGCATGTACGCCGTGACCCCGGCGGTCGAGGCTGCCTGGCGTTTGCTGCTGGAGCGGATCACCGCGGAAGCCGGCGTCACGTTCGACTACGTAGCCTATCCGGCGCCGCAACCGCTGGAGACGCTGTGGGCGCGTCCCGATCTAGGCTGCGTCTTCATGTGCGGTTATCCAGTGGCGCTGCAGTTGGCTGACGTCGTGCCACTGGCGGCGCCGATACCAGGCGCTCCGTGGGCCGCTGGTCGTCCGGTCTACCGGTCGGATCTCATCGTGCGCGAGGACGCACCCTATCGCACGCTCGAGGACACGTTCGGGGGCCGTGCCGGCTGGACCGTCGAACACTCGCATTCGGGTTTCAACGCATTCCGCCATCACCTGCTGCGGTATCGCACGGCGTCGCGGCCGGCACTCTACGGCGAGATGGTCCCCAACCTCGTGACTGCGCGCGCGATCCTCGATGCGGTGCGCGAGGGCCGCATCGATGTCGGGCCCCTGGATGCGTACTGGCACCTGCTGATTGCGAGGCACAATCCCACGCTGGCCGCCGGCATCCGCGTCCTCGAGTCCACCGCTGTCGCGACCCTGCCGGCATTCGTGACAGCAGCGTCTGAGCCGGCGTCGACGATCGATGCGCTGCGCAATGCGTTTGCGAACGTCTCCCGTCACTCGTGGTTCAGCGAATACGCGGACACGCTGCTGATCGAGGGATTCGCGCCGGTCGATACGATGGACTACGCGCGCACGCTCGAGTGGGACCGCGCGGCAAAGGCTGCCGGATACGCCTATCCTGCCTAGCCGCACGGCATCGAGCTGGATCGGGCCGGCCGCAGGAAAAGGGACTTCAGGCAGCTCGTTGCGACGGCGCGCGTCCCAGCGGGTGCTGCGGCTGGTCGTGCATCCGGAACAGGAAGCGCCGCGCGACGTCGAAATAGGTCGAGTAAACCAGGCCGCCGTTTCCGGCCAGCAATCGGTCGCGCGTCAACCGGTACCGGGAGTGATAGCGATACCAGGGCAGCAGCGGTTCGGCGTGGTGGAGCGAATGCAGGTTGTTGAACAGGAACAGCGGCCCGAGCAGCCACGAGCCTTCGACCGTTGCCGTGCGCTCGTTCACGCTGGCGCGCGCGCGGTGTTCCGCGAACGACCGGACCAGCAGGATCGCGTTGCCCGGGATCACCATCGCCACGATGTAGAGCCAGGGCGGAATGCCGCAGACGGCCGTGACCCAGTACACGACTGGCACGCACAGGGTCACGTGCGTGATCCACGCCGCGCGCACGCCCGGATCGTTGCGTGCAAACGCCCTGGCTTCGCTGGCCAGGAACCAGCCCATCCGCCACCACGAGCCGATCAGCATGCGGCCGGCGAGCGTCAGCTGCAGCTGGAAGATCCAGCGTGAAAAACGCGAGCGCCGTTGCCACGCGTCCGGCGTGACGTAGTTCGTTTCCGGATCGTCGATCGGATCAGTCAGGCGGTCGTTGATGTGGTGGGCCAGGTGCAACGCGCGAAACCGGTCGTACGGAATCCACAGCGACAGCGGCGGGATGCCGAACAGCCGGTTCACGGCCGCCGAGCGCGTCGGGTGTCCGTGCAGGATTTCGTGCTGCAGTGAACTGTGGAACGTGAGCAGCACCGCCACGGCCGGCACGACGAGCCACGTGGGCCAGGTGCCGTACGCATGGGTGAGCGTAAGCCAGCCGCCGTAGCCGGCCAGGATCAGCAGGACCGTCGGCCACTCGATCGCAGGGATGGCTGCGACTTCGCTTGGCGGGCTGTCCAGGACAGTCTGTGGTGCGCTCATCGGTATATGTCGCCCGACAGCGGGCGGTAGCGGCCCGATCTTAGCAAAGCGCGCCGCAGCCGGAAGCGGCCGCGTTCAGTTCCGCGCAGCCGGCACGAATCGCTGCTCGAGCAGCCGCATGCCGTCGTAAAGCAGGATGG
>JAOUGW010000078.1 GCA_029865465.1 Gammaproteobacteria bacterium
GTTGATGTCAGAGCGTGCCGAATTCCTGCGCGAGCTCGGTGGACCGGCGCGCGCCGGCCGCGACCGCCGCGGCAAAAATACCACGCATGCCGGCAGCCTCGAGCACCGCAAGCGCGGCTTCCGTCGTGCCGCCCTTCGATGTCACCTGGGCACGCAATTCGGCTGGCGGCTCGGCGGCTTCCGCTGCCATGCGACCCGAACCGCGTGCCGTTTCGACTGCGAGTTTGCGCGCGGTTGCTGGATCCAGTCCCAGCTCGATGCCGGCTGCTTCGAGGCATTCGATCAACAGGAAGAAATACGCCGGGCCACTGCCGGACACGGCGGTGACCACGTCGAGGTGCGCCTCGTCGGGGACCCAGACCGTCGGGCCGCAGGCGGTCAGGATCGTCTCCGCCGTCTGGCGCGCTGCCGCGTCGACCGCGGGCAAGGCATACAGCGCCGTGATGCCTGCGCCGATCAGCGCGGGTCGATTCGGCATCGCGCGGATCAGCGGGACGCCCGCGCCCAGCCAGCGCGCCATGTCCTGCAACCGGATGCCGGCGGCCACCGAAATGACGAGGGCGCCGGAGGCTGCCACCTGGTCCGCGATCGAGCGGGCGACCTGTGCCATCTGTTGTGGCTTCACGGCGAGCGCCACGGTGCGCGCCCCGACGACGGCCGCTGGTGCGTCGGCCACCGTCGTGACGCCGCAATCGCGCTCGAGGCGCGAGCGTTGCGAGGCGTCGGGATCGGCCACCACGATCGACGCGGGCGGAGTGCCGCGCGCGATGAGGCCGCCGATCAGGCCCGTCGCCATGTTGCCGCCACCCACGAAAGCGATCCGGTCGGTCATGCTGTGATTGCTCCTGCCGTCGCGGTCAGCCCGGACGGCGTCCGAATATGGCCGTGCCAACACGCACGATGGTCGCGCCTTCGAGTACGGCAGCTTCGAGATCGTCGCTCATGCCCATCGACAGGGTGTCGAGCGAGTAGCCGGCCGCACCGAGCGACTCCATCAGCTCACGCAGCTGCCGGAATGGTCGGCGCTGGGCGTCCTGGTCTGCCGCCGGCGGCGGGATGCACATCAGTCCCCGCAACCGCAGTCGGGGCAGGGCGGCTACCGCCGCCGCGAGTGCCGGAACCTGCGCCGGCGTGACTCCGGCCTTGCCGGGTTCGTCGGCCAGCCTGACCTGCAGCAGCACCTGCAGGGGAGCCGCGTCGTGTGGTCGCTGCGCGCTCAGGCGCCAGGCGATCCGCTCGCGATCCACAGTGTGCACCCAGTCGAAGCGCTCGGCGACATCGCGGGTCTTGTTGCCCTGGAGCTGCCCGATGAAGTGCCAGACGAGACCGGGCACGTCGGCAAGCGCCGTGACCTTGTCGATCCCTTCCTGGACGTAGTTCTCGCCGAATTCGGTTTGTCCGGCCGCCGCTGCGGCCCGCACCAGCGCCGCCGGCTGCTGCTTGCTGACCGCCAGCAGGCGTATCGAACCCGGGTCCCGCCCCGCTCGTTCGGCGGCCCGGACGATTCGCGCGCGCACTATCTGCAGTGCCGCGGGTGAGAACTGCGGAGCGGTTAACATATTGGGGTCCGAGGGGCTGATCTATACTTTGGCGGCCTGCACGACCCGTCCGGTTCCGGATGCGGCGCGCAGGCGAGAGGGAGCCGATACGATGGCCGTGGACATTGCCCAGCTGCTGGCATTTGCCGTCAAGAACAAAGCCTCCGACCTGCACCTGTCGTCGGGCGTGCCGCCCATGATCCGCGTCGATGGCGACATGAAGCGGATCAACATGCCGCCGCTGACGCACAAGGAAGTGCACAGCATGGTGTACGACATCATGAATGACAAGCAACGGAAGGCGTACGAGGAGTTCTACGAGACGGACTTTTCGTTCGAGATCCCGAAGCTCGCGCGCTTCCGCGTCAACGCGTTCAACCAGAACCGCGGCGCGGCCGCCGTGTTCCGCAACATCCCGTCGGTGGTGCTGTCGCTCGACGACCTGAACGCGCCGAAGATCTTCAAGGACATCGCGATGCAGCCGCGCGGCCTGGTGCTCGTCACCGGCCCCACCGGCTCGGGCAAGTCGACCACGCTCGCCGCGATGATCAACTACGTCAACGACAACCGGCCGGACCACATCATCACGATCGAGGATCCGATCGAGTTCGTGCACGAGTCGAAGCGCTGCCTCATGAACCAGCGCGAAGTCCACCGCGACACGCTCGGGTTCAGCGAGGCTTTGCGCTCGGCGCTGCGCGAGGACCCCGACGTCATCCTCGTCGGCGAAATGCGCGACCTCGAAACGATCCGCCTCGCGCTGACCGGCGCCGAGACCGGCCACCTCGTGTTCGGCACGCTGCACACGAGTTCGGCCGCCAAGACCATCGACCGCGTCGTGGACGTGTTCCCGGCGGCGGAAAAGGAAATGGTCCGCGCGATGCTGTCCGAATCGCTGCGTGCAGTCATCTCGCAGACGTTGCTGAAGCGCATCGGCGGCGGCCGCATCGCAGCGCACGAGATCATGATCGGCACCCCCGCGATCCGCAACCTGATCCGCGAGGGCAAGATCGCGCAGATGTATTCGGCGATCCAGACCGGCCAGCAGAACGGCATGCAGACGCTCGACCAGTGCCTGAAGGAGTTGCTGCAGAAGGGCCTGATCACCAAGGAAGAGGCGCGTTTCCGCGCACAGAACAAGGAGGACTTCTAGGCGACGGCCGTCGCAGTGCCGGCGCCCGGGGCGCAGGCAGCCGCGGCACCACCGACGCCTGAGGGAACACTATGGACCGCGATACCGGCATCAAGCTCATGCAGGACCTGCTGCGCCGCATGGTCGAGCGCAACGGTTCCGACCTCTTCATCACCGCCGGCTTCCCGCCGGCCATCAAGATCGACGGCGAGATCAAGCCGCAGACCAACCAGCCGCTGACCCCCGAGCAGGCGCAGTTGCTCGTGCGCGCGATCATGAACGACCGACAGACCAAGGAATTCGACGCGACGCGCGAATGCAACTTCGCGATCGCGCCGCCCGGCATCGGCCGCTTCCGCGTCAGTGCCTTCGTGCAGATGGGGCTCACCGGCGCCGTGCTGCGCACCATCAACATCAAGGTGCCGACGGTCGACGAGCTGGAGCTGCCGCCGATCCTCAAGGAGATCGTGCTGTCGAAGCGCGGCCTTTGCATCCTCGTCGGCGCCACCGGCTCGGGCAAGTCGACGACGCTCGCCGCGATGCTGGATTACCGCAACGAGAAGACCCGCGGCCACATCATCACGATCGAGGACCCGATCGAGTATGTCCACACCCATCGCAACTGCGTCGTGACGCAGCGCGAGGTGGGCGTCGACACCGACAGCTGGCACATGGCGCTCAAGAACACGCTGCGCCAGGCGCCCGACGTGATCCTGATCGGCGAAATCCGCGACCGCGAAACGATGGAATACGGCATCCAGTTCGCCGAGACCGGCCACCTGGTGCTCGCGACGCTGCACGCCAACAGCGCCAACCAGGCGATGGACCGCATCATCAACTTCTTCCCGGAGGACCGGCGCGAGCAGTTGCTGATGGACCTTTCGCTGAACATCCGCGCCATGATCGCCCAGCGCCTGATCCCGCGCGAGGTCGGCAAGGGGCGCATCGCCGCGATGGAAGTGATGCTGAACACGCCCTTGATCGCCGACCTGATCTTCCGCGGCGAGGTCACCGCCATCAAGGAGATCATGGCCAAGTCGAACCGGCTCGGCATGAAGACCTTCGACCAGGCGCTGTTCGACCTGTACGAAGTCGGGACCATCTCGTACGAGGAAGCGCTGCGCAACGCGGACTCGAAGAACGAGATCCGCCTGCGCATCAAGCTCGAGAGCAAGCGCGAGAAGAGCGGCCACATGGAAACCTCCGGGGCGCTCAAGATTCTCGAGGAAGAGGAATGATGGCAGCCGAAACCCCCGACCTCGACACGGTGTCCGCGCCGCACGAGCGGCTGCTGGGCGATGGCGGCCTGGTGGGTGTCGACACCGCCCGAAGTTTCGTGCTGAACACCAAGCCGCTGTTCAAGCTGATGGTCGAGAAGAAGGCGTCCGACCTGTTCTTCAGCTCGAACGCCCCGATCAAGATCAAGATCGAGGGCAAGATCGTCCCGGTCAACAAGCAGGTCCTGACCGCTGACCAGGTGCGCCAGGCCGCCTACGGCCTGATGAACCAGGAGCAGATCGATTACTTCCAGCAGGAACTGGAAATCGACTTCGCGATCTCGGAGCCGGGCCTCGGGCGTTTCCGCGTCGCGGTCTTCCACCAGCGCGGCAATCCCGCAATGGTGATGCGCTACATCACTGCCGACATGCCTTCGCTCGAAGAGCTCGGCCTGCCGCTGATCATGAAAGAACTGGTGATGATCAAGCGCGGCCTGGTCCTGATGGTGGGTGCCACGGGCTCCGGCAAGTCGACTTCGCTCGCGGCGATGCTCAACTATCGCAACGAAATCTCGTCCGACCACATCCTCACGGTCGAGGACCCGATCGAGTTCCTGCACCGGAACAAGAAGTCGATCGTCAACCAGCGCGAGGTCGGGCTCGACACCAAGTCGTTCCATCGCGCGCTGCGCAGCGCCATGCGCGCCGCGCCGGACGTGATCCTGATCGGCGAGATCCGCGATCGTGAGTCGATGGAATACGCGCTGACGTTCGCCGGCACCGGCCACCTGTGCCTCGCGACGCTGCATGCGAACAACTCGGCCGAGACGCTCGACCGCATCATCAACATGTTCCCGCGCGACCAGCATTCGCAGATCTTCCTCGACCTGTCGCAATACCTGAAGGCGATCCTTTCGCAACGCCTGGTCATGGGCAAGGACGGCACGCGCTGCGCGGCCCTCGAGGTCCTGCTCAACACCCCGCACGTGCAGGAACTGATCAAGAAGGGCGACGTGGTCGGCGTCAAGGAATCGCTGGTCCGCAGCAGCGAGAAGGGCGTGCAGAGCTTCGACATCGCGCTCTACGAGCTGTTCAAGCAGGGCAAGGTCACGCTCGAGGAAGCGATTGCGAACGCCGACTCGCGCACGAACCTCGAGGCGAAGATCAACTTCGGTTGAGCCGCCGGCAGCGTCGCTGGCCTCCGCTCCGGTTCTTCGTCCGGCGAGCGGAAAGGCAGACACGCTCGCCGGACGAAGAATCGGACCCGAGGCTTGGCTACACTGCAGGAGCGGCCAGTCAGCCGATCCGGTGGTTGTCCCCGAGCTTGGAAAGGCAGACACGCGCTCGGGGACAACCACCGGATCGGCTGATTGACCGCTCCTACCCTCAGTCCCCGCCGTTCGGCCCGTTGTGGCAGTCGTAGCAACCGACCTGCGTGCCCTTGGCCACGGTGCGCGAACCCCAGTCCCTTGTTGCCGCCGCGCGTGAAAGAGCGGTGCCGCGGAACGTCGTGCCGTGACACGCGGCGCACGCCTGCCGGTTCTGCTTCGCCAGCGATCCGTGTCCGCCCCGGGTCCAGCGCGAGTCGGCGACGACATGCATGCCGTGTGGACCACCGAGTGACAGCGCGAGCGTGCCGGCCCCATGGCACGTCGTGCATTCCGTGATCGTGCCGGAGTGGCCTTGCAGCTGCTTCGCCGCCACGTTGTCGTTGTGCAGGTCGACCGGGTTGGGCCAGATGGCATGCGTGCTGTTGTGGCAGCCCTCGCACGCCACGCCGCCGTGACCCTTGCTGAAGCGGAACAGCGTATTCGCGCTCTCGGCAAAACGGCTGCTCGCGGCCAGACGCGGCGAGGCCGCGGCGTCCCCCACCTGGAAGGCAACGAGCGTGCGCAGTCCGTCGCTCGCCATCAGCGAGGCGTCGGCCAGAGTCAGATGACTCGTGGCGTCGCCGGTGTGGCAGGACTGGCAGCGGGGGAGATCCATCCAGGGCCGGCGCGCCTTGCCGTCGTTCTGTCCGTCGATGCTGCCGCCCGCTGCGAGGCCCGTCGCGCCGCCGACCGCGCGCATGTCGCCGTGGCAGTTCTGGCAGGTCACGGCATCTGTCATCGCGCCGCGCAGGCATTGCGTGGTCTTGCCCGGATGGCAGAGATAGCAGGCCTGCGTCTCCGGCGACGGCGGCGAACCACCCTGCGCAACGAAGTGGTCTGCCAGCGGCACGCCAGCCGCGGTCACCATCTTGTCGGAGTGATAGGCGTGCATCGCCGCGGACATCGTGGGACGGCCGACCTGCGCGCCGGACGGCCCGGTCCCGGCGAGATCGAGCGCAGCAGAATAGTGGCAACCCGCGCACAAGACCGGTTTCGAAGCCATCAGGCGGGTGCCCATGCGACTGTCGTGCAGCAGCAGGACGTTCTCCCGCGACTGGACTTCGACGTCGCTGTTGGCGGACCAGGCGATGCCGCCGGACTTCGCGGCAGGACCGCCGGTGGCGTGGCAATCGCGGCAAGTCGTTTCCTCGGACACGGGCAGCACGATGTCGAGCGTCGCCACGCTCTGGCTGCTGGATTTGTCGCCCGCCGTCAACCGCATCAATGGATACCGGTTGGCTCGGCCCGCGTCGTCCGTCGGAATGATTGGAATGCCCTCAGCCTTGAAGAGCCCGTGTGCGGCCTTCCACGCGAACGATGTCTGCTGCGCCGTCGTCGCGTCGGCAGGCATGTACAGGCCCTTGAGGCCCTGACCCGGGGCGAGGTTCGCGCCGTAGGCCTGCGCCGCGTACTGCCAGAAATTGGTCTTGCCGGTGCTGCGGCTGTTGATCGATCCGTTGGCGTCTGCGATCGCCGAGTAGTTCAACGTGACGGCGGAGTCGTTCACGACCGACGGTCTGCCGGTCGCATCGGTGCGGATCACCTGTGCGTTGACGACGTTGTAGGGCGGGAGGATCGAAAACACCGAGAAGTCGGCGTCCACGCAATGCATGCCGAGATCGTTCGTGGCGAGAATCTTGTACGCAGGGACTTGCGTGGTGCCGCCGCCACTGCCTCCGCCCGACCCGTCTGAAGATCCGCCTGACGATCCGCCGCCGCAGCCGGTCAGCGCGAGCATCGCGGCGACACCAAGCGCTGCGCTCTTGAACAAGGTATGGCTCGGCATGTCGCCCCGCTTTCGTCGAACTGTTGTTTGTGCCGGTTGGACGTTGCCGCGAGGGAATACCAACCGCGGCTCTTGAGCCTGCGAATGGCTCTCATTGGCATGCGCGCCGCGCGTCGGCGATTCGAACGCATTGAGGGTCTTACAGGCGTCCGTTCCGGCTCTTCTTCCGGCGAACGGAAAGGCAGACACGCTCGCCGGAAGAAGAGCCGGAACGGACGCCTGTGAGACCGCGCCTGAGCGAGCGGAATCGACGTCGACCGTCATTGAAGCGGCAGCATTTCCGGCGTCGATTCCGCTCGCACGGCGCATGCAGTGTCAGCCATCGGAACCCGCCGCATCGGCCTCGCTGCGCGAACGCGACTGGGACCGCACGCAAGAGATCGCATCCCATTGAGCCGCGCCCCCACCCAGGTGATTCGCCGGTGGGGTTGCTTGCGCCGTGCGCGGTTCTCGGGCGTGCCCGAGAACCCGCTCAGGCGCCGCGTGTCGAGCGTTCGATTCGGTGTGTGTTGCCGGGAGCGTATCTGCCTTTCCGCTCCCGGCAACACACACCGAATCGGGCGCCGACCACCGACCGCCTCGATCGAGTCTCTCGGAAATTCCGGAACCAGCGCAACAGCGCTAGGCAGCCGCCGGTGGAAACACTGCGTTGGCGTCGAACACGGGACCATCGACGCAGACGCGTTTCATCGCGAGCGATCCATCCGGCTGGACGACCGGCACCGCGCAACCGGCGCAACCACCGACCGCACAGGCCATGAATTCCTCGAGCGAGACCTGGCACGGCACGCCGAACCTGCGCGCCACGCGCGCCGTCGCCTGCAGCATCGGCGTCGGGCCGCACGCGAACATCTCGACCTCGGACAGTGCCGGCGCATCGAGCGAGGCGAGCCACGTCGCGGCGAGGTCCGTCACATAGCCGTGGAAGCAGCCTGGGAAGTCGCCGAAGCTGGCGAGCCGGCTGGCGATGCCCCAGTCGTCGAGCAGCGGCATGCACGCGATCGCCTCGTTCGGCATGCCCGGCACCAGGATCTGCGACGGTCTGGCGCGGAACGGAAACTCGATCTCGGAGCCCATCAGCACGAGCGGCTGCCAGGATGCCTCGGCACGGCGAGCCCGCAGCGATTCCGCCAGGAACACCATGGGCGGGATGCCGACGCCGCCTCCCACGAGCAGCGTCCGCGGTCGCTCGCGATGCGTGATGAACCCATGGCCGATCGGGCCCAGCACGCTTAGGGTCGCGCCGACGGGCTGCTGCGAGAGCGCCGCGAGTCCGGGACCCACGATCTTGTAGAGGATCTCGATCCAGCCTGCCTGCGCGTCGACGCGCATCAGCGACAGCGGCCGGCGCATCGGGAGCTGCGGGTCGCACGTCAGGTGCGCGAAGCTGCCGGGCACCGCGGCAGCCGCGCATTTCGGCGCCTGGACGCGGATGACGAACTGCCTGCCCGGGTATTCCTGCTGCGAAAGCAGTTTGCCATCCTCGACGAAGATCGAGTTGCGGTGCGCGCGTTGTTGCGGCGGCAGGCCGCGGCTGCGGCCTGGGGTGTCGACCGTGCGGGTGGGAGAGGGACTCATGCGGCTCAAACGTCGCGCCGGCCGGCCTGCACGTTGCGGACCTGCACGTTGCGCACGATCGTGGCGAGCACGGCCATGCGCACGGCGACGCCGTTGCGGACCTGTTGCTGCACGGCCGACTGGGGGCCGTCGGCAATCGCGTTCGTGATCTCGACGCCGCGGTTCATCGGGCCGGGATGCAGGACGATGGCCCCCCTGTTCGCGTGCAGGATGCTGCGCTCGGTAATGCCCCATTCCTTCAGGAACGCGTCGACGTCGGGAATCTGCGACTGGTCCATGCGCTCTTTCTGTATGCGCAGGGCCATGATGACGTCGGCGCCGCGGATGCCGTCCTCGAGTGAATCGAACCGCTTCGCACCGGGGAATTCATCCTGCTCGGGCGTGAGGCTCGCGGGCGAGACGAAGCGCAGCTCGCCGACACCGAGCGTCTGCAGGGCGGTCCCGGTTGAGCGCGCGACGCGCGAATGACGGATGTCACCCACGACCGCGACGCAGAGGTTCTGCAGGTCGCCCTTGCGCTGGCGGATGGTGAGCACGTCGAGCAGGCCCTGCGTCGGGTGCGAAACGTTCGCCTCGCCGGCGTTCAACACGCTGACGTGCGGCTGGACGTGGGCGGTGACGAAGGCCGGCAGCCCGGGTTCCGAATCGCGCATCACGAAGACGTCGACCATCATCGCCTGCAGCGTGTAGATCGTGTCGAGCACCGTCTCGCCCTTCACGCGCGACGACGAGTGCAGGTCGAGGTTGACCACGTCCGCGCCGAGCCGCGTCGCGGCCAGTTCGAACGAGACGCGGGTGCGCGTGCTCGGTTCGAAGAAGAGGTTGGCCACCGTACGGCCGAGCAAGGCGCCGTCGCGGGCGGGCAGGTCGCCCGGTTCGCGCACGTAGAACTGCGCCAGGTCGAGCAGGTGCACGATCTCGTCGCGCGACAGCCCTTCGAGCGTGAGCAGGTGACGCAGGCGGCCGGCGGGGTCGCGCTGCAGGTCTCGGCCGGTGTCGGTCTTCAAGGCGTGCCCATCCAGGTCAGCAGGATCAGCCGCGCCGCGTTCGCATCGATGTCCTCGGGACGGATGCGCCGCGCGCGCGCGCCGGAGCGGCGCTCGTCGCGCAACTCGTCGTAAGCGGCATTGGACGTCAGGCGCTCGTCCACGTAGGCGACCGGCAGGCCCGAGCGCCGCGCGAGCGTCTCGCCGAAAGCGCGGCAGGCTGCCGTCGTGGTGGTGTCCGAGCCGTCCATATTATAGGGGACTCCGACCAGCAGCCGGTCAGGTCCCCATCGGGCAATGCACGTATCGACGGCGGCCCAGTCAGGCGCTCCATCGCGTGCCGGCAGCACGCCTGCCGCGCTTGCGGACCTGGTCAGGGTCTGGCCCACGGCCAACCCGATCCGGCGGGTGCCGAAATCGAATGCGAGCACGACTTCGCCCGCAGCCGGGCGCGTGCCGATGGCCGGGGGAGGCAGCGAGTCGTCTTGCGGGGGAATCAGGCGTGGCCTGCGTCGCTGCTGAGGGCAACGAGGTCGACGCCGAGCAACCGGGCCGCCGCGCTCCAGCGCTCTTCGACCGGGGTCGCGAACAGCACGCGCTCGTCGGCCTCCACGGTGAGCCAGGCGTTGCGCGCCATTTCGTCTTCGAGCTGGCCGGCCTCCCAGCCCGCATAACCCAGCGCAATCACGGCACTTGCGGGCCCTTCACCCACCGCCATGGCGTCGAGGATGTCGCGCGAGGTCGTCAGGTGCATGCGCTCGGAAAACGGCAGCGAGGATTCGTAGGGCCCGGCGGGCGAGTGCAGCACGAACCCGCGTTCCGTCTGCACCGGGCCACCCCGCAGCACGGGCTGCTCGCTCACCCGCGACCGCGAGGAGTCGAGGCCGAGCTGGTCGAACACCTCCCCCAGCGTCATCGGCAGCGTGCGATTGATGACGATGCCCAGCGCACCGCGTTCGCTGTGCTCGCACACCAGCGTGACGGTCTGCGCGAAGTTCGGATCGTCCATGGCGGGCATGGCGATCAGGAACTGGTTGGTGAGGTAGGAGGCCACGGCGCGACAGTATCGCGCTACGGGCCCGAGGAGAAGACCGCGCCATCGCCCCCGAGGCGCCCGTTGAGGAACTGCCATTCGTAGGCAAAGCGGAGCACCGGGAAGCGCTCGCGCAGTGCACTCGGGAAAGGTTCGAACGGCGCCGCCAGTCGCACGATTCCGACCGCCGCGTTGTCGAGCTCCGGGTGGCCGCTGGTCCGACGCACGATCACGGTCTCGAGCGTGCCGTTGGCGCGGATGGCGACCTCGACGACGGGATTGCCGGACAATTGCCGGCGCCGGGCCTCGTTCGGAAAGTTGATCGTGCCCACGCGCTCGATCCGGCGCTTCCACCCGTCCAGGTACGCTGCGATCGCGGATTCGCGCGTGTCGGCCAGCAGCTTGCCATCGAGCGAAAGCTGGCCGCGCAGGTGCAGTTCGCGGTCGGCCACCGCGGCATTGAGGCCCACCGTCGGCACCGCGGGTGTGGGGATGGCGAAGAACACCGGGGCCTCGTCCCGCGGTTCGGAACCCGTCGCCAGCCGCTCGGCTTCGAGCGCGCGGCGGGCCAGCACCGACACGGCGCCTGCCGGTTCCGCGCGACGCCGGTCCTGCTCCAGGTCGGCCGCGGCGGGATCGGGAAGAGCCTGCTGCTCGTCACGCGCCTCCGGCAGGGATGCGCGCCTGGCCTCCGTGTCGGTGCCGTGGCCCCGTTGCGTGCGCTGCGCGATGTAGGCCGCGTCCCGGTTCTCCTGCGGGTCGTCGGGACCAGGCGGGATCAGCAGGACTTCCAGCGTGGGCAGTGCGTTGTCGGCCACCGGCGGGGCGCTGAAGCGCACCCCGAGGATCACCAGCCCATGGATCAGTGCCGCGACGAAGATCGCCGTGGCGAGGCGGTCCCCGGTGGGATCACGGCGTCTGCGGAGGGTGACCGGCGTAGTCAATGCGGCCCTCCTCGTGCCTCGACCCGGCGCGCGATCGCGGCCAGCAGTGACCCCGCGATGTCGGTGCCGAACTGCTTGTCGATCTCGCGCACGCCAGTCGGGCTGGTCACGTTGATCTCGGTGACGAAGCCACCGATCACGTCGAGCCCCACGAACAGCATGCCCCGGTCGCGCAGCACCGGTCCGATTTCTGCGGCGAGCCAGCGGTCACGATCGTTGAGCGGGCGGCCGACGCCCTTGGCGCCAGCAGCCAGGTTGCCGCGGTTGTCCGCGTCGGTCGGAATGCGTGCAAGCGCATAGGGCACGGGTTCGCCGTCCACCAGGATCACCCTCGAGTCGCCAGTCGTCACGATATCGGGGATGTAGCGTTGCACGATTGCGTACCGGGTGCCGTACTCGGTGAGCGTTTCGAAGATCACGTTCGCATTCTTGTCCCCGGTGTCGACCACGAAGATCGAACGGCCGCCCATGCCGTAGAGGGGCTTGCAGACCGCCCGGCCGTGTTCCTTGAGGAACGCGTGCATGTCTGCCATGTCGCGCGTGATCAGGGTGGGCGCGCAGCACTGCGGAAACCAGGCCGTGTAGACCTTTTCGTTCATGTCGCGCAGGCCCTGCGGCCGGTTTACCACCAGCGCGCCCTGCGCCTCGGCCCGCTCGAGGATGTAGGTCGAATAGATGTATTCGGTGTCGAACGGGGGATCCTTGCGCATCAGGATGGCGTCGAAGTCGCCGAGCCGGGTCACCGCTGCCTGGCCGCGCTCGAACCAGTCCGTGTCGTGCTCGCGGACCCCGATCGGGTGCGCGCGACCCAGGGCGACACCGTCGCGCAGCCAGATGCCGGACAACTCCAGGTAATGGAGTTCCCAGCCGCGGCGCTGGGCGGCAAGCAGCATCGCCAGCGTCGTGTCCTTGCGGGGCTTGATGTCCTCGATCGGATCCATGACGACGGCGATGCGCAGGGGTTTCAGGGACATGCGGACTCCACGCGGGCGGCGGCCTCGGGGAAGGTGACTGTGATGGGTGTCATGGTATCGAAAGCCGCCAATGGCAGGGGGGTGGCCAATATGTTAAAACGCCCTCGCGAGCGGTGGCCTCGCGCATAGCGTCGCACTCGTACGCACGCCCACTCGACTCCGAGGGTTCGACCGC
>JAOUGW010000079.1 GCA_029865465.1 Gammaproteobacteria bacterium
CTGCTGCCGAAGTTCGGCGCCGACCGCGTGATCGACACGCCGATCTCCGAGTCCGCGATCATCGGCGCCGCCGGCGGCGCGGCACTCGCCGGCCTGCGTCCGGTGGCCGAACTGATGTTTGCCGACTTCGTCGGCGTCAGCATGGACCAGATCTTCAACCAGATGGCCAAGTTCCGCTACATGTTCGGCGGCAAGACGCGCTGCCCCGCCGTCGTGCGCCTCGCCATGGGTGCGGGCATGAACATGGGTGCGCAGCATTCGCAGTCCATCTACGCGCTGCTCACCGCGGTGCCGGGACTCAAGGTCGTCGTGCCTTCGAATGCGTACGACGCCAAGGGCCTGCTGATCCAGGCGATCCGCGACGACGACCCGGTGATGTTCTTCGAGCACAAGGCGCTCTACCCGCGCAAGGGCGAAGTGCCCGACGGCGCGTACACGATTCCGTTCGGCGAGGCGAACCTGCTGCGCGAAGGCGAGCACGTCACGGTGGTCGCGATCGGCCGCATGGTCGTCTTCGCCGAGAAGGTGGTCGACACGCTGGCGAAGGAAGGCATCACCTGCGACCTGATCGATCCGCGCACGACGTCGCCGCTCGACGAGGAGACGATCCTCGAGAGCGTCGAGAACACGGGCCGCCTCGTGGTCGTGGACGAGTCGAATCCGCGCTGCAGCGTCGCGGCAGACATCTGCGCGATCGTCGCGGAGAAGGGTTTCCATTCACTCAAGGCTGCGCCGCGCGCGGTGACTGCACCCCACTGCCCCGTGCCTTTCGCCCGCGAACTCGAGCGTGCCTACGTGCCGGGCCCTGCCCGGATCGAAGCGGCCATCCGCGCGGTGATGAAGGGATGAGCACGGAGCGCATTCGGCCGGTCACCATGCCCAAGTGGGGCATCGAGATGCAGGAAGGCACGGTTACGGCGTGGCAGTTCGAACTCGGTCGTCACGTCGACAAGGGCGACGCCCTGCTCGACGTCGAGACCGAGAAGATCGTCAATTCCGTCGAGAGCCCGGCGAGCGGCACGTTGCGACGGATGCTGGCGGGGACCGGCGACACGCTGCCCGTGGGCGCGCTGGTCGCGGTGTTGTCAGAGCCGGACGTCGCCGACGCTGAGATCGACGCTTTCGTGCGCGACTTCAAGCCGTTCGATGCATCGTTCGCCGAAGGCTCGACCGCGGCGGCGATGACACCCTCCGCGTCCGCTGCGCCAGCGGCGCTCGCTGCGGACACCGCTGCCGACGGGGCCGCCGAGGGTGAGGCACGCGTCAGTCCGATCGCCAGGCGGCTTGCCGAGAAACTCGGCATCGACCTGTCGCACGTGACCGGCACGGGTCGCAACGGTCGCATCTCGAAGGAGGACGTCGAGGCCTATGCGGCCACCCTGCAGCACGCGGGCAGTCCTCCAGCCGCCAGTGCCGTTGCCGCCACGGGCGCAGCGGAACCAATGAAGCGCGAAAGACTCACCTCGATGCGCTCGACCATCGCGCGCCGCCTCTCCGAGTCGAAGCGCGATCTGCCGCATTACCGCCTGGTGGCGGACCTCGACATGGACGCGCTGGCGAACAAGCGTGCCGCCATGGTCGCCGCGGGCGAGAGCGTCTCGATCAACGACCTGCTGTTGCACGCCGTCGCGACGGCGCTGCGCCAGCACCCGCGGCTGAACGCCCAGTTCACGGGTGAGGAACTGCTGCAGTTCGAGCAGGTCGATCTGGCCGTAGCGGTGGCAACTCCAGGCGGGCTGGTGACGCCCATCGTGCGCAATGCCGCCGGGCTCCCGGTGGGGCAGATTGCAGTCCTGGTGCGGGAGCTTGCGGAGCGCGCGCGCGCGGGCAAGCTGGCCCGGGACGAGATCACGGGCGGAACGTTCACGGTCTCGAACCTCGGCATGTTCGGCGTGCGCCAGTTCGACGCGATCATCAACCCGCCGCAGGTCGCGATCCTCGCGATCGGCGCGATGGAAGAGCGGCCCGTCGTGCGCCATGGCGCATTGGCCGTCGGCCGGGTCGTGACAGTGACGTTGTCGAGCGACCACCGGGTCGTGGACGGCGCGGACGCCGCGGCGTTTCTCGCCACGCTCCGGGCAACGGTCGCCGGCGTTGCTGCCGGCTGACCCGCCGCTCGCGCCCCGCTGCAGACGGGGCGCGAAACAGCCGTCGCTTCAGGCGACGTAGTCGAAGAACTTGAGATCCATGTCGCCGGAGACAGTCGCCAGGATCGGCGGCACCAGGCGATCGTGGAACGCCGTGGTCTGGTGCAGCTGGAACGCTGCGTCGTCGGTGAAACGCCCATAGACCACGTACGTGCCAGGGTTGTCCCGCGAGCGGACGATGTCGTAGACCTTGGTGTCCGGCTCGCTGGCGTGCGTGAGCCGCGACAGTTCGGTCTGCAGGCGTTCGAACTCGGCCTCGAGGCCCGGCTTGATCTTGAGCGTGGCGATGAAGACGGTCATGGGTGCTCGATCCTCGTCGAAGCGGACAGGTGAATGGCGTCAGGCCTTGAACGGATCCAGGTACTCGCGCTCCCACGTGCCGTCGAGGCAATCGACGATGCGGGGACCGATGGCGGCGAGCCACGCAGAATTCATGTGCGCGTGCTCCATTTCCTCGGTCGGGAAGGATTCGAGCACGGCGTAGCGGCGCGGTTCGCGCAGCTTGAAGAACTCGTAGTAGATGACACCCGGCTCGTGGGCCTGCACCTTGGCGGTGAGCTCGTTGCAGGCGTCGACGAAATCCTGTTCCCGGCCCGGCTTGACCGTCATGCGGGAAATGAACGTGGTCCGCGACATCGGCTCCCCCTGTGTGGCGTGGTCGCGGCCGATGGTAGCACCGCGCCCCGCCGGAAAGAAACAGTCAAGCCTGTTTCTTTTTCGGCGCGATCCGGTACATTGCCCGCTACATTGCGACCGGTCGCGCGGACTGCGCGCGAGGTGCCGATTTGTCCGACCAGCCTTACCTGCCCGCCCTGCCCCTGGCCGATCTCACGCCCGGCGCGATGCGCTGCGTGACGCTCGGCGACGAGCCGGTGCTGCTCGTGCGCACGAAGGAAGGCGCCGTGCACGCCGTGCACAACATCTGCAGCCACGCATACGCCAAGATGGACGAGGGCCGGTTGCGCGGCACCCGCCTGATCTGCCCGTTGCACGGCGCCAGCTTCGACGTTCGCACCGGCGCCGTGCTTGGCGCGCCCGCCAGTGCGCCGCTGCGCAGCTACCCGGTGCGCGTCGTCGACGGCCGCATCGAAGTCCAGGTCTGACTGTCCAGGAATCCAGGAGCCCGCCCGCGTGAATTTCCAGCTGACCGACGAACAGCGCTCGCTGCAGGAAGCCGCGCGTAACTTTGCCCGCGCGAAACTGCCGGGCATCGCGCAGGAATGCGAGGACACCAACCACGCACCCGGCAAGGCCGTGGTGCGGGAATTCGCCGAGATGGGATTCCTCGGCATCAACGTGCCCGAACGCTACGGCGGCCTCGGCCTCGGCAACGTCGAGGCGCTGCTCGTGCTCGAGGAGTTTGGCAAGATCTCATCAGCCGTCGGCTTCCCCGTGTTCGAATCCTGCGTCGGTCCCGTGCGCGCCATCGAGCGCTTCGCCTCCGAATCCTTGAAGCAGCGCGTCGTGCCCGCCGTCTGCCGCGGTGAAATCCAGGTCGCGGTGTCGATGTCCGAGCCGCAGGCCGGCTCGGCGCTCACCGACCTGACGACGCGGGCCGAGACTCGCGGCGACAAGGTCGTGCTCAACGGCACCAAGCGCTGGTGCTCGGGAGGCGGCCATGCGGATGGCTATGTCGTGTACTGCCGCATGTCCGAAGACGAGGGCGCGCGGGGCATCGGTGCCGTCTACGTCGAGAAAGACACCAAGGGGGTCGCGTTCGGCAAGCCCGAGAGCCTGATGGGTTTTCGTGGCGTGCCCTCCTCCGACATCTACTTCGACAATGCCACCGTGCCGGCCGACAACATCGTCGTGCCGGCGGGCGGCTTCAAGAAGCTGATGGAAGCGTTCGACCTCGAGCGCTGCGGCAACGCGACCATGGGCCTCGCCCAGGCTTCGGGCGCGCTCGAGGACGTCATCGAGTACGTGCAGGAGCGCGAGCAGTTCGGCAAGCACCTGATCGAGTTCCAGGGCGTGCAGATCAAGCTCGCCGAGATGAAGATGCGCGTCGAGGCCGCGCGGCTGCTGATCCACCGCGCCGCATCGAACGCGCAGAACGGCTTGCCGAGCATCCTCGATTCGTCGCTCGCCAAGTGCTTCGCGAACGAGATCGCGCGCGAGGTGTGCGGCCACGCCGTGCAGCTCATGGGTGGCTACGGCTACTCGCGCGAGTACCCGATGGAACGGCGCCTGCGCGATGCGTGGGGCTGGGGCATCGCGGGCGGCGCGATCGACATCCAGAAGGTCAACATCGCGGGCGCGCTCGTCGGCCGCCGCTTCGACCAGAGGCGCTGACTCGTGACGGTGCTGGCCGGAGTGCGCGTGCTCGACTTCGGCCGCTACGTCGCGGGCCCCTATTGCGCCACGCTGCTCGGCTACCTCGGCGCCGAGGTGATCCGCATCGAGAAGCGCGAGGGCGGCGAGGACCGCTACATCGCGCCCATCGCCGCATCCGGCGAAGGCGGCGTGTTCTTCCAGACCGCCTGCAACAAGAAGTCCCTGACGCTCGATCCGGCCAGCGCGCAGGGTCGCGAGATCGTGCGGCGGCTGGTGCGCAGCGCCGACGTCGTCGTCGCCAACCTGCCGCCGTCGGGCCTGCAATCGCTCGGACTCGATTACGCGAGCCTCAAGGCGATCCGCCCCGACATCATCCTGGTGACGCAATCGTCGTTCGGCGACACGGGTCCGCTCGCCGGGCGCGGCGGCTTCGACGGCGTCGGGCAGGCGATGTCGGGCGCGATGTACATGACCGGCACGCCCGGCCATCCGGTCAAGTCCGCTGCCCCGTACGTCGACTATGCGACGGCCGTGCTCTCGGCTTTCGGCACGCTCGCGGCGCTGATGCAGCGCGCGCAGACCGGCGCCGGCCAGGAAGTGAAGACCAACCTGCTCGGCACGGCGATGGCCGTGTTCGGCTCGCACCTCGCCGAACAGAGCGCCCTCGGCATCGACCGCGTGCCGACGGGCAATCGCGTGCAGACGTCCGCACCGTCCGATGTCTTCGCGACTCGCGACGGCCACATCCTCACGCATACGGTCGGCAATGGCCTGTTCCGACGCTGGGCGCGGCTGATGGGAGACGCCGATCGCTGGATCAGCGACTCGCGTTTCCAGTCGGACCAGTCACGCGGCGATCACAGCGAGGACATCCTCGCCCGCATGCGGCAATGGTGCTCCGAACGCACGACGGACGAGGCGCTGCGCGAGCTGCAGGCTGCCGGCCTGCCAGCGGGCCCGGTGCACACGCTGCAGCAGGCGCTCGATCATCCCCAGGTGGCCGCGATGCAGGCCCTGCACGCCATCACGGACTTTCCCGGTCTGCAGCGGCCCGTCAGGGTGCCGAATCTCCCGGTTGAACTCAGCGTGTCCGGTGGCGGCATCACTCACCGTCCGCCCCTGCTCGGCGAGCACACGGACGAGGTGCTGCGCGGCCTCGGCTACTCGAGCGAGCAAATCACCGGACTGCGGGACGCGCGGGTGATCTGAGCCGATCGTCGCGGGCTCTCAATCGAGGGGTGTGACGCGGTATCCCAACCGCGGAAAGTGCACGACGACTTCGCCGCACCTGGCGTGTTCGCGCGCCACGCCGATCTCGTTCCAGTCGAGCGCCACGAGCCGACCGCTGACCGCGCCGCGTCGCGTGTCGTCCGGTGCAACCTCGACGCGCTTGCCGAAGGACAGGTCATTCGCATCGTCGTCGACGCAGGCGCACGGAGCGGGCCGTGACGACCGCGCGACGGCGAGCGCCTCCGCGGCCGTGCACTCGAGCCGCGTGCCTTCGCCGAGAGTGGCGACACGCTCTTCCCATGCCCGCATGCGCGTGAACGGCGCGAACAGTTCATTCACGCCCGGCACGGACGCGCGCGTGAACCACGGCACCGTCCAGGCATGGACATCGATCAGACCCGGCGCAGCACCCGACAGGAACGCGCGACCGTCCGCCAGCTGCTGCTCGATGAAGCCCGCATGGGCAAGCATCTGCGAGCGCGCGTGCGCCAGGTCCACGCCGTCGAAGTCGATGTCGGGGAACAAGCCCTGCCGGTCCCGCCGGAACTCCGCCGGCCACATCGTGCTGGTCGCGCCGATGGCCAGGTGCAGACCCGCACGGAAGAACGCATCGGCCCACTTGACCGCAGCGTAGGTGATGCCGGCATTGCCGTCCGGGAACAGCGAGGGCTGCGGATAGCGCGTCTCGAGTTCGCGTGCGATGCGCTGCGAGTCGATGTAGACGTCGGCGCCGACCTGCAGCACCGGCGTGCCGCGATAGCCTCCGGTCAGCGCCAGCAGGTCGTCCTTCGGCGGCATCATGGGCGTCGTCACCGAACGCCACTCGAGGCCCTTGATGCCGAGCATGCGCAGGACGCGCTGCGTGAAGGGCGATGCGTCGTAGTGATGCAGGATCAGGTCGGTCATTGCTCGTGCTCCCGGCGTCGCCGTTCGACGGATGCAGACGTCTGCCCGTACAGGAACTGGTAGGCCTCGGCGTCTGCGCTGCGTTCGTGGCCTTTTTCGTAGGCCCGCTTCGTGGCCGGGCGGTCGCGCACGGCCTCGAACCAGCGCTTCACGTCGGGAAAATCCTCGAGTGACTGTCCCTGGCGCTCGTGCGACACGATCCAGGGCCAGCAGGCGATGTCCGCGATCGAATAGTCGCCCGCGATGTGCTCGCGGTCCGCGAGTTGTCGCTGCAGCACGCCGTACAGCCGGTTGACCTCGTCCGTGTAGCGCTTGATGCCGTAGGGCACGACCTCCGGGGCAAAGGCACGGAAGTGATGGGCCTGCCCCGCCATCGGCCCGAGACCCGCGACCTGCCAGTACAGCCACTGCAGGACTGCGTACCGGCCGCGCACGTCCTGCGGCAGCAACCGGCCCGACTTTTCCGCGAGGTACTGCAGGATCGCACCGGACTCGAACACGGACAGCGCCCCGCCCGGCGCGTCGTGATCGACGATCGCCGGGATGCGGTTGTTCGGGCTGATCCGCAGGAAGTCGGGCTCGAACTGCGCGCCACGCAGGATGTTCACTTCGACGATGCGGTACGGCAGGCCGCACTCCTCGAGCATCATCGGGATCTTCAGGCCGTTCGGCGACGGGTAGAAGTGGACGTCGATCATGCGGCCTCGACCACGTAACCGAGCCGAGGAAAATGGACGACGACCTCGCCCGCGCGCGCGTCCACGCGGCGCACGGCGATCTCGTGCAGGTCCAGCGTCACCAGTTCACCCGCGACCGGGACCTTGCCGTAATCGTCCGGCGTCACGGTGACGCGCTGCCCGGCGGCGAGGCCCGCAGGGTCGGTGCAACTCACGCCGGCCCCCGGCAACGCCCTGGCGGCGCGGGCAATGTCGAGTGCGGCGGAGGCTTCGATCTCGCTGCGCTCGCCATGCCCGATCGCCCGCATGCGCCCTTCCCAGGCGGCGACGCGTGCGCAAGGCTCCAGCAGTCCATTCATCGCCGCGATGAAGCCGCGGCACATCCAGAGCACGTAATACGCCGAGGCGTCGGCAAGTCCGGGGCGGTCCGCGGTCAGGAACGCACGCCCGTCGGCCAGGTGTTCCTCGAGCAGCGTCACGTTGGCAAGCACCTGTCCGAACATGTGCGGCGCGCGCACCTTGAGCCGATCGAAGTCCATGTGAGTGAAGAATTCGCGCCGGTCCTGCACCAGATCCGCCGGCAGCTGGTCGTTGAGACCCATCGAAAGTCCGGCGCCGGACGCAAAGAACGATTCCGCCCAGGGCGCGAGCGCATAGGCCAGGCCGCTCGCACCGCCCGGGAAGAGCGTGGGCTCGGGGTGACGAAGCTCCAGCTCGCGCGCGATGCGGCTGGTGTCGCAGTAGATGTCGGCGCCGATCTGCAGCACGGGCGTCTTGCGGTAGCCACCGGTCAGCGCGGTGAGGTCCGGCTTCGGCATGACCAGCGGAATCTGCACGCTCCGCCATGCCAGCCCCTTGATGCCCAGCAGCACCCTGACCTTTTCGGCATAAGGTGACCAGTCGAAATGATGCAGGATCAGGTCGCTCACGCCGATTACCCCCGGGGCCCAGGCCCGCTCCGACTATAGGGGCAAGACATGGAAAAAAACAGTCATGCCTGTTTCTTTTGGATCGCCCCACTTCTATACTGCCGTGGGTCTGCCTAGAGGGGTCCGACCATGGACGCTGCCGCGACCGAAACGTTCGTCCGTCGCTTCCTCGACGGAATGCAGTACGAGGCGAGCCGCGAAGGCCCGCCCGAGGGTTTTCCGCGTTTCCCCCCGATCCCGGGCGGCCGCTACAACGATCCGGCTTTCTTCGAGGCCGAGCGCCAGGGGCTGTGGAAGCGGACCTGGCTCTATGCCTGCCACACGGATGAACTGCCCGACGCCGGCAGCTTCATGCTCTGGACCAGGACGGGTTCGCCGATTCTCATCGTCCGTGGCAAGGACCGCAGGATTCGCGCGTTCTACAACACGTGCCGGCATCGCGGCGGCCCGCTGGTCAAGGCCGACACCGGCCGTTGCGATGGCCTGGTCTGCTCCTACCACGGCTGGACGTACGCGCTCGATGGACAACTGGTGAACCTGCGCGACAAGCGCGACTTCGTCGGTCTCGACCTGGGCGCGCATTCGCTGGTGTCGGTGCGCTGCGAGCAGCTTGCCAACTGGGTCTTCGTCAACGAAGACCCGAACGCGCGCCCGCTGCTCGAAGACCTCGGCCCGATTCCCGGCCACCTCGAGCAGTTCCAGCCCGAATCGCTGCGCTTCATCGAAAAGCACGGCTACGACCTCAAGTGCAACGTCAAGGTACTGCTGGACGCCTTCCTCGAGACGTACCACCTGAAGTCGATCCACCAGAACACGGTAGACCGGTTCCTCGATCACCGCGGCACCTGCATCGCCTTGTACCGCCACGGCCATTCGCTGATGGTCACGCCGAACCGGCGGCCCGACTGGGTCGATCCGGGCACCGTGGGCATGCGTCGCGTCGAGACCGCGACGGTCATATCCACCAGCAACAACCCGTCGTGGAACCTCTACCCGAACCTGGTCACGCCGATCGATCCGTCCGGCTGCCCGTTCCTGCTGTTCTGGCCGACGGGACCGGATTCGATGCGCATCGAGTGCCACTGGTTCGCGCCGGACTGGGGTGACGCCGAGCTGAGCCCGCTGTGGGCCACGCGCATCGCGAACTTCGACCGCATCCTCGACGAGGACCTGCAGTTCGCCGAGAAGATCCAGAAGTCGGTTGAGTCGCCGGGCTTCCGCGGCATGACGCTCAATTACCAGGAGCGTCGCATCTACCACTGGCACGAAGAGCTCGACCGGCGCATCCAGGCCGCAGGCATCGAACTTCCAGCGCACCTGCGCGTGCAGCCGCTGCTGGAACCGTACTACGAGACCTGACCCGCGATGCAAGGCACCGGCATCCGGAGTTTCGGCGCGTACCTGCCGCGTCTGCGTCTCGAGCGCGCCGCGATCGTCGAGGCGATGGGCTGGGCGGCGGGCCTGCGCGCCGGCAAGCCACAGGGCGCACGCAGCTACTGCGCGTGGGACGAAGACGCCTTGACCATGGCGGTCGAAGCGGCGCGCGATTGCCTCGCCGGCCAGGACCGCAGCGGGGTTGCCGCGCTCGTCTTCGCATCGACGACGCACCCCTTCGCGGATCGCTGCAACGCGGGTGTCGTGGCCGAAGCGCTCGATCTTGCGCAGCGGCTCCGCACGACCGACGGTGCAGGTCACCAGCGCGCGGGCGTGGCGGCGCTGCTCGACGCGTTGCGCAACGCACGCAGCGACGGACAGCCGACGCTGGTCGTCGCGGCGGATCGACGCGTCGCCAAGGCAGGCAGCGAACAGGAATCGCGCTTCGGCCACGGCGCCGCTGCGGCGCTCGTCGGCGCCGGACCCGATCTCGCGGCGGAATACGTCGCCGAGGCTTCGCTGCGTGCCGACTTCGTCGACCACTTCCGGGACGCCGAGGCCGAGTACGATTACGCCTACGAAGAGCGCTGGATCCGCGACGAGGGCTACCTCGCGCTGATGCCGCGCGCAATCAAGGCCGCGCTCGGCTCGATCGATGCCCGCGACGTCAAGCACCTGCTCGTGCAGGGTCCGCAGCGTTTTGCCGCTGCAGTCGCCAAAGCCGCGGGCATTCGTGCGGAGGCCGTCCCCGCCGATCTTCATGCGGAGTGTGGCGACACGGGCGTCGCCCACCCGCTCCTGTTGCTGGGCGCCGCGCTCGAGCAGGCACAGGACGGCGACCTCATCGTGCTGGCCGGCTTCGGCCAGGGTTGCGACGTGGTCGTGTTGCGGGCCACGGGTCGGGCGCCGTCGGCAGGCCGCGGTACCAGCGGTTCGCTCGCGGCCGGCGTCGCGAATCGCGACTACGTCCGGTTCCTCGCCAACTGCGGCCTCGTCGACGTGGACTGGGGCATGCGCGCCGAACGCGACAACCGCACGGCGCAACCCGCCGCGTGGCGACGTCACCGTGACCTGACGGCTTTTTTCGGCGGCAAGTGCCGGGCGTGCGGAACCGTGCAGTTTCCGTTGGCCCGCGCATGCGTCAATCCGCAGTGCCGCGCCTTCGACACGCAGGATCCGGTGCAACTGGCGGAGAAGCACGGGCGGGTGAAGACCTTCACGGAAGACTGGCTGGCGGTGACTCGCAGCCCGCCGCACGTCTACGGCAACGTGGAGCTCGAAGGCGGTGGCAACGTGTTCATCGAGTTCACGGACGTTCGTCCCGGCGAGGCCAGCGTGGGCCTCGCCGTGCGGTTCGTCTTCCGCATCAAGGACTTCGACGGCGTGCGCGGCTTCCGGCGCTATTTCTGGAAAGCCACCCCGGTGAGGAGCTGAACGTGGCAAGCGGCATCCGCGACAAGGTTGCGATCGTCGGCATGGGTTGCTCGCGGTTCGGCGAGCGCTGGGACTGCAGCGCCGACGACCTGATGGTCGAAGCGTTCACCGAAGCCGTGGCCGACGCCGGCATCGAGCGCGACCGCATCGAGGCCGCCTGGCTCGGCGTGTTCTACCAGGACCAGAGCGTCGCCCGGTCGGGGCTGCCGCTGTCCTTCGCGCTGCGACTGCCGAACGTGCCCGTCACGCGCGTCGAGAATCTCTGTGCCACGGGCACTGAGGCCCTGCGCGGCGCCGTGTATGCGGTCGCTGCAGGCGCCGTGGACATTGCACTCGCGTTCGGTGCCGAGAAACTCAAGGACACCGGTTTCGCCGGACTGCCCGAGCGTACCAAGGGTACGTTCGAAGACCTCTGGCAGCCGGGCTTCACCCCGCCCGGCGCGTTTGCACAACTCGGCGCGGCCTACGCGGCGCGGCACGGACACTCGATGGCCGACTTGAAGCGCGCGATGGCGCACGTCTCGTGGAAGAGCCACGAGAACGCCGTGGCGAGCCCGAAGGCGCACCTGCGCAACCGCATCACGATCGAGCAGGCGCTTGCCGCACCGATGGTCGCGTACCCGCTCGGACTGTTCGACTGCTGCGGAGTGAGCGACGGCGCGGCCTGCGCCATCGTGACGACGCCCGCGATTGCAGCGTCGCTCGGCAAGCGCGACATGGTGACGGTCAAGGCGCTGGCGCTGGCGGGGTCGAACGGCGTCGAGATGGGTCACGCGAGCTGGGATGGCAGCCACACGCTGACTTCACGAATCGCCGCCGAGCGCGCGTTCCGCGAGGCAGGCATCACCAGGCCGGCCGAGCAGGTGAACCTCATGGAGGTGCACGACTGCTTCTCGATCACCGAGCTGGTACTGATGGAAGACCTGGGCTTCTCGCAACCGGGTCGCGCCGTGCACGACATCCTCGATGGCCGGTACGACCGCACTGGCGCCATCCCCTGCCAGACCGACGGCGGCCTGAAGTGCTTCGGACATCCCGTCGGCGCCTCGGGCCTGCGCATGGCGTACGAGATCTACACGCAACTGCTTGGTCGCGCGGGGGAGCGTCAACTCGCCACGCCGTCCATCGGACTCACACACAACCTGGGCGGGATACCGAATCGCAACGTCGCGAGCGTGTCCGTGCTGGGACTGCACCGAGGTTAACGTGGACCACAGCGTCAAACGCCTGCAGCCCGCCGCCGAGCCGCGACAGTGGGGCATGACCGACGAGGAACTGGCCACGCGGCCCACGGTGTTTCGACCGGACCTGCTGGCCGGCAAGGTCTTCGTGGTCTCCGGCGGCGGCTCCGGCATCGGCCGCGGCATCACCTACCTGCTCGCGCGCCTCGGCGCCGACGTGATGATCTGCGGGCGGCGGGCCGAGAAGCTCGAGGAGACCGCGAACGGCATCCGCAGGCTGCTGGGCCGCGAGGTCGGCATGCACGCGATGACGATTCGCGACCCCGAGCAGGTGGATTCGATGATGGCCGCGGCGTTCGAGCGCTACGGGCGGCTCGATGCCCTCGTCAACAACAGCGGCGGCCAGTTCCCCCAGGCGGCGATCGACTTCAGCGTCAAGGGCTGGAACGCCGTCATCGACACGAACCTCAACGGCACCTGGTACATGATGCAGGCCGCTGCGCGCCAATGGCGCGACCGTGG
>JAOUGW010000080.1 GCA_029865465.1 Gammaproteobacteria bacterium
ACCGAATGGCAGGCCTCGCAGTCCCGGCCGAGCGAGCCCTTGTGACGATCGTCCGTCGCGTGGCAGTCGACGCACGCCTGCCGTGCTTCCTTGAACGACGTGGAGCGATGACACGCAAAGCAGGGAACGGCGACGTGGAGGCCCACGAGCGGGAACGTTGAAAAGTCGTGATCGAACTGCAGGTGACCGCGCCAGGTCTCCACGCCGTGGCACTGAGCGCAATCGGTGCCCAGTTTGCCTGCATGAACGTCGTCCCCGCGGTGGCATCCGGCGCAGTCCGCGCCGAGCTTCTGGCTGGCGACGACCGCGGTATGGCAGACATGGCAGTCAAGTTTCTGGTGCGCACCGCGCAGTTCGAACTTGCCATCGCGCGTGTGATCGAAGCTCGACGGTGTCCAGGCGCTCGTGGCATGGCACTTCTCGCAGGCCGCACCGAAGCGGGTAGCGTGCGGATCGTCGCTGCGGTGGCAGCCTGCGCAGTCTTTCGGCAACGGGTCCTTGAAATTCGACGTCTTGTGACACGTCTTGCAGTCGAGCGTGGAGTGCGCGCCCGTGAGCGCAAATCCGGTGGTCTTCAGGTGGTCGTACTTCGTGCCGGTCCAACCGGTCGTCTGGTGACATTCGGCGCAGGCGGGGCCGCGCGCACCGGCGTGGACGTCGTCTGGTGCGTGGCAGGCAGCGCACTGGGTCGGGGTATCCTGGTACCGATTGCCCATGTGGCAGGCTGCGCAGGTCGCCTGCTCGTGCTTGCCAGTCAGGGCGAATCTGGTCTTCGCATGATCGAATCGCGCGCGCGTCCAGCCGCTGGCCTCGTGGCAGCTGGCGCAATCGCGGCCCAGCTTGCCTTCGTGCGGTTCGTCCTGCTTGTGGCAGTCGACACACGCGGACGCAGTCTCCCGATACTTGCGGCCGGCCACGTGGCAGGCCGCGCACGCCACCGTCGCATGTACTCCTTGCAGCGGAAAGTCGGTCTGCGCATGCGGGAAGGAAGCGGTCTCGAGCTTGACGATGTCGGCCTGGCGGCCCTTGTGATCAGTGTGGCAGGCGCCGCACCGGGCGGTCTCCGTTCCGGGCAACCGGCCATGGAATCCCTTGTGCCGTGCGATGTCGGCGGCGATCGGCTCATGACAACTGCGGCAGAGCGCCGCCTGCCGCGAACGATCGGCTCGATCGTGACAGCGCGAGCACTCCTGCTCGTACTTCGCGTGACCCGCGATGACCGGTCCGGGCATCAACAACGTCTCGAGGCTCGTCGCATGGGCGTTCAACGGCGACATCGCAAGTCCCACGATTGCGAACAGGAGTCGACAGGCGCTGCGCCAGCGGGACAAGCGGGCGACTCCGTCCGTTCAGTAGACGTGTACCGCGACCACATGGACGGTCCCGGCGATGATGAGCATCAGGAACAGCGGCATGTGCAGGGCGTGCCACAACGAGAAGAGCGCCTGGAAAGCGCGAAACTCGAGCACGCGCCGCGCCGCGCTGATGCGATCGTCGATATAGCGGTACGCCGTCCGTCGCAGCGACTCGCGGCTCGGGTCGCGCCGACGGTCCGCTCCCGTCGCGATGGCTGCACGGACTGCACGTCGCAGCCGGCGTCGTGCCGCGACGGCCCACGCTGCACCGAGCAGCGGCCGCGCCAGCAGCGGGGTCGCCGCAAATCGCCGCTCGATGACGGCCTGTTCTTCGTCGATGCGCCGCGCCAGCGCGGGCAGGAACGACACCGACGATGTCAGCTGCAACCGGCTCGAGAATTCCTTCAATTCGTCGAGGGTGGCCTCGCGTCCGTTCAGTTCGACGTGGATGCGGCGGTAGAAATAGCGGCCGAACAGGCCACTGCCGGAGACGATGAGCATGCAGACGAGCGCAACGTTGCTGTTGGTCGCGCCGAGACTGAAGTTCGAGTGGAACAGGATGAGCGCGGGCCCGACGATGCCGAGCGTCATGTGCATCCTGAACCACGAGCGCGTGGACCCGAGGTACCGGGCATGCGGCAATCGCTTGCGGACCGGGTAGAGGAGCAGCAGCAGCATCATGCTGCCCCCCGCGATGCCGAGTGCATAGCCGAGACCGGACTGCGGCGACAGGTAAGCGGACGTCGGCAGGTTGATGCCGAAGGCGATCACTGCGAGCACAGCCACGAAGAAGAGGCCGGCTGGCGTGAGCAAGCGGCTGCGGTTCACCGCTCGCGTCGTGGCCTGCGCGGCCGGGGCCGCAACGTGCGGGCGTGGGGTGCCGACGGCAGCGGCGGTCGGGAACCGCGGCGCGCCGTCGGAGTGGACAGAGTCAATGCGTTCGCGGAGCAGGCGCTGCGCGGTCATCGTCAGCCCTGGCTCGCGGCAAGCCGTGTCGCTTCGGCGATGTTTGCCTCGATGATGCGGGCGTCGGACGAATTGGCCGGCACGACGGCCAGCAGGTTGCGCCACGTGCCGACGGCGTCGCGGTAACGGTGCTCCTCGTGCTCGAGGCTGGCCTTGAGCCATAAGGCCTTGGGATGCCGCGGATCGAGCGCGAGCGCTCGCGCCAGCGCATCCGCGGGCGCTCCCTTGAGGCTCGAGCCGGCCGAACCCAGCGCATCGGCGTAGTCGGCCCAGGAATCCGCGTTCATGCTGCCCGCGGCGGCAGCGCGACGGTAGGCTTCGGCGGCTTGCTTGAATTTTCGCTGGCGGCGCAGATCATCCGCCTGCGCGATCAGGTCCGGCGATCCGGCGCGTGACGAAGCGCCAGGCATCGTCATCGCCGGCGGATTCGCTGCGGGCGCGACGCGCATCTGCAATGTCGTCAGCACGGCGTCGCCGAGTCCGCGTTCCGTGACGCGCGGATGGCCAGCCGGCAGCGACGTCATTGCGGCAGCGGGCGCATTGGCGTCCGCGGTGCGTTCAGTTCCGAATGCGGCGAGTCCCTTGCCGGTGAGCACTCCAATTGCAAAACCTGCCAGCGCAATCAGCGCGGCACCCTTCTTGTGCATGTTCGTCTCCACCGGTCACGATTGGCCGGATGGGGCGACCATAGCGAGGCAGGCGGGCGAGTGACATCTCCGCAGGCGACTGGTTGCCGTATTCGTGACGCAGTCGACACCGTGGGGGCAAGCGGGATGCGAATCTCGCGCCAGGCGCTATTTTCGCTCCAATTCCCGACAGCCATTGCGCGGACCGGTCACCAGTCGATGTCACTGCTCGCTGTCTATCTGCTACCGCTCGTAGCGATCTGGGGCTGGTACCTCTTGCGGCGCCGACGGCACGAAAATGCAAGCCGGGCCACGCGCGAACAATCGCAAGCCGCTGGCCTGATCGATCCCGCTTCCCTGCATCCCGTCATCGATCCCGTCCGCTGCATTGGCTGCGGATCGTGCGTGAAAGCGTGCCCGGAACAACCCGAGCATCATGTACTCGGGCTGATCGGCGGCAAGGCGCACCTGGTGGGTCCGACGGATTGCATCGGGCACGGAGCTTGCCGGACTGCGTGTCCTGCAGACGCGATCACGCTCGTATTCGGCACGGAGCGTCGTGGCGTGGAGATTCCATTGCTCAATGCGGAGTTCGAGTCGACCGTACCGGGGCTGTTCGTCGCGGGGGAACTCGGAGGCATGGGCCTCATTCGCAATGCGCTGGCGCAGGGCAGGCAGGCGGTAGACGCGATCCAGCGCAAACGGCGCACCGTCGTCCCGGGGCAGCTCGATCTCGTGATCGTCGGCGCAGGACCGGCCGGTTTCTCGGCCAGTCTCGCCGCCAAGTCGCACGAGATGCAGTTCGTGACGATCGAACAGGAGAGTCTCGGCGGCTGCGTCTTCCAGTATCCGCGGGCCAAGCTCGTGATGACCCAGCCGGCAGAAATTCCATTGGTGGGCAAAGTCAGCTTCCGCCAGACCTCAAAGGAAGAATTGCTGGCGTTCTGGCAGGACATCGAACGCAAGACCGGCGTGGCCGGCAACATGCGGTATCGGGAGCGCGTCGAGAGCGTCGATCGCGACGGTGCGCGCGGCTTCATCATCCGCACTTCACGCGCGGAATATCGGGCCGTGAACGTACTGCTGGCGATCGGCCGGCGCGGCACGCCGCGCAAGCTCGACGTGCCAGGCGAGGAGCTGCCCAAGGTCGTCTACCGGCTGCTCGACCCGGAGCAGTACCGCGGGCAGCGGGTCCTGGTCGTCGGCGGTGGCGACAGCGCCCTGGAGGCGGCTGCCAGCGTTGCGGAAGCCGGCGGCCAGGTCACGCTCTCGTATCGGGGCGAGGCCTTCACGCGTGCCAAACCGCGCAACCGAGACCGTGTCGCCGCCTCCGAACGGGCCGGCCAGTTGCACGTGCTGCTCAGTTCGCAGGTCGAGCGCATCGAGAAGGAGCGAATCCTGCTGCGCGGGAAGGCAGGTCACCTGATTCTTCCGAACGACGCGGTGATCGTCAGCGCCGGCGGCATCCTGCCCTCCGATTTCCTGCGGCGAGTCGGGATTCACGTGGAGACGAAGTATGGGACGGCGTGACCCTGCAGCTGCTTGCACGGCTGCGCTACTCATTGTTGCCCTCGGCGCATTCGGCGCGGTGCAGGCCGTCGCCGCAGCTCCATCGACGTTCGCAGCGCCGGACCCGCTCGAGCCGGCCAAGAGCGCGCTGCGTCTCAAGCAGTTCGCGGATGCGGCAGTGCGGCTCGCCACGGACCCGCTGGCCGCCGATCCACGCGCGCAATACCTGCTGGGCACCCTGTACCTGGCCGGCCTCGGTCTCGGCGAGGATGCACAACGTGCGCGGGTTCTCTTCGAGGCCGCGGCGGCCAGGGGCGAGCCTCGCGCAGCTTTTGCGCTGGCAGCGCTTGCGGCGCACGACTCGCCCGCCGACGAATCCGCGGCACGGACCTGGCTCGCAAAAGCGGCGGCGGGCGGACATGCCGACGCGTCGCACCTGCTGCAGGCAGGCCAGCTGCCACTGCAAATGGATCCCCGTGCCCTTGCAACCGAACCCGCGGTGACGTCGTCGATGGCCATCGCGGCCGCACGCCGCGATGATGTCGACACGCTGGCCACGCTCTGGCCGTTATTGCCAAAGGATGCAAGCGACGCGTTCCGACGCTCGGTCCTGCATCACGCAGCCGAGGCGGGCGCTGCAGGGTCGGTGCGCTGGCTGGTTGCGCACGACGCCCGGGTCGATGCGATGGACGCGCAGGGAATCACGCCGTTGATGCTGGCCGCAGCGGCCGAGCGTGCGGACGCCCTGGAAATATTACTGCAGGCCAAAGCTCACGTTGCCGCGGTGGACGCGCTCGGGAACTCGGCTTTGTTCTATGCGGCACGCCGGGGCCGCGATGCACAGGCCGAGCGGCTGGTGGCGGCGGGCCTCGATCCAAAGCTGCGCAATGCGGGTGGCTGGAGCGCGGTGGACTACTCGGTGCAGTCCGGGCAGGACGCTGTCACCGGCTACCTCGTGCAGCAGGGTGCACAGCCGGCGCGCCGGCAAAGGACGGGCTCCGGCTCCGGCTCGAGGTTCGCTGGCCCGATTCTTCGCCCGGCGACAGGCGATGCCTACTCCGGCTGGCCGGACGTGGTGCTCGCCGCCAGCCGCAGCGATCCGGCCATGTTGAAATCGGTGCTGGCCCGGGGCGGCGACCCGGAGGCGACGACGCCCGCCGGCGAGCCGGCGCTGCATGTCGCCATTGCAGCGTCATCGCCCGCCACCGTCGGGGCCCTGCTTGCCGCCGGCGCAGCACCGACGCGCATGGATCGCGCGGGCCACACGCCGCTTGGCGTCGGTGTCCGGCAGGGCCGCAAGGAAATCGTGCGGCTGCTGCTCGAGCGCGGCGCCAACCCGAACGAGCGTGGCGCCAACGACGACGCGCCGTTCACGACTGCCATTCGCCGTGGCGATACGGACATCGTGCAGATCCTGCTGGCGCACGGAGCGCGGGCCGATACCGGCAAGGGCGATGAGGCGCCGTTGATCCTCGCGACGCTGCGAGGCGATGCCGCCATGGTTGCCCTGTTGCTGCAATCGGGTGCAGGCCGTGAGACGACCGACGCCACTGGTCACACCGCCCTGTGGCATGCCGCGTGTCGTAACGACACCGCCGTGCTGTCGCTGCTGTTGGGTGCCGGAGCCGACGTGAATGCCGCGGGCGCCGACGGCATTACCCCGGTCGCCTGCGCCGCGGCGCACGGCAACGACGCGGCATTCGAGAAACTGCTGCGCGCGGACGCCGACGTGCGCGTGCGCAGCCGCGCTGGCGACACGCTCCTGATGCTCGCAGCCCGCGGCAACCATGCTGTGATCGTGCGCCGGCTGGTCGCGCTGCGAGTCGGGCTGGATGTGCAGAACACTTTCGGCGATACCGCGCTGATTCTCGCGAGCCAGGCAGGCGCCGGCGACGTCGTTGACCTGTTGCTGCAGGCGGGCGCGAAGAAGACGTTGCGCAACCGCGACGGTGTAGCGGCCGCTGATGCCGCCGCGGCATGCGGCCATGACGCGGTCGCTGCGCGGATTCGGTCGAGCTAGCCCCGGCACGTCAGCTCCATGAGGCCGTGACCGTACCGCCCTCGCGCGACTGAGCTAAGCTTTCGCGCGAGCCGGCCCGGCGCCGGAACAGGAGGCGCGCTTGGCCACGGAATCTGCGGGCATCGGCCTGGGGCACGCGGTGGTGCTGCTGGCGGCAGCCGTGATCGCGGTACCGCTGTTCCGCAAGCTCGGCCTCGGGGCAGTGCTGGGATACCTCTGTGCCGGCCTCCTGGTCGGGCCGTTCGGCCTGGCGTTCTTCCACGACCCGGCGGCGATCCTGCACGTCGCCGAACTCGGCGTCGTGCTGTTCCTGTTCCTGATCGGCCTCGAGATGCGGCCCACGAAGCTCTGGGCGCTGCGCAAGGAGATCTTCGGGCTCGGGCTGACGCAGGTGCTGGTCTGCGGCACGCTGCTGTCCGGCGTCGGTCTCGCCTTCGGCTGGTCGCCAGCCGTCGCAGTCATCGGCGCCATGGGGTTCGTGCTGTCGTCGACAGCCGTGATCATGAAGATGCTCGACGAACGCGGGCAGACTGCTTCGCCCGCGGGCCAGCGCGCGGTCTCCGTCCTGCTGCTCGAAGACCTGTCGATCATTCCGCTGCTGGCGCTGGTAGCGTTTCTCGCGCTTGCGCATGGCACCGGCGTCGAATCTTCGCGATCCGCCTGGCTGTCGGTACTCATCGCGCTCGCCGCGCTCGCCGCGCTGGTTGCGGCCGGACGCTGGGCCCTGAACCCGATGTTCCGCATCGTGGCCGCACTCGGCGGCCGCGACGTCATGACCGCCGCCGCGCTGCTGGTCGTGCTCGGTGCCGCGTTGTTCATGCAGTGGGGCGGCCTGTCGATGGCGATGGGCGCCTTCATCGCGGGCGTGCTGCTCTCGGAGTCCACCTTCCGCCACCAGCTGGAAGCCGACATCGAGCCGTTCCGCGGCATCCTGCTCGGGTTGTTCTTCCTCTCCGTCGGCATGTCGCTGAACCTCGGCGTCGTCGCGCAGGACTGGCGCCTCGTCGCCGCCGGCGTCGTCGCATTCATGGCGGTCAAGGCGCTCGGCATTTACGGTGTCGCGCGACTCTTCGGCGCCGACAACCGCGAGGCGTTGCAGCGTTCGGCGCTGTTCGCGCAGGGCGGCGAATTCGCCTTCGTGCTCTATGCAGCGGCGTTGACGGCCGGCCTGTTCGACACGCGCGCGGGCGCCGTGATGTCGGCGATCGTGATCCTGTCGATGGCGCTGACGCCGCTCGTGGTGCTGTTGCTGGATCGCTTCCTGCCGCGGCCGGTGGTCTCGATGCACGGCATCGAAGAGCCGCCCTGCCTGGCCGGCCGCGTGCTGATCATCGGCTTCGGGCGGTTCGGGCAGGTGGTGAGCCAGCCGTTGCTCGCGCGCGACGTCGACATCTCGATCATCGACGCCGATGTCGACATGATCCGGGCGGCCGGCAATTTCGGCTTCAAGGTCTACTACGGCGACGGCACGCGGCTCGACGTCCTGCGCACCTCTGGCGCGGGCAAGGCCGACGCCATTCTCGTCTGCATCGACGAGCCGGAACTCGCCGACCGCATCGTCGAACTGGCGAAGCACGAATTTCCGCAGGTGAAGCTGTTCGTGCGCTCGTTCGACCGTGGGCACACCCTGCGGCTGATCCAGGCCGGAGTCGACTACCAGGTGCGCGAGACGTTCGAATCGGCGATGGCGTTCGGCGGGCACGTGCTCAAGGGCCTGGGTTACGACCCGGAGGAAATCGCGGAGACCCTCGCCGACGTGCGCCAGCGTGACGAGGACCGGCTCGGCCTGCAGCTGATCGGCGGCATCACCGCCGGACGTTCCCTGATGCGCAACAACCAGGCGACGCCGGAGCCTGCGCCGTTGACGCGGCCGAAGCACGAAGCGACGACGTTGAACGCGGAGGCTGCGCGGGTGATCGAGGACGAAGGCAGCCCGTCCTGACGCCGCTGGCCGGCGCTCAGTCGCGCGGCTCCGGCTCCTCTTCCTTCTTCGCCTTGAACGGGTAGGCGCTCTGCGCCTCGCCCGTCTTCGGCGGGATCTTGAGCGAAAGGATCATCGTCAGCGCCAGCACGACGACGGTGAACCCGAGCGACCAGGACACCGGGATCTTGTAGACGTCCATCAGCAGCATCTTGGTGCCGATGAAGACGAGCACGATCGCGAGGCCGTAGGAGAGCAGGTGGAAGCGCTCGTGCATGCCGGCGAGCACGAAGTACATCGCGCGCAGGCCGAGAATCGCGAAGACGTTCGAGGTCAGCACGATGAACGGGTCCATCGTGATGGCGAAGATGGCGGGAATCGAGTCCACGGCGAAGACGACGTCGACGATGCCGATCAGCAGGATCACCACGAAGAGCGGTGTCGCCACCTTCACGCCGTTCTGCAGCGTGAAGAATTTCTCGCCGTCGTAGGTCGGCGAGATCTGCATGTGCCGGCGTATCCACTTGAGCGCCGGGTTGGCCTCGAGGTCGGGTTCCTGCCCGGTCGCGATCCACATCTTGATGCCGGTGAAGACGAGGAAGGCGCCGAAGAAGTACAGGATCCAGTGAAACTGCGCGATCAGCCACGCGCCGACCAGGATCATGATGGCGCGCAGCACGAGCGCGCCCAGGATGCCGAACATCAGCACGCGCTTCTGGTACTCCGTAGGCACCGCGAAGTAGGTGAACACCAGCAGGAACACGAAGATGTTGTCGACCGCGAGCGCCTTCTCGACCAGGTAGCCGGTGATGAACTCGAGCGCCCTGGCATCTGCGGCCGCGTTACCTTCGAGCCCGCCCAGGTACCACCACAACCAGCCGACGAACGCGAACGAGACGACCACCCAGATGAGCGACCAGATGGCCGCTTCCTTCATCGTGACCCTGTGGGCCCCCTGCTTCTCCATCGCGAAGAAGTCGACGGCCAGCGCGACCAGCACGAATGCCACGAACAGGGTCCACATCAACGGTGTCCCAGTGGTCATCATCGCGGTTCTTTCCCTCGGTTCCTGTGCCAGGCGGTGGCCGGAGTACACGCCGAAAGCATGGGCCCGGCAAGATCATTCGCAAACCGCGGGCCTTTGGATCCAGGGGCGGAGCGCATGGTCGCCAGGCCGAGGTTCAAGTCAGAGTCGGGTACGACTGGAAGGCCGCGTACACAACGAAGCAGCACCCATTGCCAGGGAGCGCGCGCGTGAGGCGATAATGCCGGGCACGACGGCTCACCCCGGGGGATCGCGGACACATGGCAGTCAATGGAGTCTTCCGGCTCGTCGCCCGGGATTGCATCCAATGCCCACGGGCATGACCCTGCGCCCCTGCGCCATCCTGCTCACCCTGCTGATCGCCGGGTGCTCTTCGCTGGCGCCCCGGCCCGAACTGCCGGCCCAGAATGCCGTGGCACCCGCTCAGGGCACACCGCTTGACGAACTCATTGCCGGGGCCGAGGTGGCGCACCCGGGGCAGTCCGGGTTTCGTCTGGTGCGCGAAGGGCCCGAAGCGTTTGCCATTCGCGCGCGCACCGCGTTGGCAGCTGGGCGCAGTATCGACGTGCAGACGTACATCTGGCACGACGACGCAACCGGCGCCTTTCTGGCCTTTCGTCTGCTCGAAGCCGCCGACCGTGGCGTCAAGGTAAGGCTGCTCGTCGACGACATGGATGCCCGCGGCAACAACTACAGGTTCGCGGCGCTCGATGCGCACCCCAACATCGAAGTGCGCATGTTCAACCCGTTCGGTTCGCGTACCGGAGCCCTGCGGTTCGCGTTCGAAGCCTTGGGTAGCTTCAGCCGCATCAACCGTCGCATGCACAACAAGACCTGGATTGCCGACAACCGCATCGCGATCGTCGGCGGCCGCAACCTGGGTGACGAGTACTTCGGTGCGAGCAAGGAGGTCAACTTCGTCGACCTCGATTTCGCCATGGTGGGGCCCGTGGTACGCGACGCGTCCGCGTCGTTCGATCGCTACTGGAATTCCCAGGCCTCCTATCCCATGGCGCTGCTGGCGCCTGACGACGTCACGTCCGCGGCACTGGATGCCCTGCAGAAGTCCGCGGCGACCCGCAAGGTCGAGGCGCCGAACCATCCTTTTGCGATCGAGCTGCGCAACAACGACGCAGTTCAGCGCCTGGTGGCGGGCGACTGGCCGATGCACTGGACATCGCAGTACCGTTTCGTTTCCGACGACCCCGCCAAGGCCGTCGGCAAACGCAGTGGTCTCGGCGGGTCGGACGTGCTGGCCGTGCTTGCGCCAGCGCTGCAGCGCGCGACCAGACTCATCACCGTCATCTCACCGTACTTCGTTCCCGGCAAGGAGGGAACCCGCTACTTCGTCGACCAGGTCGCCAGGGGCACGGGTGTGCGCGTGCTCACCAACTCGCTCGCGGCCAATGACGTCGCCATGGTCTACGGCGGCTACTCGAAGGCGCGACCCGACCTGCTGGCCGGCGGCGTCAAGCTCTGGGAGTTGAAGCCCCTGCCGGGCACGGGCTCGGGCTCGAAGCAGAGCATGTTCGGCTCGTCGGGAGCGAGCCTGCACACCAAGGCGCTCGCGGCCGATTCCACCGGTGTGTTCGTGGGCAGCTACAACCTTGACCCTCGTTCGACCTCGCTCAATTGCGAGCAGGGCGTGTTCGTGAATGAGCCCGTCATCGCCGCGCAACTCGAGACGTTGTTCGACGAGGAATCGGCCGGTGAACGGGCGTGGTCGGTCACGCTCGACAACGGCAAGCTGCGCTGGACGGACGGCACGAGCACTTACGACTCGTCACCCGAAGCGTCCGCTGGACAGAGGTTCAAGGCGTGGCTCGCGAAGGTGCTGCCGCTGGACTCGCAACTCTAGAACGGCGCCGTCCGATAGCAATCTCGCGGCCCATGCGCGAACATGGCGGCCATGGACGAGCCAAGGGCACCCCTGACTTTCGATTACTCCAGCATCCCCGAGATGCCGGCGGCCGTCTTCGTCGCGCCGCTCAGGAAGCCGGCGGGCCTGGGGGACGACTGGCTCGAGCCCGCACAGCGCAGCTACCGTCCGGAAGAGCACCGGATCTGGGATGAGCTCTACCAGCGCCAGATCGGGCTCATGCCCGGGCATGCGTGCCGCGAGTTCATGCGCGGACTCGAACGTCTCGATCTCGGCCGCGGCGGCGTGCCGGACTTCGATGAGATGAGCGAGGAACTGCGCGGCCTCACCGGCTGGAGCGTCGTGCCGGTGCCGATGCTGATCCCCGACCACGTGTTCTACTACCACCTCGCCAACCGACGCTTTCCCGCCGGCAACTTCATCCGCTCGCGTGAACAGTTCGACTACATCCAGGAACCGGACGTCTTTCACGACGTGTTCGGGCACGTGCCGCTGCTGACCGACCCGATCTTCGCGAGCTACATGGAGGCCTACGGGCGCGCGGGCTGGAAGGCACTCAAGTACAACCGGCTCAAGGCGCTGAGCGCGCTCTACTGGTACACGGTGGAGTTCGGCCTGATCCTCGAGGACGACCAGCTGCGCATCTACGGCGCGGGGATCCTCTCGGGCCCGACGGAAACGGTGTTCTCGGTCGAAGGGCGTTCGCCGAATCGCATCCACCTCAATGTCGATCGCGTCATGCGCACCGATTACACGATTTCCGACCTGCAGGCGACCTACTTCGTGATCGAGTCATTCCGCGAGCTGTTCCACCTGACGGAGCAGCGCGGGTTCGAGCCGATCTACGAATCGCTCGCGCCTGCGTTCCAGTACGCGAAGACCGCCGCGCTCGACACGGATCACATCTATCACCGCGGCACGCAGGAGTACGAGTTGCGTGGCGGTCGCGGCTCGGGCGCGAAGCCCGTCTAGGCCGCGGACGGCGTTTCAGCCGATCGGCGCCGTCACGTACGCCACGGCGATGGCCATCGCAATGACCAGCAGCACGGCCTGCGCCGCATGGATTCGCGGGCGAGTGCTGATGATCCCCGGGACCACGATCAGGGCAATGGCGGCACGCAGCCCGCGCGCATTGGCAAAGTCGAAGTGACCCTCGATCACGACCTGTGACAGCGCACCTGCAACCATGACGCAGAGCATCAGGCCCTGCGTCCAGCGCGCGTGGCAGTAATAATACTGGCGCATGTCATGGACGAGGTCGTCCTCGAGCTCCGGCACGGCCAGGTGGCTGAT
>JAOUGW010000301.1 GCA_029865465.1 Gammaproteobacteria bacterium
CGGTGGTCCGCCCCCGGCAGCAACGCGCAGCCTGCTGCCGACTCAGTCATGCTTCGCCGCCGCCAGTGCCTTGTCAAGGTCGTCGATGAGGTCGTCCACGTCCTCCAGCCCGATCGACAGCCGCACCGTCCCTGGGCCGATACCGGCCCAGCGCTCCTGTTCGGCTGTCAACCGACTCGAGTCCTGCAACGCAGGCGGCACGACCAGTGACTCGGTCGACCCGAGGCTCGCGGCGATCGCGAACAGCTCGAGTCGCTCCGCGAACCGTGTCCCGGCTGCCTCCCCTCCGGCAACGTCGATCGTGACGATGGTGCCGAAATCAGGCATCTGCCGCAGGGCGAGGGCGTGGCCTGGATCACCCGGCAGGCCGGGATAGCGGACGCGCTCGACCCGCGGGTGCCTCGCCAGGTGCTCTGCCACGCGCAGGGCATTCCGGCACTGGGCGTCCCAGCGCACGAAATAGGTCTTCATGCCGCGCTGCAAGAGAAATGCGGCGTGCGGATCGAGTGTCGGCCCGACGATCGCCATGTCGCCACGCATCGAGTCGACGAGTTCGGCGCGACCAATCACGGCGCCGCCCATCACGTCGCCATGCCCGGACGCGTACTTCGTCAGGCTGTGCGCGAACAGGTCGACGTCGTACTGACCGTGGTTGTGAACACCCGCGAGCGTGTTGTCGAGCAGGGTCAATGCGCCGTGGCGGCGCGCGATCGCAGTGAGCCGTTCGATGTCGGCGATCTTGAGGACCGGGTTCGTCGGCGACTCGAAGACGACAAGGCGGGTCGGCGTGGCAGCCAGCGCACGTTCGAGGCCGTCGAGGTCGTCGATCGACAGCATCGTGCTCATTACTCCGAAGCGGCGCAGCAGGCGGCCGATCAGCGCGCGCGTGGGCGGGTACTGCTCGGCGAAGTGCACCACGTGATCGCCGGACTTGAGCAGCGCTATGAGCGGCATCGCCATTGCCGCGACACCCGATCCGGTGAGCAGGCACGCGTCGCGACCCTGCAGTTCGGCGAGCAGCAGTTCGAGCTGCCGCAGCGTGGGATTCGAGACGCGCGAGTAGTAGAACCCTGCGCGTCGCCCCTTGAACTGCTCGAGCGTCGCACCGACGTCGTCGAACGTGAACTTCACCGACTGGTAGATCGGCGCGACCAGCGGCCGGTTGTCTGCCGGCACTCTCACGTCCGGCGGATGGGTCACGAGCGTGCGTTTTCTCATTTCGCATCCGCTCGCAGTTCGAAGTCGTCAGCATCCAGGTGCACCGGGAAATCGCGGCGGAACGTGGCGAGCGACTCGCGGTCGAGCACCACGGTCTCGACGAAATCGCCGCCGCGGTCGCCGCCGAGCACCTGGCCCAGGAAATCGAGCGCGACGCTGTCGCCGGAGTAGCTCGCGCCGTTGCCGTCCTTGCCCACGCGGTTGACGCCGACGACGTAGCAGACGTTCTCGATGGCGCGCGCGCGCAACAGTGCGCTCCACGCGGAGCGCCGGCGCGATGGCCAGTTGGCGACGTACAGCAGGACATCGTAGTCGCCGCGATTGCGACTCCACACCGGGAAGCGCAGGTCGTAGCAGACCAGTGGACACACGCGCCAGCCCTTGAGTTCGACGACCAGGCGCTGGCTGCCCGATGCGTAGTGTTCCTGCTCGCGCGCCATGCGGAACAGATGGCGCTTGTCGTAGTGCGCGAAGCCGCCAGCGGGCGTCGCCCAGACCAGCCGGTTGTAGTGCTGCCCGCCGTCTTCGACGATCAGGCTGCCGGTGATGGCGCAGCCGAGCGCGGCCGCCTCTTCGCGCAACCATCCGACCGTGGCGCCCGCCATCGTCTCCGCGAGCGAGCGGGCCTCCATCGAAAACCCGGTCGTGAACATTTCCGGCAGCACGATCAGGTCGGTGTGCCCGGCAAGGCCGCGGAAATGCGCCGCCAGGTTGCGGCGGTTGGTGACGGGATCCTGCCAGGCGAGATCGGCCTGGATCATCGTGACGCGCAGGTTTGCAGTCATAGCGACCTCAGTTTTGCGGCCGCCGCATCCAGCGTGGCCTCGTGCTTGGCAAAGCAGAACCGGACGATGCGCTCGCTCTTCGCGGCGTCATCCGCTGAAAAGACCGAAATCGGGATCGCAGCGACGCCGTGCTGCGTCGTGAGCAGGCGCGCGAACTCGGTGTCCGGCAGGTCGCTCACGGCCGAGTAGTCGACGAGCTGGAAGTACGTGCTGTGCGCGGGCTCGAAGCGGAAACGCGTCTCGCCGAGCAGGCGCGCGAAGTGATCGCGCTTTGCCTGGTAGAACGCCGGCAGCTCCCGCGAGTGCCCGGGGCACTCGCGCATGAAGTCGGCGATGGCGGCCTGCAGCGGCGTCGCCACCACGAACTGCACGAACTGGTGGACCTTGCGGAACTCCCGGGTGAGCGCTGCGGGAGCGACGCAATAGCCGACTTTCCAGCCGGTCGCGTGATACGTCTTGCCGAACGACGACACGACGAAGCTGCGCGCGGCCAGCTCGGCATGCCGCAACAGGCTCTGATGCCGGCGTCCATCGAACAGCATGTGCTCGTAGACCTCGTCGGAGAGCACGAAGATGCCGGTGCCTCGCAGCAGCTCGGCGAGCTGCGCGAGGTCCGCCGGTTCGAGCGTCGCGCCGCTCGGGTTGTGCGGAAAGTTGATGATGAGCAGGCGCGTGCGCGGCGTGATCGCATCACCCAGGCGCTGCCAGTCGATGCCGAAGCCCGGGCGCTGCAGCGGCACGTGCACCGCACGGCCACCGGCCAACTCGACCGCCGGCTCGTACGAGTCGTAGGCCGGGTCGAGCAGGATGACTTCGTCGCCGGCACGGACGATGGCCTGGATCGCACAGAAGAGCGCCTCGGTGCCGCCGGAAGCAACCGTGATGTCGCTGTCCGGGCTGGCCTGGCAGCCGTAGTACTCGGCAACCTTGGCGGCGATGGCTTCGCGCAGGCTCGGCAGACCGGTCATCGGCGCGTACTGGTTGCCGGCGCCCCCTCGCTGCCGCATGTGGTGCCCGGCGAGCTCGGTCAGGCGGGCGGGCGGCTCGAAATCGGGAAAGCCCTGCGACAGGTTGATGGCGCCGTGCTCGGCGGCGAGGCGGGACATGACGGTGAATATCGTCGTCCCGACTCGCGGCAACTTGCTGTCGATCGGCGGGTGCATGGGCGGCATTCTAGCAGCGGCCAGGCGCCGCCCTCCTCATTGCACGCTACACGACTATTGAAGAGTCGGGCCAGAACGACCCGCGGCGGACGGTTGGTGAGGGCGTTCGTTCCGGGTCTTTTCCGGGCGAGCGGAAAGGCAGACACGCTCGCCCGGAAAAGACCCGGAACGAACGCCTGATCGACCGCGCCTGAGCGAGCTCCCG
>JAOUGW010000302.1 GCA_029865465.1 Gammaproteobacteria bacterium
CGCATGGTCGACTGCGCCGACACGTAGTAGGCGTGCACGACCAGCTCCCGCGACTGCGACGCAGGCGGTGTGTAGGCAGCCGGGATGCAGGTGGGATCGGTTGGCGACGTGCAGCCCGCGGTCGGCACGAACAGCGTGCCCTGGATGCGGCTCGTCTGCAGGTAGATCTTGTTCACGTCGAGCGCGGCCGGCATCGTGTCCGCAGCGCGGCGGATGGTCAGGGTGTCGGCTGTCGTCACGGCCGAGCCGGCCGGCACGGTGGCACAAGTGAGGTTGTAGGAGTTGTTGGAGCCGACGATGTACTGGTCGAGGTTGATCGCCCAGTTGCTGCCGGTGCCGCCACACGTGCCGATGATGGCGCCCTGGGCGTTGGTGAAAGCCGCGGGCAGGCTCTGGCCGGAACTCGCGCGGTTGATGATGTACTCGGCCCGGTTGTTGAGGCCCCAGTAGCTGGCCATGCGGATGTCGGACTCCATCACGTCCATTGCGAGCCGGCCAACTTCCTGCAGCCGCGCTACGGCTTCGGTCGTGCGGAATGCGGTGCGGCTCTGCTGGTAGATGGTGACGGCGCCGAAGATCAGGAACAGCCCGAGCACGAGGGCGACCATCAATTCGATCAGGCCCACGCCCGCCTGGCGGCCGGACTGCACAGCGCTGGTATGACGGTTGCGCATGGTCAGATCTCGATCTGCAGCGTGTAGGTGAGCGGGTCTTCGTAACCGACTTCGGTCCAGGTCACGGCGACGTCGTAGAGGTTCGGGGCATTGGCGGCGCCTGCCGTGAACGTGAGCGAGCACGTTCCGCCAGGCAGTTCGCGCTGCACGTTGGCGATCCAGGCATTGATGTCGATGATCGCGACGGCATTGCCTCCCGTTCCCGCCACGCATTCGCCATCGCAGTCGTAGGCATCGACCGGGTTGCGGTTGGCCCGGATGCGGTCGGCGATGTCGGAAGCCAGCACGACGGCCTGCGTGCGGTAGAGGGCGGCACGGCTGGCGCGCAGGCTGTCCAGGTACAGGGCGGCGATGCCGAGCATGCCGATCGACAATACGAGCAGGGCGACGAGCACTTCGACCAGGGTGAAGCCCCGGGCGAGGTTGCGGGACCCGCGCTGCGCATGCTTGCTCACGGACAGCCTCCGAGCGTGGTTTCGATGGTGTCGATGTTGCGTGTGAGGACGGCGCGGCCCGTGGCAGTGATCGTGATGGCGCGCGCCGCGGAATCACCGCCGGACGTGACGGTGTTGCCGCGCGAGTCGCAGAACACGACCTGCTGCAGGTTGGCCGCACTCGGCCGGATGAAGCCCGACGGGATGAACGTGGAGAGCAGTCCGGTACCGACCGCGCTGTCGATTTCAGCTGCGATGCCACTGGTCCGGAGAATTTCCTCGCCGGCGTCCACGACGCCGTCCCCGTCGGCTGCATCATCGACGGCGGCGTCGGCATCGTCCACGTACACGATCCAGCGACGGAACGGCGTGTCCTCGTCGTCGTCGCAGTCGTCGCCATCGGCGTTGAGCTTGCAGAGCGTGACCGGGACGCGGCGCTTGATCGCCTCGGAGCGCGCGAAATTCATGTCGCCCAGCAGGTCATTGGCTGCAGCAGCCATGCGGGCGTTGCGCACGAAGTCGCGGAAGTTCGGCAGGCCGAACGTGAGCAGCGCCGCCAGCAGGCCGATGGCGATCATCATCTCGATGAGCGTGAATCCGCGTTGTTTCGCTTTCATCTTGGAATGCAGCATAGATCGCCACTTGCTCCCCGGCCGCGCGTCCCGACGGGCGGCCCGGCAGAAGCGACGAGCGGCGCCCGTTTTGACTTAAGGGCAGGTCAGCGCCTTGCCCGACGCGCTGCGGCTGGAAACCCGCGGCCGTCCGGTCTGGCTGATGATCACCGCGCGTGCGGCCCGTGCGCCGCGGTCGTCGCAGAACGTAACGGTCGCGGTGACCCCCATCTGCCCGAACGGGCGGAAGGATAGGGTGCTGCGGTTGGAGGTAATGTGACCGGCGTCCCAAGGTTGGTAGACCCGCAGCAGGGGCTCGCCAGTATCACGGGCGGCCGGGGTGTCGCGGTCGAGGTTGACGAAGATCAGCCACCCGGTCGTCCACTGCGCGCTCGGGGAGCAGGTGGCGCCGTTGCGGCTGGGACACAGGCTGACGACCCCGTTGCGCTTGATCGCCTCGCTCCGTGCCACGTAGACCGCCTGCACGAACTGGTTGACCCCGCGCGTCCGGGCCGCGTCGCGCAGGAAGGTGCCAAACGACGGCACGCCCCAGGCGAGGGTCGTGGCCACCACGGCCAGGCCAAGCATCAACTCGATCAGCGTATATCCCTGCCACCGGCGGACCGGGCGGCGACGGCGCTTGCCTTCCATGGTGACCCTGCCCGGCGGTTGCGGGCCCGGCGGCCCGCCGCCGCCAGGCGAACACACAGGCTAGGAGCGCGCCGGAATGCGGTCTTGCCGCAAAACGCGGGGGTTTATGCGGATTCAGGGTCGACCGCCCCCTCCCTCTATAATCAGTCCACTTTTTCTGACTCCCGGACCACTCCCGTGAACGAAGTCAGCAGTCTTCTCGAACGCAACGGCATCCGCCCGACCCAGCAGCGCGTCAAGGTGGCCGAGGTGCTCCTGACGGCCCCCGTGCACCTCACCGCGGAGCAGTTGCTCACGACGCTGCGGCAGTCCCCCAGCCGCGTGTCCAAGGCCACGGTCTACAACACGCTCAAGTTGTTCGTGGACCACGGGCTGGTGCGCCAGATTCACCTGGATCCGGAGCGCTGCGTCTACGACTCGACCATGACGCCGCACCACCACTTCCAGAACGTCGAGACCGGCGAGATGCGCGATATCCGCCCCGACGAGCTGACGCTGGAGCGCATGCCCGCGCTGCCGCCCGGCACCGAGATCGACGGGGTCGAGGTCGTGATCAGGGTCCGCCCGCAGCTCAGCTGAGTCCGGCTTCCACCCGCGGGGTCGAATCCTTATAATGCGCGCCCCTCCGAGCCGGAGGGTTCTGCGCAGAGCCGACTTAGCTCAGTTGGTAGAGCAACTGATTCGTAATCAGTAGGTCCGCGGTTCGAATCCGCGAGTCGGCACCATTTTTCCGTGAAAAGCCTGCTCCAGTCCGCGTTGCTCAGAGTCCTGTACGCGGCCATGGGGTTCGTGGCGTGGTCGCTGCGCGTCTGCGGCTGGCGCCGCGAACTGGTCCGCCGCCACCTTGCGCGCTGCCTGCCGGAACTCGGCGAATCCCGCCGCAGGGACATCGAAGCCGGTTTCTACAGCCACCTGGGTCAGCTGGCGGCGGAGGTGCTCGCACAGCGCTTCCTCGGTCCGGCGGCCCTCGCAGACCGTGTCCGGTTCGAAAACCCG
>JAOUGW010000081.1 GCA_029865465.1 Gammaproteobacteria bacterium
TGCCTGAACGGCCGCGTCGACATGGACAACGCTCCCGCCGTCCCCACCATCAAGGTCCCGCCGCCCGGCTCGATCGAGCCTGTCACGGGCGAACTGTCCCCAGTGCAAGCCGACGCGTTGCTGCGCGGCTCTTGAGCAGGGCCGGCGCGGACGCCGGAGCGGGCGAGTCACGACGCTTTCGTTGTTCTCCCCGCAGCAACTCCATAGAATCCTTGCCTGCCGCCAGCCAGTGACAAGCTGGCCAGGCGTGATCACTCATTCCCGGTCAGGGCTGCGGAGAAGACGCTTACGATGAGCGAAGTCAACGCGCCCACTGGCACGCTGGACGCGGCGCTCGCCAATGCCTCGCGCCTGCTCGAGGCCTCCCCGTCCCTGGCCGCCGAACAGGCACTCGAGGTCCTGAAGGCGGTGCCGAATCATCCACCAGCCATGCTGTTGCTGGGCACCGCCCACCGCCGTGCGGGGAATCCGCTGGCTGCGCTCGAGGTGCTCGAGCCGCTGGTGCAGGCGCAAGCCAGTTGGGCTGCAGCGCACTTCGAGCACGGCTTGGCGCTTGCCGCCGCCGGCCGCGGCGACGAGGCCATCAAGGCCCTGCGGAAGACGGTCGGGTTGCAACCGAGACACACCAGGGCCTGGCTGGCGCTGGCCGATCATCTCGTGGCCACGGGCGATTCGCAGGGCGGTGATGCAGCCTACGCGCGCCACATCCAGTGTTCGGCGCAGGATCCGGCATTGCAGCAGTCGGCGGCAGCGATGCTGGCCAATGACATTCCGACGGCAGAGCGTCTGCTCAAGCATCACCTGCAGCAGTTCCCGACGGACGTGCCGGCGATTCGCATGCTGGCGGAGGTCGCGATGCGCCTCGGCCGCAATGACGACGCCGCCAAGCTGCTCGAACGTTGCCTCGAGCTGGCGCCCGGTTTTGCGGCGGCGCGTTACAACTACGCCGTCCTGCTGCAACGCCGCAACGACCCAAGCGGCGCACTGGCGCAGGTGGAGCAGCTGCTAAAGACCGATCCCCACAGCCCGAGCTATCGCAACCTTTGCGCCGTGATCCTGAGCAGGATTGGCGAATACGAGCGTTCCAGCCGCCTCTATGCACAGCTGCTGCGGGAGTACCCGGCCAATGCCAGGATCTGGCTCAGCTACGGACACGTGTTGAAGACCGAGGGCCGCCAGGACGAGTGCATCGAGGCGTACCGCCGCAGCCTTGCCCACGATGCCGGGTTCGGCGAAGCCTACTGGAGCCTCGCCAACATCAAGACGTTCCGCTTTACGGCGGCCGACCTGTCCACGATGCGCGCGCAGCTCGCTCGCCCGGCGATCGACGACGTGAACCGCCTGCATCTCCATTTTGCGCTGGGGAAAGCCTGCGAGGACGCCGGCGACCACGCGCAGGCCTTCGAGCATTACGCGACGGCCAATGCCCTGCACCGAGCCGGCCATCCGTACGATGCCGACCTCAACTCCAACCGCGTCAGGCGCCTGAAGACCACGTTCACGCGCGAGTTCTTCGGCGAGCGCGTCGGCTCCGGTTGCGACGCGCCCGATCCGATCTTCATCGTCGGCATGCCGCGTGCGGGCTCGACGCTGCTCGAGCAGATCCTGTCCAGCCATTCTGCAGTCGAGGGCACCATGGAGCTGCCCGAGATCATCTCCATGGCCAAGGAACTGCGCACCCAGGCCGATTCGCAGGAAATCGCGGTGTATGCCGAGGTGCTGGCCGCGAAGAGCGCCGGCGAATTGCGGGAGATGGGGGAACAATACCTCGAGCGCACGCGCATCCACCGCAAGACCGATCGCCCGTTCTTCATCGACAAGATGCCCAACAACTTCCTGCACATCGGGCTGATCCAGCTGGTGCTGCCGCATGCAAAGATCATCGATGCGCGCCGGCACCCGCTCGGCTGCTGCTTTTCGAACTTCAAGCAGCACTACGCGCGTGGCCAGAATTTCAGCTACAGCCTCACCGACATGGGCCGCTTCTACCGTGACTACGTCGAATTGATGGCGCACTTCGACGACGTCTTGCCGGGACGCGTGCACCGTGTCTTCCACGAGCGGATGGTCGAGGACACGGAAGCGGAGATCCGCAGGCTGCTCGATCACTGCGGGCTGCCTTTCGAGCCCGGATGCCTGCGATTCTTCGAAAACGCCCGCCCGGTGCGCACGGCCAGTGCAGAGCAGGTTCGGCGGCCCATCTACCGGGAGGGCGTCGAGCAGTGGCGGCACTACGAAGCCTGGCTCGACCCCCTCAAGGAGGCTCTCGGTCCGGTGCTCGAGGCCTATCCCGCGATTCCCCGGTTCTAGCCGACGCCGGCCCGCGTTCCGGCGTCATTGTTGCGCCGCCGCGGCAGCATTGATTTCGGGTTGTTGTTGACTCGCATTTGCCTGTAGGTTAAATGCAACGAACAATTTCACGGGAGGCTGATGATGCGAGGCACCAAGACGAAGGCTTTCACGCGCCGCATTCCAAGAACGCCGCTGGCGGCAGCGATCCTGCTGGCATGCCCAGTCGCCCTGCAGGCGCAGGATCGCGCCGGGCTCGAGGAGATCATCGTCACCGCGCAGAAGCGGTCAGAAGACCTGCAGGACGTCCCGATCAGCATCCAGGCCCTGGGTTCCGAGGCGCTCGCTGAACTGAACGTCAAGAATTTCAAGGACTACGTGCAGATGCTGCCGACCGTGACCATGCAGCCGAGCCTCGGTGCCGGTGCAGGCTTCTCGGCCGTGTACATGCGCGGCATTGCCACTGGCGGCGACGGCCAGGCGACCACCTCGCAGCCCAGCGTCGGCATGTACCTGGACGAACAGCCTATCACCACGGTGCAGGGCAACCTCGACGTCCACATGTACGACATCGCGCGCGTGGAAGCCCTCGCTGGTCCGCAGGGCACGCTGTACGGCGCCAGTTCGCAGGCCGGCACCATCCGCATCATCACCAACAAGCCGGACCCCTCGGCGTTTGCCGCGGGCTATGCCATCGAAGGCAACATGGTTGACGAGGATGACGCGGGCTACGTCGTCGAGGGATTTGTCAACCTGCCGCTCACCGACAATGCGGCCATTCGACTCGTAGGCTGGTCGCGTTCCGACGCCGGCTGGGTCGACAACGTGCGAGCTACCCGTACCTTCTCGGCCGACGTCAGCACGCCCGACGACGACATCACCATCAACAATGACGGCCTGGCCAAGGACAACTACAACACCATCGACACGCTCGGCGGCCGCGCCGCCCTGCGCGTCAACCTGAACGACGACTGGACCGTGACGCCGACCCTGCAGTACCAGAAGCAGGAGGGAAAGGGCTCGTGGGGTGACGATCTCAACAACTTCATCGTGGGTGGCGACAATGACGTCGCGCATTTCCAGAAGGAATACACCAACGACGAGTGGTACCAGATGGGGCTCACCATCGAAGGCAAGGTCGGCAACTTCGACCTGGTCTACTCGGGTAACTACCTCAATCGCGACGTCGACGGCTCGTTCGACTACTCCGACTACTCCTATTTCTACGACAGCTACTACACGAGCGGTTATTTCTCCGGCCTGCATTTCGACAACAACGGCGATGCGATTCCGCCCGTCGCGCGCTATACGAACAACGACGGCTACACCAAGCAGAGCCACGAGCTGCGGATCAGCTCGCCGCAGGACCGTCGCTTCCGCGGGTTGCTCGGGTTCTTCTGGCAGGAACAAACGCACGATTTCCAGCAGAACTTCATGGTGGAAGGCCTCGCCGACGTCATGCTCATGAACTCAGGCGAAGCGAACATGAGCCGGTTCGCGGACACCGTCTACCTGAACAACGTGGACCGGGTGGACAAGGACCAGGCCGTGTTCGCCAGCCTGAGTTATGACATCACGGACGCGCTGGAACTGACCGTCGGCGCACGTTTCTTCAAGCCGGAGGTGACGGTCAAGGGATTCTTTGGCTTTGGCCTCGGCTTCAACCCGGCGCGCGTACCCGGATCGGGGGCCAGCGACGGACCGGACGAACCGGGTGATCCGGCCAACGGCGGCTCCGGCGCCTTCTCGCCGGTGGGCCAGGCCTGGTCGCGCAATGGCGAGTGGCGTTGCCCCTCACAGGCGGACTACAAGGACGCGCCGTGCCTGAACGTCGACAAGGGCATCTCCGAGAGCGAGCACATCGGCCGCGTGAACCTGACCTGGAAGGTCTCCGACGACCACATGGTGTATGCCACCTGGTCGGAAGGCTACCGTCCCGGCGGCATCAACCGGAATCCCTTCGCCGGAAATTTCGTGTCGGACTTCCTGACCAACTGGGAGGCCGGCTGGAAGACCGTGTGGCTGGACAACACACTGCAGTTCAACGGCGCAGTGTTCCTCGAGCAATGGGACGATTTCCAGGTGTCTTTCCAGGGCGCCAACGGCATCACGCAGGTAGCCAACGGTCCGACCGCAGAGGTCCTCGGCATGGAACTGCAGGGACAGTGGGTGGTCACGGAGAACCTGCGCCTGTCGGCAGCGCTCGCGTATTACGACACTGAACTGCAGGACGATTACGCCAACTTCGACGCAGACGGCAACGTCACTGAAGTCCTGGCGCCGAAGGGGAGTCCACTGCCGATCACGCCCGAGTTCAAGGGCAACATGATCGCCCGCTATGAATTCCCGCTGGGCAGTTACGCGGCAAACGTGCAGGGGGCGATTGCGTATGAAAGCAGTCGTCCGTCGAGCCTTGACCTGGCGGACAACGCGATCCTGGGCGACATTCCGTCAAGCACGGTTTTCGACCTGAGCACCGGAATCCGGAAGGACTCGTGGGCGATCGAGATGTTCATCCAGAACCTGACGAACGAGGATGCCCAGATAGCCACGAGCGTCGAGTGCGCAGTGAGTTTCTGCGGCGTGCAGCCGTATGGACTGCGCCTGCAGCCGCGCACCATCGGCATCAAGTTCTCGCAGGAGTTCTGATACACGCGCGGCCCCGGAGCGAGCCTGGCTGCAGGGAAGGCCCCGCATCGCGGGGCCTTCTCTTTTTGCACGTACTCGCGAGAACGTGACGCACGGCGCAATTGGCCGACCGACCGACCGCAAGCTGAGAACTGCTCGACGCTTTGCCCGGGCCGATTGACCCACTGTGAGTCCTTCTACGGGAGTCACTGGGCAGAGATGGCAATGAATCGTTCGCGTCGCGTTCGCTCACGCTGGATTTCCGGGTCCACCGGCTGGCTGTTCGTACTGCTTCCGCTCATGGCGTTCACGACGCCGGCGCTAGCGGGAACCAAGACGGTCAATGGCATCTCCGCAGAGGTCAACCTGCCGAACGCGCAGCGCGGCGTGGCGTACAGTGCCACGATTGCCCCGACGGGCGGCGGCGGCGCGCCCTACACGTTCGCGATGACGTCCGGCACGCTGCCGTCGGGATTCACGCTCTCGTCCGCGGGCACGCTTGCGGGTACGAACTGCAGCGCCGCGAACGGCAGCTATCCGTTCAGCGTCCTCATCACGTCGTCCACTGGCACGATCGCGGATTTCACGGGCACCTCCCAGTTCTCCGTGCAGATGACAGCCGGCCCGGCCGCCGCGTGCTCGCTGACGCTCGCGGCCTTGCCGACGACGGGCACGGTCGGTACGCCTTATAGCGGCACCGCTTCGATCACGGGGGGAACCCCTCCCTACACCTGGACCCAGACCGCCGGTACGCTGCCGCCCGGGCTGACGCTGGCCACTGGCTCGGGCCTCGTGTCCGGCACGCCGACCACCGCCGGCACCTATGCCTTCACGCTCCAGGTCACGGATTCGGCGGGTGCAGGCGGCGTATCGAACTACTCGATCACGATTACGATCGGCTCCGCGATCACGGTGAACCCGGCGACGCTGTCGAACGGGCTGCAGAACATCGCGTACTCGCAGACGGTGTCGGGTTCGGGAGGCACGGCGCCGTACACATTCGCCGTCAGCGCGGGCGCACTGCCGACCGGTCTGTCGCTCAGCACGACGGGCACGATCTCGGGCACTCCGACGGTGCCCGGGACCTACAACTTCACCGTGCAGGCGACCGACGCGAACGGCTTCAGCGGCACCCGCGGCTATGCGGTCGTGGTCACAGCGGCGCCGACGATCGCTGTCAGCCCGGCCTCGATGTCGGACGGTCTGCAGAACATGCCGTATGACACCCAGACGATCGTCGCGTCCGGCGGCACCTCGCCGTATGCGTACAGCATCTCCTCGGGCGCGTTGCCCGCGGGACTATCCTTGTCGACGGGCGGTGTCCTTTCGGGCACGCCGACCGAGTCGGGCACGTTCAATTTCACGATCACGGCGACCGATGCCAACGGTTACAGCGGCAGCCGCGCGTACGCGCTGTCGGTCACGGCCGCACCGACCATCGCCGTGGACCCGGCCGCCTTGCCCGACGCGATTCAGAGCGAGGCCTACTCGCAGAGCACCACGGCGACCGGCGGCACTGGGCCGCATACCTTCGCCGTGACCGGCGGCGCGTTGCCGGCCGGACTGACGCTCGCGACCGACGGCACGCTGTCGGGCACGCCGACCGAGTCGGGCACGTTCAATTTCACGGTCACGGCGACCGATGCCAACGGTTACACCGGCAGCCGCGCGTACGCACTCGGCGTGACGCCAGCCTCGACGATCAGTGTCGCTCCGCCGACGCTGCCGTCGGCGGAGCTGGCGCTGTCCTACTCGCAGACGATCACGGCGAGCGGCGGCACCGGCCCTTACGCGTTTGGCGTGACTGCCGGCGCGTTGCCGGCCGGACTGACGCTCTCCGCTGGCGGTGCACTGTCAGGCACGCCGACCGAGTCGGGCACGTTCAATTTCACGGTCACGGCGACCGATGCCAACGGTTACACCGGCAGCCGCGCGTACGCGCTGTCGGTCACGGCCGCGCCGACGATCACGCTCGGCCCGGCCAGCCTCCCCGGCGCGCTGCAGAACCAGTCGTATGCGTCGCAGACGATCACGGCCGCGGGCGGCACCGCGCCGCATACATTCGCCGTGACGGGTGGTGCGCTGCCGTCCGGCCTGAGTCTCGCCGCGGACGGCACGCTGTCGGGAACGCCGACGGCGTCGGGCACGTTCAACTTCACGGTGACTGCAACGGATAGCGATGGCTACGAGGGCAGCCTCGCGTATACGCTCGACGTGACGGCCGCCCCTGCCATCACGATCAGTCCGGCATCCTTGCCGGCCGTGTCGCAGAACCAGCCGTACTTTCAGACCATCGCTGCGTCCGGCGGCACGCCTGACTACACGTACGCGGCGACGGGCGGCGCCCTACCGGCCGGACTCGCGCTCGCCAGCGACGGCACGCTGTCGGGGACGCCGACGGTATCGGGCACGTCCGACTTCACGGTGACCGCCGCTGACGCGAACGGCTACACGGCGAGCCAGGCGTTCACGCTGACCGTGAATGCTCCGCTGCAGGCCGTGGCGGCCGATCCGGTGCCGTCGATCACTGCGGGTGGCGCGATCACGCCGTTCATCCCGGTAACAGCATCGGGCGGCACGGCGCCGTACACGTACTCCATCTCGCCGGGACTGCCGGCGGGCATGACCTTTGACCCCGCCACGGGCCAGATCGCGGGAACGCCGACACAGAGCCAGCCGCTCACCACGTTTACGGTGATGATCCAGGAGGCGAGCGGCGAGACCACGACGAAGACCTTCGACCTGGAGGTGCTGGCCTATACGGTGAGCTTCACGCCGGCTTCGGCTGATCTCGGCCGCGCGGGCTTGCCAGTCGATCTCACCCTCGCCGGTGAGGGTGGGTATGCTCCGTACGAGTTCACGCTCGAAAGTGGCGTGTTACCCGGCGGCCTCTCGCTCAGTCTGGCTGGCGAGCTGACGGGCCGGACGGCGCAGGCGGGCACGTATCCGATGCAACTGCGCGTGACGGATGCGAACGGCGTGACGGCCGTGCAGGCCGTGACCTTCACGGTCGGCGAGCCGCGCCCGGATCCGACGCTCGACGCGGGCGTGAATGCGCTGCAGACGGCGCAGGTGGACTCGATCCGCCGCTTCGGCCAGGCGCAGACCGACAATGCGGTGCGTCGCCTCGAGCAGTTGCGCGGCTGCTCGGCGCCGGGTAACCAGCTCAACGTGCAGGTCGGCAACCAGGGCAACGTCCCGGTCGGCCAGCTCGCGGCGGACGCGAATGAGGCGGATTGCGAGCAGGCGCGCTCGGGCTGGGTGGCCGGCACCGTGGTGCTCACCGACGGGATGGAAAGCGGCGACAGCCTGACCACCGATGGCGTCACGGTCGGCATGGACCTCCGGGTCAGCGACACGTTCGCGCTCGGCGCGGGAATCGGCTACTCGCGCGAAGGCGATAGCCGGCTTGCGGGCGGCGCGAAGCTCGCCGGCGACGGCTACAACGCGCTGGCCTACGGTTCGTGGCAGCTGCAACCGCGACTCTACGTCGAAGGTCTCGTCGGCTACGGCACAGCGAGCTACGACATCAGCCGCCTCATCGCCGAGGAGGACGTGCGCGCCACGGCCAGCCGGGATGCGTCGCACTGGTTCGGGTCGCTCGGCATCGCTGCGAACATGACGCTGGCGAACGCGTTCCTGCAGCCTTACCTGCGCGCGGACTACCAGGCCGCCAGCTTCGACGCCTACCGTGAGAGCAGCGTGAGCAGTCTCGCGCTGCGGTACGCAGGTCTGGATTCGGAGACGATGGGCTACACGGGCGGCGTGCGTGCGAACTGGTCGATCGAGAGGTCGTTCGGCTCGTTCGACCCGATGCTGCGCCTTGAGTACCGCGGCGAAAATCGCTCCAGCCTGCACCAGCACCTGCAGTACGCGGACGGGCTCGACGGGATCGACTACCAGCTGAAGAGCGGCTCGGATGACGACACCAGCGGGCTGGTCGGGGCGGGCTTCGGCCTGCGGTTCCTGAACGGCTTCAGCGCAGAACTGGAGTACCAGACGACCTTCGGGTCGGATCTGCGGGATGAACAGTCGATCGGCGCGATCGTGAACTGGACCTTCTGACGCACGGGCTTTTCGAGCGCAGACGGCAAGACCCCGGGTCGCGCCGTCGTTGTCGACTGCCCTGCCCTGGCGCTCGGCCAGCGCGAGGATGGTCATTGCGATGCTGCGGTCCCTGGCCTTCCAGGTTCTGCGCGAAGGAGCGGTCGACCGTGAGACGACTGAGGGGGAGACTCTGGAGCCGGCTCAAGCTCGAGCAGGCACGGGGCGAGACCGTTCTCGCGCGACACCCTGTCGACAAGGTCCCGGAAGTCGTGCGGTACGAACTGCGTGCCTGATACTTTCACGGCCATCAACCCGAATGGCAGGCCTTGATCTTGCCAGGCCTTGGCCTGGGCACATGCCGTGTCGCTCAGGTGGCATGATGGCCGCGTCCGGTGCAGAGGGTGACTCGTTGCGATCGATGCTCGCCAGTGTCGTGTTGTGCGTCGCGGTGGCCACGTCCGCGACGGCATCGCCGACCCTGGCCGACTGCGATGCGGCTGGCGACGCGACCGTGCTGCAGCCCGCACCTGCGGCCGCACTGCTCGAGGCGCGCGCAATCTGGCTCGATGCCCGGCTGCTGCGCTGGCCCGGCGTCGAACCCGGCGGGCGGTTCCGGCTGCATCATTCGGCCAGCGGCCAAGTCATTGCGCTGCCGGGCTTCCCGGTGAGTGGCGCCGATGGTGCGCTCGATCTGGCGGCCCATGAGGGCGCCTTGCCGCCCGCCGTCGCCGGACGCTTGCGTCATGTCGCAGCAGGAATCACGCTGCGGCTCCAGGCGGACGCCGACGCCCTGCGCAGGCTCCATCAAGGGCAGCTGCTGCTGGTGCAGGAAGACGCGGGCGGCACGGTGATGCGCGCAACACGCCTGCAGGCACCGGCGGCGCTCGACGATCTGTACGCGGATGCCGCCAACGCGCAACTCGGCGTGACGGTCGCGCCGGATCGCACGATGGTTGCGCTGTGGGCACCGACCGCGCGCAACGTGGCGCTGTGCCTGCACGACGCCGGCGACGGGCCAGCGCAGTCGCTGCAGCCGTTGCAACTCGACGCGCATACCGGCATCTGGTCCGCGGCCGTCGACCGCGATCTCTCCGGCTCCTACTACACCTTCCTCGTCGACGTGCACGTGGACGGCGTCGGCCTCGTGCGCAACCGCGTGACGGATCCCTACGCAGTCAGCCTGACGACTGAGTCACGGCGCAGCTACGTCGCAGACCTGCAGGCGCCGCGACTCAAACCGCCGGACTGGGACCGCACGCCGTCGCCGCAACGCGTGCGGACTGCCACCGACGCCGTGATCTACGAACTGCACGTGCGCGATTTTTCGGTCGGTGACGCCACGGTACGACCGGACTACCGCGGCAAGTACCTCGCCTTCACCCTCGACGGTACCGACGGCATGCGGCACCTGCGGTCCCTCGCCTCGGCCGGTATCACCGACGTGCACCTGCTGCCCGTGTTCGATTTCGGCTCGGTGCCGGAACAGGGTTGCGTCACGCCCTCGCCTGCCGGCGCGCCGGACAGTGATTCGCAGCAACAGGCCGTCGCCGCCGTGAGCGCGCGCGACTGCTACAACTGGGGCTACGACCCCGTGCACTTCACCGCGCCCGAGGGCAGCTACGCGACGGATCCGGCCGATGGCGCCGTGCGCATCGTCGAGTTTCGCCGCATGGTGCAGGCGCTGCACCGCGCCGGCCTGCGCGTGGGCATGGATGTCGTCTACAACCACACGTATGCGTCCGGGCAGGACCGCTGGTCCGTGCTCGATCGCGTCGTGCCCGGGTATTACCACCGCCTGGACGCAGCTGGACGAGTCGCCACCTCGACCTGCTGCGCCAATACCGCAACCGAACATCGCATGATGGCGAAGCTGATGATCGACTCCGCCGTGACCTGGGCGCGCGACTACCGGATCGACTCGTTCCGCTTCGACCTGATGGGTCACCAGCCCCGCGCGGCGATGGAGGAACTGCGCGCGCGCGTCAACGACGCGACCGGGCGCGACGTGCTGCTGATCGGCGAAGGCTGGAATTTCGGCGAAGTCGCCGACGGCGCGCGCTTCGTGCAGGCCTCGCAGCTGTCGCTCAATGGCAGCGGCATCGGCACTTTCAGCGACCGCGCGCGTGACGCGATCCGCGGCGGCGGGGCCGGCGACGACGATGCGCGCCAGGTGAGCCTGCAGGGCTACGTCAATGGACTGCACTACGACCGCAACCCTGACGCGCGCGCCGACGTGACCGTGGCGGACCTGATGCGGACAGCGGACATGGTGCGGGCAGGACTGGCGGGCTCGCTGCGCAACTATCGCATGCTGACGTTCGACGGGCGGGAATTGCCGCTGGAACAGCTTGGCTACGCCGGCAATCAACCCGCCGGTTACGTGACATCGCCGGCAGAGGTCGTCAACTATGTCGAGAACCACGACAACCAGACGCTCTACGACGTGAACGCCTTCAAGTTGCCGCCCGGCACGTCGACTGCCGAGCGCGCGCGCGTGCAGATCCTGGCGGCGGCGCTGAATGCATTCAGCCAGGGCATCGCCTACTTCCACGCGGGCATGGAACTGCTGCGCAGCAAGTCGATGGATCGCAACAGCTTCGACTCGGGCGACTGGTTCAACCGCCTGGACTGGTCGGGACGGGACAACTTCTTCGGCACGGGCCTGCCGCCGGCGCGGGACAACGCCCCGAGCTGGCCGCTGATGCGGCCGCGACTCGCCGATCCCCGGCTCCGGCCGGCGCCTGCCGACATTGCGTGGACCAGGGGCTCCTTCAGCGACCTGCTGCGAATCCGGTCGAGCTCGACCCTGTTCCGGCTGCGCAGCGCCGCTGACGTCATGGAGCGCCTGCGCTTCCTGAACACGGGTCCGCAGCAGGTCCCGGAGGTGGTTGCCGGGCACTTGCTGGGCGACGGGTATCCGGGAGCCCGCTTCAGCGAGATCCTGTATCTCGTCAACGTCGATACCGAACCGCACACGCTGCAGTTCGATGGCGAGCGCGGCAAGCGCTACGTGCTGCACCCGGTGCACCGCGCATCCGGTGCGACGGATCGCAGAGCGGCAGAGCACGTCAGCTACGACGCAATGAGCGGACGCTTCACCGTTCCGGCGCGGACCGCGGTGGTGTTCGTGGTGGAGTGACGGGAGGCAGCCCATGGTTCCGCGACGCCTGTTGCGCGATGTCCCGGCAGGCAGGATCATGTTGCCATCCGTGGCGAGCGCAAGGCTTGCGTCCGTTGGCAGCCCCGCCCATGCTGCGCGACTGAAAGATCCTTCGATCGCGGGAGAAAACCATGCGCCTGACCATCGTCGCCGCGACGCTTGCCAGCGTCGGCTTGTTCGGCGGAACACGATTGCACGCCGACGATCAGGGTGGGCTGGACCAGGCCGCGCACGCGGCACTCGAGCAAGCCGTCGCCGGCACGCAGCGTAGCGACGCGAACCGTGCCCGCGACCAGTACCGCCACCCCGTCGAGACGCTCGGCTTCATCGGCGTCAAGCCGACGGACACGGTCGTCGAACTCTGGCCGGGCG
>JAOUGW010000082.1 GCA_029865465.1 Gammaproteobacteria bacterium
GGCCGAGGAAGGCATCCGCGGCTTCCTGGTGGACCGGGGCACGAAGGGTCTCGAAACGCCCGAGATCGAGAACAAGTTCTCGCTGCGCGCCTCCGCTACGGGCGCGATCTTCCTGAATGACGTGGTGGTGCCCGATTCGGCGCTGCTGCCCGGCACGACGTGCGGCATCAAGGCACCGCTCTCGTGTCTCACGCAGGCGCGCTACGGCATCACCTGGGGCGTCATCGGCGCCGCGCAGGCGTGCCTCAAGGAAGTGCTCGAGTACTCGAAGACACGCATCCTGTTCAACCGGCCGCTGGCCGCGACGCAGGCGATCCAGATCCGCCTGGCCGAGATGTCGCGCAAGATCACGCTCGCGCAGCTCATGTCGCTGCAACTCGGCCGTCTGAAAGACGAGGGCCGCATGTCACCTTCGCACGTGTCGCTCGCGAAGTGGAACAACTGCCGCGCGGCGATCGAAGTCGCGCGCGATGCGCGCGACATCCTCGGCGGCTCCGGGATCAGCGCCGAGTACGTGCCCATCCGCCACGCGCTCAACCTCGAGAGCGTCATCACGTACGAAGGCACCGAGACCATCCACCAGCTGACGATCGGTCGCGAATTGACGGGCATCAACGCGTTCTGACCCTCCGCGCGCGAGCGCCCGGGGATGGGTCTGCGGCGTGTTCCCGGCCGCACGAACACGGCCCGGGCTGAATCGCTACTTGCGCGTGACCGCGTACTCGACCGTCACCACGGCCTTGACCAGCTTCTCCACGGTACTCGTGTCATAGCTGCCGTAGTCGGCCGTCTCCGTCGAATTGGGCGAGGTGATCTGGAACACGCCCTGCGATGCCGAGCGCAGCGGCCCCACCGTGACGCCGCTGTTCGCGGCAAACTGCTGCGCACGCAGCAGGGAGTCCCTGGTAGCGGCGCCGATCAACCGCACCTTCACTGCATTGAGGTCGGTGAAGATGTACTGCGGCGGCATCGCATTGATCGCGACGCCTTCGCTGATCAGGCGTGATGCGCCCGTCGCGATGCTGCCGATCTGCGCGACGTTCCGCGACGAGAACTCGAACTGGCGGCTGAGTTCGTACCCGAGCACGCGGCCCGTCTGCACACCGCCGGGCCCGAACTCGTACACGGTCTGCGTGTTGACGCTGCCCTGCTGCAGGTTGGCCGCGTCGGCGACCGCGACCGACTCGACGTACTTCACGACTCGAGCCGAGTCGTCGGCGAGCTTGCGGTAGGCCGCGGGCAGATCGGGCGCGCGTACGCTGACGATCGCGCGCCAGGTGCCGGCGTCGGAGACCACCTTCTCTTCGGCATAGCCCTTCACCGTGATCTTGTCGCCCGCCAGCTTGATGCGCTCGACGCTGGCCGCGACGATCCACGCCGCCAGCACGAGACCGAGGGCGAGCGCGACGCCGAGCGCAAGGAAGGCCACCGTCGACTGGCCACGCTGGCGAGCGAGTGCCGCGGCAGGATGAAAACCGTGTGTCGTCATGAAGATCTTCCTTCCCGGCAGCGGCTGGCGCGCTCTGGGTGCCGGCATTCTTCACGAAAGTGACGCACGGTGTCAGTCCAGGCGTGCCGGGTTTCAACGCTCATGCTGCAAGTCACTGAAACAACGAGCTCTTTTTCAACTGGCACGCAGCTTGCTCGTATACATCGTCCTTCATTGGCCCCGACGAGCAGAAGAAGCGCCGCGGGGCGAAGGACGGGCAAGCCAGCCCATGGTGGGGATGTTCGCCAGGGGATTTCAGGCGGCCGGAACGACGCGTGAGTCAGCGGTCGTCGTTCGCGTCGACGGCAATTACGCGGTCGCCCGCTTCAATTCGCAGCGCCGGATCGCTCCAGCACCCGAGCCGGCGTTGCCCGCGACGGATCTCGACGATCACGGTGTCCTCGGCTTCGCGCGCGAGACGCCCCACCTCCTCCGCACGGGCCTCGCGCTCGACCAGCTGGCACTGGCCGCGGTATGACAGCAATTCCGACACGAAGTCGATCGTGCCCTGCGTGTTGACCGCATCAGCCATCAGGTAGCCGCCAACGCGCGACGGCGAGACGATCTCGTCGGCCCCGCCCGAGCGGACGATCTTGACGTTCTCCGGCTCGGCGACGCTGGCGATGATGCGCACCTTGTCGGACAGCGCGCGCACCGTCAGCACGATCAGCACCGTCGTATCGTCACGGCCCACGCTCACGATCACCGAGTGCGCCCGCTGCGCGCCGGCCACCCGCAGGATTTCCTCGCTCGACGCATCGCCGTGCAGGCCAATGAAGCCGCGGTCGGCCGCGCGCGCGACTTCCTCGCGGTCCGGGTCGATCACCGCGATCTGCCCGGTCTCCCAGCCGCGCAGCAGCAGTTCGGCGGCGGCGATCGAGCCGCTGTGGCCGTAGCCGCAGAGAATGACGTGGTCCTTCAATTCGCGCTGTAAACGCAACATGCGCCATTCCTCGATGAATCGCTGGAGAACGAGCTGATAGGCCGTGCCCACGAACGTCAGCCAGACGAAGATCCGCACGGGCGTGACGAAGAACGCGTCGATCAGACGCGCCTGGTCGGAGACAGGAACGATGTCGCCATAACCGACGGTGGTGATGGTGACCATCGTGAAATAGAAGATGTCCGAGACCGAGACGTGGCCGTCGATCTGGTCGCGGAGGCCGTCGCGGTCGAACAGGAAGACCAGGAACACCGACGCGACCATCAGCAGCACGAACGCTGCGCGCAGCAACAGCGTGACTTCGGGGGGGCGCGCGGCTCGCCGGATCAGCAGCGGCAACGCGTGTTCGCCCCGATCCGCCCGAATTCGTCGCATTGTGCGGCGCATCCAGCCGAGTCGAGCCCGTTGTGATCCGGTCGTCTGGCCGGTCCGGCGCGAAGATGTCACATGGATGCCCCATCAGGGGCAGCGGATCGCCACCCGGCGGAACGATGAATATAGCGCAAGCCGCTGCGGATTCGGCAGCGCGTGGAGCGGCTGGCCCGCTCAGGCGACCGCGAGCGGTGCCAGTTCGTAGCCGATGACTTCGCGGGTCTGGGGATCGAGGATCGGCGTGCCGCTGTTCCAGCGTCCGGTGACCCTGGCCGCCTCGAGCAGCGTGCGGCTCGGCACCACGGACGCCAGCATCAACCCGCCCTGGGGATCGCGTACGAAAGCCGTTACCGACGAACTCGGATTCCCGCCAGTGGCCGGCTCGGGAAACAGCAGGGCAAGGACTTCCTCTGGAATGGGCGGGTTGGACATGGTCTCGGTGGCCAGGCGTTCCTGGGGAAGGAGTCAGCAACTTGCATGCCAGCGCGCCGACCCAGCAGATTCAAGGCGTCAGGCTGGTCGCAACGAGGCGTGGGTGACGCAAGACGTCCATCGCGGTGACGGGCGCCGTCCATGTGCGACGTGCGTCACGTTGCGCGGTGGTCGATCGCCCGGTCGCCAAGCACGCAGGGGCGCACATTAAGTAAACTCCGCGACCGGGACGCAGCCGCCTGCGCGGAGGAAGACAATGAACAGCAACGACACCCGGCTGCCGGACATCATCGCGCATCGCGGCAATGCCATTGAGTTCCCCGAGAATACGTTGCAGGCGCTGGAATCGGCCGTGACCCTCGGCGTGCGCCACGTCGAGTTCGACGTGCAACTGACGGCCGACCGGGTTCCCGTCGTGTTCCACGATTCCGATCTCGCGCGCGTGGGCAACCGTCCCGAGAGCGTGCACTCGCTGACGTGGTCGCAACTCGCCGAAATCCCGGTCGGCGAGGTCAGCCGCTTCGGCGACCGCTTCGCCTACACCTGCGCCCCGTCGCTGGCACAGACGGTGGATGCGATCGCCGGCTGGGATGGCGTCACGGCCTTTGTCGAAGTGAAGCGCGCCAGCCTGCGTCACTTCGGCCGCGAAACCGTGTTGCGCCGGGTGAGCGAAGTGCTGCAGCCCGTGCTGAGCCGCTGCGTGCTGATTTCGTTCGATCTCGCCGCCGTCAAGATACTGCGCCTGATGACGGGCGCGCGGATCGGCTGGGTGCTGAGTCAGTACGACGCAGACAGCTTGCGCGATGCGACCGCGCTCGCGCCGGAGTTCCTCTTCTGCAACCTCGAGCGCATGCCCGCCACGACCGAGACGCTGTGGCCGGGGTCGTGGGACTGGGCCATTTACGAAGTGCGCGACCTCGAAACCGCACGCCACTGCCGTGAGCTGGGGGCGAAATACGTCGAGACGATGGCCGTGCGCAGCCTGCGCAACGAGTATGACGGGGCCGCATCCGGAGCATGAGTGCCCGCGACGGTGACGACGCCCTCGCCTGGCTCGCCGGCGAACTGAGCGCGATCCGCCGCGAGCTGCTGCCTCGCGGCGGATCGCGCGCGCTGTACCTCGCGCTGGATCAGGGTGGCACGTCAAGTCGCGCGGTCCTGTTCGACTCGGTCGGCTGCGAAGTGGCAGCCGCCCACGTCCCTATCAATACGCGCAGGACGGGCGACGATCGCGTCGAGCACGATGCAGCCGAGCTGCTGCAGTCGCTGCGGACAGCGGCGCACGATGTCGCGGAATCGCCCCTCGCGGCCGGCCGCCCGATCATCGCGGCCGGGCTCGCCACGCAGCGCTCGACGATCTGCTGCTGGGACCGCAACGACGGGACGCCGTTGAGCCCTGCGCTCTCCTGGCAGGATCGCCGCAACGCGGCCTGGCTGGATGCACAGCTGGGCGCACGCTCCGGGTGGGTGAGAGAACTCACTGGACTGCCGCTGTCGCCGCACTATGGCGCGAGCAAGATGCGCTGGTGCCTGGACGAGCTGCCAGCAGTGCGGCTGGCCCTGCGCGACGAGCGGCTCTGCGTCGGGCCTCTCGCCAGCTTCCTGGTACAGGGCCTGTGCGCGACGAACGAGGCCTGCGTCGACCCGGCCAATGCATCGCGCACGCTGCTGTTCGACCCCGCGGTACTGGACTGGTCGCCGCCGCTGCTCGAGGCCTTCGGCATCCCGGCTGCCGTCCTGCCGCGTTGCGTCGGCACCCTGCACGATTTCGGCACGATCCCCGTCGATGCAACCCGGCGTGTGCCGCTGCTCGCGTGCAGCGGGGACCAGTCCGCCGCGGTCTTCGGATTCGGCCCTCCCACGACGACCACCGCGTACGTCAACGCTGGAACGGGCGCATTCGTGCAACGCGTGTTGCGCGACGGTGCGGGCCCTGCGCCGCGCGGGTTGCTGAAGAGCGTGCTGTACGCACGGGCCGACGATGCCGTGGGCGCACTCTATTGCCACGAAGGCACGATCAACGGCGCCTACGCCGCGCTGGAGTGGCTCGGCAAGCGCGTCGGCGTCGACGTCAAGCGGTCGCTGCAGACCTTGTCGGCATCGCCTGCCGGCGGCGACGTGCCGCTGCTGTTCATGAACGGGATCGGCGGACTCGGCGCACCGTACTGGCTGCCCGATTTCCCGAGCGAATTCCTGGCAGCCGACGGCAGCCCCGCCGGCAGCGTAGCTGACGCGACCGAGCTGCAGCAGATCGGTGCGGTCGTCGAGAGCATCGCGTTCCTGATCGCCGTCAACGTGCTCGCCATGCACCGTGCGAAGCCCCTGCAGCGGCTGACGATCACCGGCGGACTCGCCGCGTGCGACTACCTGTGCGAGGTGCTGGCCGTGGCCACGCAGATGACCGTGGCGCGACCCGCGGCTCTCGAAGCGACGTCTCGCGGCATCGCCTACCTGGCCGCGGGCCAGCCGCAGGACTGGCAGCCACTGACCATCGAGAAGTCGTTTACGCCGACCGGCGAGCATCCCGTGCTCGGCCGGTTCGATCAGTGGCGCACCGCGATGGCCCTGCGCACGGGCGCGGCGTAGGACTCAGCCGGAGTCGAACGACGTGAGGATCTGTCGCTCGACCCAGGTCGGCCCGGCGACGCCATCGTAAAAGCCGCAATGCCCGCCGTAACGGGTGCGCGTGATGTCGAGCACGGCGGGCCGCGCGATGCGCGCGAGGTCAGCCGCTGGGATGATCGGGTCATCCTCCGCCGCGATGATGCGGACGCTTGCGTCGCGCAACGCTGCCAGCGGCTCGAGCGCCCGGCCGACCAGCGCGTAGCCCCGCAGGTAGTCCGGCAATGACGGAAACCCGCCGTAGCCGCACGCCAGCCGATGGGTCATCTCAGTGAGGTTGCCCAGTTCCAGGATGTCGTCGAGCGAGTGGTACACGTCGGGCCACGCCTCGCGCTTCTTGCGCAGCGAGCGGCGCCATTTCCAGACGAAGTACTCGCGGTACAGCGCCCAGCCTGACTCCAGGCGTGCCAGCGTGTGTTCCGGATCGATCACCGGGCAGACCGCAACGATGCGTGAGACTGCGATGCCCGCATCAACCGCGCGCGCCCCGACACGCAGGCAGAAGTTACCGCCGAGCGAGAACCCCGCGAGCACGAGCCGCTTGCCTTGATGCTGCCGCTGCAGTTCGCGCACGGCACCGACCACTTCGGCGATGCGGCACGAGTGGAAGATCGCGGCGTTGAGATGGTGGCTGTCGCCGTGATCGCGCAGGTTGAGGCGCGCGACGTCGTAGCCGGCATCGAAGAGATGTTGTCCGAGCGAGAGCAGGTACAACGAGTTCGCGCTGCCCTCCCAGCCGTGCAACAACACGGCAAGGCGGTCGGACGGCGGCCGCCCCGCATCAGTCTGCGTTGCGACCAGCGCGAGCAGGCGCACGCCATCGCCGCAATCGACGATCAGTTCGCGCGATGCCTGGCGCAGCGCGGACGCGCGCCGCTCGACCCCCGCCCGTCGCAGCGGCAGGCTCGGGTAGATCGACTGCACGTGGTGATGTCGCAGCCGCCAGGGCGGCACGAAGTCATGCGACGTGCCGCCGAGCTGCCGGGGTGTGTCGCTCATGCTGCAGGAGGCTGCGGATTCCAGGCGCGGTCGCGGACGATCCCGATGCGGCTCGAGCCGGGCAGGGTCTCGACGAAGCTGCTGCCCATGACCTGCGAAGGAGTGCGGTGACCGGGCTCGGCGGGCTTGCCATCGAGCAGGTGCCGGGCAATCGCGAGCGATGCGTGCACGGTGACGTCGTAGCCATTGGCGACGCGAACCCGCGCGGTCACCCGGTCGCCGCTCGGCGCCTGGGCCTCGCCCCACACCAGCATCGTGTCTGCCGCACGCGCGGCTGCGTCCGGCCCCGCCGGCCCCCTGGAGACCATGCGTTTCAGCAGTCCCTGCAGCGGACCAAGCCGCAGCAACGCGCCGAACGTGTTCAGGCGCTTCAGCCTGGCGATGCTCGGGGCAGGCATAGCGATGTAGCACTCGATGTTGCCGATACCGGTCGTCCAGTAGGCGGTGCTCACGTCACCCCACGGAATGGTCACGGCCGGGAGCGTGCCCGCGCCGAAATCGATGTCGCGCTCGCGGAAGGCGTGGGCCACCGGCGTGATGCGCCCGGCACTGCGGATGCGTCCGCCGCGCGCGAGGTTCTCGATACTGGTCTTGAGCGTGCCGCGGCTCGGCCGGCCGCGCGAGGCGAAACCCAGCGCCAGGTAGGTCGCGTCGGGCAGTTCCTGCCGCAGACGCGCCGCAACGCAATCGGTCGGAACCACGTCGAAGCCGGCGGCCGGGCACAACACGATGCCCGCCCGACGCGCCTCCGGATCACGCGCATGCACGGCTTCGAGCACGTCGATTTCGCCGGTGATGTCGAGATAGTGGCTGCGCTGGCGCAGGCACGCTGCAACCATCGGCGCCGACGTGGCCGAGAACGGACCCGCGCAGTGCAGCGTCACGGTCGCTCCTTGCAGCGCGCGATCGAGTGCGCCGGAATCGTCGAGCGACGCGACGCGATAGTCGCAACCAAGCTCTCTGGCGAAGGCGGCGACGGCCTGTTCGTTGCGACCGGCCAGCACGGGCTCAAGTCCGCGGCGAACCGCTTCGCGCGCGATCAGTTCGCCCGTGTACCCCGTGGCGCCGTAGATGACCAGCCGCGCAGCGCTCATGAGGCCGGCAGGACGTGGAATTCGACGCGATTGTTCTGGGCCGCGACCGTGTTCCAGCTGCCGGCCGTGGTCTTTTCCTGCTGCTCGGCGTACGCGACGGGCTGGCTGCGCCCGCCATTGACGACTTCGATCTGGATGTCGCCACCGGTGCGGCGAGTCAAAGTCGCGGCGAAATTGGCGAAATCGACCGACTGCCGCTGCGCCACCGAGAGCGAGTCGTCGTAGGGATTGCCCACGAGATCGCACCTGGTCGCCGCCAGGTTGACGTCTGCAGGGGCGAAGCCCTCGTCCGCATTGCCGCTCAGGCAGAAGTCGCCGACGTAGGACTCGACGCGGATGCGGCCCTTGAACTGCTGCGTCTCGAGCATCGAGGCCAGCGCGCGCAGCCGCTCGAGGCGACTGCCCGCCAGCGGGGCCTCGCCATAAGGCACGTACTCGGTCGCGATCGGGCCGCCGGTGGGTCCACCGACACCTCCGCCCGCCGACGGGGCGGCCAGCAATGCGTTACCCGTGGCCGTGGCGCTCGCCGCGGCATTCGCGATCATCGCCGCGGCTTTTGCCCGCTCGACGGCCGCCCGCGACTCGGCGAGTTCACGCGCGAGTTGCCCATTGGACACGTTCGCCTGCCAAGCCAGGTAGCCGAGCACCGCAGCGGGCATGGCCGCGAGCAGGGCGGTGAGCACGACCGGCCACCACTGGCGGTGCGGCGGCTGCGGCATGAGCGACTCGAAGGAGGGCGGCGGCGGAATCTTGGCGATGCTCTCCTTCATCTCGCCGGTGAGCCGGCGCGCGAACGCCTCGAACGTGGCGAGCAGGAACCGCCGCTGCTCGTTCAGCTGTTCCTTCACCATGTGCTGTACGGAGTTGCGCAGACCCGCCTGTAGTTCGGACGCAAGGGCCGGCGTGAAGGCCATCGCAGCCGGCGATGGTGCCAACGGTGCAGACGTCAGCGCCCGCCGGGTCGCCGTGGTCGACAGCGCATCGACCGCCTGGGCGTCGTCAGGGTGCGCAGCCGCCAGCGCGGCCGCCGTCGCCGCCTCGTCGGGCGAGCTTTCCGCTGCCATCGCCGCCGCCGCCGCCGGACCCGGGAACAGTGCCTGCCGTTGAGTCCGCCGATCCGGCAGCAGGTGGAGCTGGTACAGGATCCGCGACACGTCGACCGGCCGCACCGTCTTCGGCAGCACGCCGACCGCGCCTAGCGCGCGCGCCTGGCTGACGTACAGCTCGCCCTCTTGCGAGGTGTACATCATGAGCGGGATCGTCGCTGTCAGCGGGTCGGCCTTGATGGTCTGTACGGCCTGGAACCCGTCCATGCCCGGCATCAGGTGATCCATGAAGATGACGTCGGGACGGCTCCGCTGCAGGTAGTCGAGCGCCTGCTCGGCCGACTCGGCCGTATCTACGGTCAGGCCTTGTTGTTCGAGCATCCGGCTCAGGATGACTCTGGCCGATCGTGAATCGTCCACGATCAGGGCTCTCTTGCCCGTCGTCATGTAATCCCTGGGTCCTTCTGGAGGCACCTGACCGATGCCGCGTGTACCGGCTTTCTACCTTGAATGCGGCCCGAAGCCAATCCCGGCAAGTGGAAGTGGTACTGCTTGACTCCGGGCGTATGCTTTGACCATCGATTGAGTCAAATAAGCAACGGAGGCATCCCAACATGCCCTACACAACCCGGGACATTCGCAATATCGCCCTCGTGGGCCAAGCTGGCGCGGGCAAGACGCTGCTGGCCGAAGCCTTGCTCGCGCAGTCCGGTGCAATCCGGTCCAAGGGGTCGCTCGCCCGTGGCACGACGGTCTGCGACTTCGATCCGCAGGAGAAAGCCCTGCTCCACTCCCTCGATGCCGCCATCTGCGGTTTCGAGACGCAGGGCCGTCGCGTCAACATGATCGACACCCCGGGATACCCCGACTTTCTCGGCCGCACGCTGAGCGCGCTCGAGGCGGTCGAGACGGCGGTGGTGGTCGTCAGCGCCGTCAACGGCATCGAGCCGATGACCCAGCGCATGATGGATTTCGCCAAGGCGAGGGGCCTGTGCCGGCTCATCGTCGTCAACAAGATTGACGTGCGCGACGCGCGCGCCGAACAAGTACTGATGGAACTGCGCGAAGCGTTCGGCAAGGGCTGCCTGCCGCTGAACCTGCCTGCGGCAGGCGGCGCCTCGGTCGTCGACTGTTTCTTCCAGTCGCAGGGCAAGGCGACTGACTTTTCGACGGTCGCTGCCGCGCACACGGAAATCATCGACCAGGTGGTCGAAGTCGACGAGAACCTCATGGCGCTCTACCTGGAACAGGGCGAGGAACTGCTGAATCCAGAGCAGTTGCACGACCCGTTCGAGCAGGCGCTGCGTGAAGACCACCTGATCCCGGTCTGCTTCTGCTCCGCCGAGACGGGCGCGGGCATCCCCGAGCTGCTGGCTGTCCTGGCACGACTCGCCCCGAACCCGGCCGAAGGCAATCCGCCACCGTTCCTGAAGGGTGAGGGCGATGCGGCCGAGCGCGTGACCGTGAGCCCCGATCCGGCGAAACACGTCATCGCGCACGTCTTCAAGGTCACGATCGATCCCTTCGTCGGCAAGATGGGGATCTTCCGCGTGCACCAGGGCACCGTGCGGCCGGGCGCGCAGCTGCTGGTGGGTGACGCGCGCAAGCCGATCAAGCTCGCGCACCTCTACCAGCTGCAGGGCAAGGACCACGTCGAGATCACGCAGGCCATCCCGGGCGACATCTGCGCGGTACCGAAGATCGACGAGATTCATTTCGACGCCGTGCTGCACGACTCGCACGACGAGGACAACCATCACCTGAAGTCGGTGACGTTCCCGCCCGCGATGCTGGGGCTCGCGATCCGCAGCGAAAAGCGCGGCGACGAGCAGAAGCTGTCGGAAGGCCTGCATCGGCTGATGTCGGAGGACCCGTGCGTGCGCGTCGAACATCACGTCGCGCAGAACGAGACGGTGCTGTACGGCCTCGGCGACCTGCACCTGCGCGTGATGCTGCAGCGGCTGACCGAGCGCTACGGAGTGTCGGTCAAGACGAGTCCTCCCGCGGTGCCCTACCGCGAGACCATCACGCGCCCGGCCGAAGGCCACTGCCGGCACAAGAAGCAGACGGGTGGTGCCGGCCAGTTCGGCGAGGTGTACCTGCGCATCGAGCCGCTCGAACGCGGCGCGGGCTTCGAGTTCGTCGACGACGTCGTGGGCGGAGCGATCCCCGGCCAGTTCATCCCCGCGGTCGAGAAAGGCGTGCGCCAGGTGCTGACCGAGGGCGCGATCGCCGGCTTCACGCTGCAGGACATCCGCGTGAGCGTGTACGACGGCAAGCATCACGCCGTGGACTCGAAGGAAGTCGCGTTCGTGTCGGCGGGACGCAAGGCCTTCATCGAGGCCATCAAGCACGCGGCTCCGATCGTGCTCGAGCCGGTCGTGCGGATCGTCATCAGTTGCCCGACCGCGTCGATCGGCGACGTCAGCAGCGACCTGGCGACCCGACGCGCCCGCATCAACGGCCAGGACACGCTGCAGGGCGGGCGATCAGAAATCACGGCGCTCGTGCCGCTCGGCGAACTGCAGGATTACCTGTCGCGCCTCAAGGCGCTGACCGGCGGCGAAGGAACGTACACGATGGACCTGAGCCACTACGATCCGGTGCCGTCGCGGAAGCAACAGGAACTGGTGTCGGCGTTCAAGCCGCACGAAGAGAGTGAATAGGGGGTAGGGGTTGGGGGATAGGGGTTAGTCAGAACGCGCCGCGCGCGCCGAACCTCCCGCGCTTCGGCGAGAGAGGTGCAGACAAAGCTGGGGAGGTGCCTTCCGACTAACCCCTAACCCCTAACCCCTATCCCCTATCCCCTTCCCCCCATCTCCATTCCGAGCAAACGGCGCACACGGCGCCATGCGCTGCGCCACGGCTTGTCTCCCTGCGTGACGTTCGCATGCGGCCAGGGTGCGCGCGGCATGGGCTGACCGAGAAACTCGCACAGCGGACCCCACTCGCGGATCTGCGTCGGGTCGAATTCGAGAAACTGCTCGGGTCGCCCGCGGAAGTGCTCGCGGACGGCGGCGTTGTGCGCGCGGTACGCATCGAGCCACGCCTGCCGGCTCTCGGCACTTTCACCCGGGTTCGCATGCTTGCCGAACATCCACACGCGCATCGGCCGGATCCGGCGATTGCGGTAGAAACTCGCGCAGCTTTCGATCCAGCGCTCTTCGTCGCGCACCGTCAGGATGTACATCGCGTCCGGGTACAGCGTGTAGATCTCGCGCCACAGGTGAAAATAGGGGTTGTCGGTGAACGCATCGAAGAGGTCGAACGTCGGCAACCGGTAGTCGCCGCGCTCGATCTGCCGCAGCAGCGTCTCGCCGTCGTCGGCGCCCGGATAGCTGCCGGGCTTGTCGCCGTTGATCGTGCGGTACCCCAGCAGCTTGAGCGCCTCGAAGATC
>JAOUGW010000303.1 GCA_029865465.1 Gammaproteobacteria bacterium
TCAACCGCTTGCGATGCGGTTGCTCGCAGACGACGGCGGGTGGGCATCTGGCTCGACCCGGCCCGCTGCATGCGCCGTGCGATGTTTTCGCGCTCTGGCGAAAACTCGCTTGTATGTTGAATCCCGGCCAGCGCGGGGTAAAGTTCGGGGGCCGAGAAGGCCCTCGGACAGGATCGTGCAGCCTGGAAATCGCTGGGGCCTAACGAGCCCGTGCCTGAGTATATTGCGCACGATCCCCGCACTGGTCTTCGCGAAGCCCGAACGGTTAGTCGCGCTTGAGCGCGCAGTGACAAGCATGGGAGGCGAAGACCATGTCCGAGCAACCTGTCGTCGTCGGGATCGATGTGGCGAAGCTGCATGTGGACGTGGCGGTGTTGGGCGCGCCGGCGCCCACCACTCGCTTCGACAACGACGACTCAGGGCATAAGTTCCTGATCGAAGCGTTGGTGCCGTTGGCCCCGGCCTTGGTGGTGATGGAGGCGACGGGCGGCTACGAGGCGCCGCTCGCTTGTGCGTTGCAAGCGGCTGGCCTCGCCGTGGCGGTAGTGAACCCGCGCCAGGCGCGCGACTTTGCCCGCTCCTTCGGGCAGCTCGCCAAGACCGATCGCATCGACGCTCTCGGGTTGGCCGAGTTCGCCGTGGCGCTGCTGGGCCGCCCTGACCTCAAGCGCTACCTCAAGCCTCTAGCGACGACTGCGCAGCAGGACTTGGTGGCACTGGTGAATCGTCGCCGACAGTTGCTGACGATGCTCGGGATGGAGGAGCAGCGCCTCGCCATGGCACGGCCGGCCGTTCGTCGCAGCATCCAAGCGTTAATCAGAGCGATCCGCAAACAACTCGACGACGTCGACGGGGCCATGGCCGAGCACGTGGCCCGGCATTTTGCCGAGCTGTCTGGGTTGCTCCGTTCGACCAGTGGCATCGGCCCGGTCGCCAGTGCCACGCTCATCGCCGATCTGCCGGAGTTGGGCCACCTCACTCGTCGGCAGGTCAGTGCCCTGGTGGGCGTGGCGCCGTTCGCCTGTGACTCGGGCTCGATGCGAGGGCGACGTCGCATCCGGGGCGGGCGCTTCGAACTGCGTCGAACGCTTTACATGGCGACGTTGGCTGCCATCACCTACAACCCCGTGATCCGCGCTCACTACCGTCGGCTGGTAGATGCCGGAAAGCTCAAGAAGGTGGCGCTGGTCGCCTGCATGCGCAAACTGCTGACCATCCTCAACGCAATGGCCAGAACGCACACGCCGTTCCAGGAGAACTACGGAAACACTTGACCGCAAAGACGGTTACTCAGGCGCCGCGCATCGAGCGGCCGATTCGGTAGTTCTTCCGGGTCGCGTATCTGCCTTTCCGCGACCCGGAAGAACTACCGAATCGGCCGCGTGCTGCGCGAGCCGATCCGACTCCCGCCACGCGCGAAAAAACTCAGCCGCGCTTGTCGACGTCGACGTAGTCCCGCTGCGTCGGCCCGGTGTAAAGCTGGCGCGGCCGGCCGATCTTCATTGCCGGGTCGCCGATCATCTCCTGCCAGTGCGCCACCCAGCCGGCGGTGCGCGCGATGGCGAACATGACCGTGAACATCGAGCGCGGGATGCCGAGCGCGCTGTAGATCACGCCCGAGTAGAAATCGACGTTCGGATAGAGCTTGCGGGCGATGAAGTATTCGTCCTTCAGCGCGATTTCCTCGAGACGCAGCGCCAGTTCGAACAGCGGGTTGTCGTTCTGGCCGAGGCGCGACAATACCTTGTGGCACATCTCGCGGATGATCTTCGCGCGCGGGTCGAAGTTCTTGTAGACGCGGTGACCGAAACCCATCAGCCGCGTGCTGCCGTCCTTGTCCTTCACGCGCGCCAGGAACTTCTCGATGTTGTCGACGGTGCCGATGTCCTCGAGCATCTGCAGCACCGCCTCGTTGGCACCGCCATGCGCGGGGCCCCACAGCGCCGAGACGCCCGCGGAGATCGCCGCGTACGGATTGGTGCCCGTGCTGCCGGCGAGACGCACTGTGGACGTGCTCGCGTTCTGTTCATGGTCGGCGTGCAGGATCAGCAGCAGGTCGAGCGCCTGGGCCGCCACCGGGTCGACCACGTAATCCTCGGCCGGCACGGCGAAGAACATGTTCAGCATGTTCGCGCAGTAGTCGAGGTCGTTGCGCGGGTAGACGAACGGCTGGCCGAGCATGTGCTTGAACGCAGCGGCCGAGACGGTGGGGATCTTGGCCAGGATGCGGTGCGCGAAGATTTCGCGGTGACGCGGGTTATTGTTGTCCATGGAGTCGTGGTAGAACGCCGCCATCGACGAGACCACCGCGGACACCATCGCCATCGGGTGCGCGTTGTAGTGAAAGCCGTTGAAGAAACGCAGCAGCGATTCGTTGAGCATCGTGTGGTAGCGGATCGAGCGGTCGAACTGCTCGAACTGGCTGCTGGCCGGCAGTTCACCGTGCAGCAGCAGGTATGCCGTCTCGAGGAAATTCGACTTGGCCGCGATCTGCTCGATGGGGTAGCCGCGGTACAGCAGGACCCCGTTGTCGCCGTCGATGTAGGTGATCCTGCTCTCGCACGCCGCCGTGGCCATGAAGCCCGGGTCGAACGTGAAGACCCCGTGATCCTTGTTGATGCCGGCGACGCTGATGCAGTCCGGGCCGACCGTCCCGCTGCGCGCCTCGAGGACGGACTTCTTACCGGTCGTGGTATTGACCAGTTCGTACTTATTGCTGCTCATCGTGGTGCAAACCCCATAGCGACACTCGCGCCCCGACAACCCGGGGTTGGCCATTCAGGTTTGCACGGCAGCAAGGTTTGTTCAAGATCGTACTACTCCACGATCTTCAGCTTCTGGCCTGGCGCGGGCTCCTTGTCCGGATAGAGATCGTTCAGCAGCCGCAGCTCCTCGGCGGGGTACTTCTTGATCGGCGATTTTCGCGCCAGTTGCTCGATGTTCGTCTGATTGCCAGCCTGGATGACGCGGATGCGGTCCGGTTCGGCGGCCGGGAACTCGTTGTCCTTGAGACGCCGGAACGTCTTCACGCTCGACACGAAGACCGGCTCGAAGCTCGACATTCCCGCCGCCTGGCGCGTGAAGCCCTGGAAGATATAGGCGAGGTTGTTGTAGTAGACCACGGCCACGTTGGCCGGCCCCTGGTTGCCCCAGGGCAGGGTCATGCTGCGCACGACGGCCCGGTAGCCGTCCAGGCTGTTCACCTGGAGCGGTTCGGCCTCGGTCGTCGTGGCGTTCTTCAGCATCCGTCCCAGGAACTCCCTGGGCGCCATGCCGGGAGGTGGCGCCTCGGCCGAGACGATCATGACCGCGTCCTT
>JAOUGW010000083.1 GCA_029865465.1 Gammaproteobacteria bacterium
CCGGCCCGGAGAGCAGTAACTCAGGCTGCTTAACTGCGCCAGCGGCAGGCTGCGGGGCCGTGCGCCAGAAACGACGGAACTCGCGTCGACCGAACGCAGACAGGTCCCACATTCGGGCGAAGCTCGCGGCGAGCGCGTCCACCACGGGCCCGTCTACGCGTACTGCGAAGTCGCGCCAGCCGGACTCCAGGCCGTCACCGTCGTACGCGTCGGCAATGTTGAGCCCGCCGATCACGGCCTCACCGTCTGCACGCAGCAGCTTGCGGTGGTTGCGGAAGCTGCGGCGCAGAAATCGCTGCGGGTTGAACCAGCGCAGTTCACCGCCGGCGGCGATCAGCGGCGCGAAATAGTCCCGGCGCAGCGTGTCCGAACCGTACGCGTCCACCAGCACCCGCACGTGGACCCCGCGCCGCGCCGCATTGGTCAGCTCGTCCAGGAACCGGTCGCCGACGGCACCCGCCTCGTAGATGTAGGTCTCGAGTTCGACCGCGGTCCGCGCCTGCCGCAACAGGCGCCACATGCAGGCGTAGGCAGCACTGCCGCCCACCAGCAGTTCCGGCGCAGGTTCCGCCGGCGCGGGTTCATGGGCGTAGTGTTCAGCGTCGGTCATCGGCCGATGGTGCCTGCCATCGGCCGTTGCGCCAACGGCTTTCGACAGTGAACCCGGTCGCAGGATCCAGGGTCCACGCTTCTCAGCCCTCGCTTGCGTCAACCACAATCGAGGCCGGTCGTTTATTCCCGTGACGACGACGACCGAGCAAGGCTACTCATGCGCCCATTCCTGAGGTTGATTCCGCTGTGGCTGCTGCTGTCCGCCTGTGGCGGCGGTGGCGGATCCGGCAGTGGCGACGGCGGCACCACGCCCCCGGCGGTGCCAGGGCTCGCGAAGACCAGCTGCGGCGACTACCAGGGCAGCGATCGCGGCAGCAGCTGGTCGTTCCTCGGCATCCGCTATGCCGCGGCGCCGGGCGGCCCGCGTCGCTGGCGCTCCCCGGAATCACCCCCGTGCCCCGCGGGCACCGTGACCGCCAGCGCCTACGCACCCGTCTGCCCCCAGCTCGACCGCGGCAGCGGCGCACCCGAGGGCGACGAGGACTGCCTCGCGGTCAACGTCTTCACGCCGAAAGCCACGTTCCCGGCGGGCCGCAAACCGGTCATGGTCTTCATCCACGGGGGCGGCAACGTCGCGGGTTCGGCGCGCCAAGAAGTGGTGCCCGGTCGCCTGCTGTACGACGGCGCCGCGCTCGCCGAGTCCTCCGGCAATGTCGTCGTCACGCTGCAGTACCGGCTCGGACCGCTCGGCTGGCTCGTGCATCCCGCACTCGATGCCGAGGCGCCCGATGCACGCTCCGGCAACTACGCGCTCGAAGACCTCGTCGCCGCCCTCAAGTGGGTCAAGCGCGACATCGCCGCCTTCGGCGGCAACGGCGACCGCGTGATGATCTTCGGTGAGTCCGCCGGCGGCGTGAACGTCTGCGCCCTGCTCGCCTCGCCCGCTGCCGCTGGGCTCTTCACCTCCGCGCTGATCGAGAGCGGCGGCTGCATCGCCGACGCCCGCAGCAAAGCGCTCGCCACCGGCGCGACGCTCACCGACAACGTCGGCTGCAGCACCGCCTCCGACATCCCCGCCTGCCTGCGCTCGAAGACCCCGGCGGAGTTGCTGGCAGCGCTGCCGCCCGAGGTGAGCGTCGTCGGCAGCCTGGCACCCTACCAGCCCAACGTCGACGGCACCCTGTTGCCGGCGGCGCCGCTCGACGCGATCCGCATGGGCCAGCACAATCGCGTGCCAGTCGTCATCGGCGCCAACGCGGACGAAACGGGCCGCGACGTCCCGCTCACCTTCAGCGAGGCGCAGTACCAGCTCGTCCTCGCCAGCACCTTCCCCAACCCCGTGGTACGCACGCAGGTCGAGAACCTGTATTCGTCCGCCAGCTTCGGTTCCGCACGCGGCGCGTACGTCGCGCTGACCTCGGATCTCAAGTTCATCTGCCCTTCCCGATCGATCGCACGTGCGCTGACGAACGCGCAGGCCGAGCCGGTGTATCGGTACTTCTTCACCGAGGTCCCCGACGCTCCTGCCTCGAGTGTCTACGGCGCCGTCCACGGCCTGGAGTTGCTGTACGTGTTCGGTGTGCTCGACATCCAGGGCTACTCACCGACCGCAGCCGAGCGCGCGCTCTCGACCTCCATGCAGGCGTACTGGGGCGGCCTGGCCGCCAACGGCACCCCGAGCGCCGCCGGCGCGCCGGCGTGGACGCCGTACGACGCCGGTCGCGACAACCACTTGGTCCTCGACGCCGCAGCGCTTGCCATGGGCGAGGGCGTCAACACCGCCCGCTGCGATTTCTGGTCGACCTTCGGCTTGTAGGAGCCGCACCGCGACCGAACGCGCACGGCACCATTGCGTGGGCGCAGCCCGTGGGACGTGATGGAAATCCCGGATCCGGCGGCGGCAGCCGGGAACGTCGCCTCGGTGCGTTGCGATGGCGACGGATGCTGAGATACTCCCGGGATGGAGCGCAGACGTCACCGGTTCGAACCCTGGCCGCGCGGGTGCTGGGCGACCGTGCTGCTCGGGGTGCTGCTGCTCACCGGCTGCGGTGGCGGAAGATCCGGCGCCGGTGCGCCGCCGCTGGCGGACACCGTGCCGCCGACGGTGCCGCAAGGCGTCAGCGCAAGTGCCGCGTCCCCGACCGAGATCGTCGTAAGCTGGCAGGCTGCAACGGATTCCGGCACCGGCGTGGCCGGCTATCACGTGTACCGCAACGGCGCTGCGACCGCCGTCGCCACGGTCACGGGCACCTCGTTCACCGACAGCGGTCTCGCTGCTGCGACCCAGTACTCGTACACGGTGCGCGCCTTTGACGCGGCCACCCCGGCCAACGAATCGGCGCTGTCTGCAGCGGCGATCGCAACGACGAGCGCGAGCCTGGGACTCGACGCGCGTCCCGACAACAAGACCTGCGTGGCCGGCGACCGGCCGGCGCAGGCCGTCACGCTTGCAACGGAGCCCGTGTTCGCCAGCCTGCCCGCGTTCTCCAGCCCGGTCCTGCTGCTGCAGGCGCCGGGCGACGCTACGCGCTGGTTCGTGGTGGAGCAAGGCGGGACCGTGCGGGTGTTCGACAACCAGCCTGCGGTCACGACCAGCCGCGCTTTCGTCGACATCAGCGCACGCGTGCGTTCGGGTGGCGAGCAGGGCCTGCTCGGCATGGCCTTCCACCCAGCCTTCCCCGCAGATCCGCGTGTGTACCTCTCGTACACCAACGCCACGAGCGGGCTCGTGTCGCGCATCTCGGAGTTTCGCAGCCGCGACGGCGGCGCGACTCTCGATCCCGCCAGCGAAGTCATCCTGCTCACCGTCGCGCAACCTGCGACCAATCACAACGGCGGCAACATCGCCTTCGGACCGGACGGCTTGCTGTACATCGGCTTCGGCGACGGCGGCAGCGGCGGCGACCCGTGGGGAACGATCGGCAACGGCCAGAACCTGCTGACGACGCTCGGCAAGCTGCTGCGCATCGACATCGGCGGATCGACCGGCGGCGTGCCGTACCGCATTCCTGCCGGCAATCCGTATGCCGGCAACGCGCTGTGCAGCGGCGGCACGGGTACGCAGAACTGCCCCGAGATCTTCGCCTATGGACTGCGCAATCCATGGCGTTGGAGCTTCGACCGGCTGAGCGGCGAGCTGTGGCTCGCCGACGTGGGCCAGGGAACGCTCGAAGAAGTCAATCGCATCACCGTGGGCGGCAACTACGGCTGGCGCTGCTTCGAAGGCACGAATTCCTACAATTCCAACTGCGGCCCCAACGCCGCCAGCAGCATCGCGCCGATCGCGCAGTACGGCCGCAGCGTCGGGCAATCGGTTACTGGCGGCTACGTCTATCGTGGCACGGGATTGCCGGCGCTGGTCGGGCGTTACGTGTTCGGCGACTTCGTCACCGGCCGCATCTGGCACATCGCCAGCGACACGCCGCCGACCCTGACCGTGAGCGCGGGATTCGACAGTGGCCTGTCGATCGCTGCTTTCGGGCAGGGCAGCGACGGCGAGTTGTACGTCGTGAACTACGGCGGCACGCTGCATCGACTGCGCGAGGGCGCGAGTGCCGGCGGATCCGTCCCGTCGCAGCTGTCGGCAACCGGTTGCGTGCTGCCTGGCGATCCCACGAAACCCGCGGCGGGTCTCCTGCCGTACGCGCCTAACGCGCCGTTCTGGTCGGACGGCGCCGACAAGGAGCGCTACTTCGCGCTGCCGAACGGCAGCAGCCTCACGGTGACACCCGAAGGCGACATCGATTTCCCGAACGGCGCCGTGCTCATGAAGAACTTCCGCCTGGGCGGCCGGCCCGTCGAGACCCGGCTCTTCATGCGGCACACGGACGGCGAGTGGGCCGGCTACAGCTACGAGTGGAACGCGCAGGGCACCGACGCCGCGCGCGTGATCGGCGGCAAGACCGTCAGCGTCGGCGGACAGACATGGGTGTTCCCGAGCGAGTCCCAGTGCCTGGCATGCCACACCGCCGCCGCGGGACGCAGTCTCGGGCTCGAGATCGCGCAGCTGAACGGATTGCTGCGATATGAGCAGACTGGCCGTACGGCCAACCAGATCGCGACGCTGAACTCGATCGGCCTGTTCAGCCCGGCGCTCGCGACCGCGCCGGCCGCACTGCCGGCACTGCAGGATCCCTTCGGAAGCGCCGGCACGCTCGATGACCGCGCGCGCGCCTACCTGCACACGAACTGCTCGCAGTGCCACCGCCCGAACGGCGGCACTCCCACCGACCTCGACTTGCGCTACACGACGCCCCTTGCCGCCACCAACGGCTGCGATCGTCCGCCGCAGGCGGGCGAGCTGGGCCTGGTCAACGCGAGGATCATCGCGCCGGGTGCCGCCACGCGATCGGTGCTGGTCGCACGCATGAATCGTCGTGACACGCAGGCAATGCCGCCGCTCGCGAGCACCGTGGTGGATGCAGCGGGGGTCGAGCTGGTGACCCGCTGGATCGACTCGCTCGCGCGCTGCAACTGAGACGCGGCACGTTCCCGGCGTCCCGGGTATACAGCAGCCAGCTCAATCAGGGCCGGCACGCATGGGTAATCGGATCTCTGTGCTTGCGCGGCAAGCCCGTGGCTAGGTTTCAGCGACCTTGGACAGGCTGACCACGTTGCTGGGCGTAACCGCCCGGGCTTCGGCCCGATCGACGATGCACACCATGCTGCCTTCCACGCGGGCTCCGCAGGTCATCTGCAGGGTGCGGTACTTGATCGCGCCGGTGATGCGGGCATTCGCCTGCAGCTCGATGAAATTCTCCACCTCGAGGTCGCCGCAGATCGTGCCGTTGATGACGGCGTCGTGCACGCTGACGTTGCCTTCGATGCGGCCGAGCTCGCTCAGCACGAGCAGCCCGCGCGTGTCCGGCTTCGACACCACGTTGCCGACGACCTGGCCGTCGATGCGCACTCCGTCGGTGACGATGACGTCGCCCGCAATCTCGACGCCGGCCGCGATCAGGCTCGACAGGCGCGAGACGTCGATGGCGGGCTGGTCAGTCTTTCTGCGAAACATGGCATGGTCCTCGGGTGATCGGCAGCATCGTCGCGCCTGGCACGTCAGCGCGTCTTGCCTGGGCGGCCGCTTTGCGCGTTGAAGAACTCGAGGCGGCTCTTGAGCTCGCCCGATTCGTCGTTCAGTTCCGCGACCTGGCGGGCGAGTGCCGCCCGCGTGGAACGTTCCAGCTCCAGTTCGACACGGGCACGCGAGAGGTCCGCCGCGAGCGTCGCGTTCTGCTGCCTGAGCGTGGCCAGCACGGCCGCCGACGAGCGGCTGTCCGCGTGGAGCCGCCAGCCGATCATGATGAACAGGAACACGAGCGCCGCCACGGCTGCCAGGTGCAGCGCGTTCTTGAAGCGACGATCGCGGCTGAACTCCAGGCGAGCGGCGGCGAGCTTCAGCGTAGTGGTGCGGGTGGCGGCAGGATTCAATTGGTGTTCCTGGCGAGGACGTCGGCCAGCACCTGCCCGGGTTCGACACGCTGGCCGTTGCGTATGACCTCGAAATGCAGGTGGGGTCCGGTCGATCGGCCGGTGGAGCCCACCGCCGCAATCTTCTGCCGTGGCATCACGATTTCCCCGGCGCGCACATACAGTTCCGAACAATGCCCGTACAACGTCTGCGTGCCGTGACCGTGATCGATGACGATGGCCTTGCCGTACGGACCGCGGAACCCGGCCGTCACCACGCGGCCACCACCGCTCGCAAGAATCGCAGTGCCATGGGCCGCAGGGATGTCCAGGCCCATGTGCCGCGCAAGCCGTCCCGTGAACGGATCGTGACGAACGCCGAATCCCGAGCTGATCTTCGGCATGCGTCCCTGCACCGGCGGGCGGTTCGGATACGTCATGGTCGTCAGTTCGCGGTCGTCCAGGATGCCGGCCATGCGATCGAGCGATGCCTCCAGCAACTCGATCTCCGTCTCGAGGTGCGAAAGGCCGATGCCTTGGTCGCCCATGGCTACCGCTGGTGCCCCGGTCACGGGCGCGGCATTGCCAAGTGGCAGCAATGGTCCGCCGCGAGGGCGGTCATCGCCTGCTGGCTTCCCGCTCACGGGTCCGTCATTCACCGGCGACGGTGCAACGCCGAGCCGCCTGGCCAGCGCCGCCGCCTCGATTTCCAGGCGGATCAACCTGCCTGACAAGTCGCCGATACGATCGATGACCACGCGGCCATTGGGGCGCTTCAAGTCGCCTGCGGCAGCGATCCCGGCAGTGGTCGTCTCGCTCGCAGCGTCCTTTGCCAGGTAGTAGCCGAGACCGATACAGCCGCTCATCAGCGTGACCGCGACCGCCAGGGCGCAGGACAGCAACCGGCCGGCCGGGATCGTCCGCATCCGGCAGGCTGTCATCGGTCCTGCAGCGACGATAATGAAGGCCACGCGATCACCTGCATCTGCGATGGCCTTACTTAAACGCGGCCCGTCGACCGAGACAAGCGTTCGCCACGCGGGTGTGCCAATGTGTGATGCATTCCGCAGGTTGCGCGGACGATGTTACCCCGCGACGACGAGTGCCATGTTGGCCCGGAGCCCATGTGATCGCACCCCGACGGCGGTGCCGACGGCCGCTCCAGTGAAATCCCGGGGTCTCTACTGCAGAACCTGCCGTGCTCAGCCTTGCGGCGCAGCAGCTGCTTCTGTAAAAAAGCTCGAGCTGAACGTGCGCTCGTCCAGGCACTGTCGCACTCGCATTCGAACGAGGGAGATACACCGATGAGGCAGTTGCTTTTCACCACGGCGGTGATGACATTCGCGCTGCAGGTTGCTGCCAGCGCAGCCCGGGCCGACTGCGTTGACTACAGTGAAGCCCGCGCCAAACAGGCCGGCGCTGCGCTTGCACGCAACCCGCCTGCAGCCGCGAAGCTCGGGCTGCCGACGCTTGACGGCCTGGTCCTCGACGCGAACAAGACCAGCGGCGATCCCAAGTGCGACGGACCGACGCCCAAGCGCTATTTCTATACCACCACACGCAGCATGGCCGAGGTCATCGGCGCGCTGTATCCGAACATTCGTCGTCGCACCGAGGAGGACGGGATGGGGCGCGTGTGGTTCAGGAATCCGCTGGGAAGCGACCGTCTCTTCCTCACGTCCGGCACGGAGCTGCACATTCAGAGGAATTCCGATCAGTCGATCTGGCAGATTATGGTCGATCCGCCCGAGACGCTGACACCGCTTACGCCGGAACAGCAGCCCTATTCCGTCAGCGACATCGTCGAGGGATCGCCGTGGCCCGGCGGCGCCAAGGGCAACAGGCAGTTCGTGCGTGCGGATGGCGCGACGGCGGGCGACGCAGCGGCCGCATCGCCGGCTGCAGCCGCGCCGGCGCAGACGGCGCAGAAGTCCGGTGCGTGCAAGCCAGCGGGCGCGGGTGGCGCCTCGGCGGACGGTACCCAGGCGGGATCGGCAGCCGGCGCAGAAGTTGGAGGACAGGCGATCGGCGGCGGATACGGACGCAGCGTCGGCTCAGCGGCCGGCGCGCTTCTCGGCGGCTTGATGGGCGGGCGCAAGAAACAGGAGCCATCGCAACAGCAGCCGGCGGCCGATCCGAACTGTCCGTAACGCCCGGGATCGCATTGATCGCAGCGGTCTGAATTCCCTCGCCTCAGGATCGAGCGCGGGGTTGCTTCCCCCCACATGCAACCGCTTGGATTGCATTCTCGCAGGAGTCCGCCGCTGATCCGTGCGACGCAAGGCTGAACCCAGATCCATGCGAACCGGGGGCACTATGAAGAGCATTGCCGCGCAGGTGGCGCACGCGTTGAGTTCAGCCGCCACGCGAAGCAACGGCGCGCGACCCGGCAGCCAGGCCGCGGCCGCCCGCACCTGAGGCGGATGCATGCCTGCTCCCGGCCCCTGCGTGCTGGCGATCGACATCGGGACCAGCGGCCCCAAGGCAGCGATCGTCTCGCTGCAGGGCGGCATCCTCGCCACGGCGCGCGCACACGTCGACACGATCTTCCTCGCCGAGGATGGCGTCGAGCAGGACCCAGAGGCGCTGTGGACGGCTGTGAAGGCCGCCTGCGGGACGGCGGTGAGAGAATCCGGCGTCGCCGCACGCGACGTACTCGCGGTGATCTGCAGCAGCCAGTACTCGTCGATCGTGCCGGTGGATGCGCGGGGCCGGCCGACGATGAACATGATTCTCTGGCTGGACAAGCGCGGCTCCAGGGAACGCCTGAGGCGGATGCCCGGTTACCCGCGGCGCTCCGACTCACCGCTGCAGTTGCTGCGCTGGCTGCGCGTGCACGGCCTGCCGCCCGTGGCAGGCGGCATTTCGCTCACTCACATGCGCTGGATCCGGCACGCGCGACCGGACGTCTACCAGCGCACTGCCACGTTCCTCGAGCCGATGGACTTCGTGACGATGCGCTTCTGCGGGCGGGTTACCGCCAACCAGTGCACCGCGTTCATGTCGCTCGCGACGGACAACCGCCGCCTGAACGTCACCGAGTACGACGGCGCGCTGCTGGCGCAGTCGGGCATCGACCCCGCCAAGCTGCCCGGACTCGTGCCGCTCGATTCGATCGTCGGCACGGTCTCGCCGGATGTCGCGGCAGAACTCGGCCTCGCTCCCGGGACGCGTGTCGTGACGGGCATCAACGACACCCAGTGCGGCGGCATGGCGACGGCTGCCTTCAGCGGGGCGCATGCCGCGCTGTCGATCGGCAGCACGAGCGTGATGATCACGCACGTCGACTTCAAGCGCACTGACGTGCGCCACGTGATCCTGAGCATGCCGAGTCCGGTGCCGGACACGTATTTCGTCATGGCCGAGAACGGCATGGGCGGCGGGACGCTGGAGCACTTCCTGCAGAATCTCATCTACGCGAGCGATCATTTCGGCGAACTCACGGGCGAGAACCGTTTTGCGCTGCTGCAGCGCGCTGTGGACGACACGCCGCCCGGCAGTGCCGGCGTCCTGTTCCTGCCGTGGATGGGCGGCTCCATCGCGCCAGCCGCCGACTCACGGATGCGGGGCGGCTTTCTCAACCTGGGCCTGCACACGACGCGCAGCCACATGGCGCGCGCGGTGCTCGAAGGAGTGGCGATGAACCTGCGCTGGATGAAAGGGCCCGTGGAGAAATTTGCCAGGCGCCGCTTCTCGCACTTCGTCTTCTACGGCGGCGGTGCCGAGTCCGATGCCTGGTCGCAGATCCTCGCCGACGTGCTCGAGATTCCCGTGCACCAGATGTCGAACCCGCAGTACGCGACGTGCCTCGGCGCAGGCCTGCTGGCCTTCCAGCGCCTGGGGCTGCTGGGGTTCGGGGACTTTGCGCCGCTGGTGCCCGTTCACCGGGTCTACGCTCCGAACCCGGCCAACCGGCAGGTCTACGGTGAGATGTCGGCGCAGCTGGTCAGCGCATTCGCCAGGACGCGCCCGATCTTCCGCGCTCTGAATGCCGGCGGGGACGGCAGGTGACAGGCCGCGACACCGGGCGCTACCTCGACGCAGGACTCGCGGCCGTCCTCGAGGCCGGGACCATCGCGCTCGAGTACTTCCGCCAACCGATGGATGTGCAGGACAAACTGCCCGGCGTGTACTACGACCCTGTCACGGCAGCGGACCGGCGCATCGAGACCCTGATCCGCGAGCGCCTCGGCGCGCAGTTCCCGTCGCACCGCATCGTCGGCGAGGAACATGGCGACACCGGCCACGGCAACACCTACTGGCTCATCGACCCGATCGACGGCACGCGCTCGTTCATCAGCGGCATGCCGACGTGGGGAATCCTGCTCGGGCTGGTCGAGGACGGCGAGCCGGTCGTGGGCATCATGCACCAGCCCTTCACGGGCGAGACCTTCCTGGCAGATGCCGCGGGCGGCGCACGCTATCGCCGCAATGGTGCCGAGACGCGCCTGCAGACCCGTGCCGACGCTACGCTCGCGGACGCCGTGCTCTACAGTACGCACCCGGCAATGCTGCAGCGCGCCGGGACGCTGCCGCGTTACCTGGAGCTCGCCCGGCGTTGCCGGCTGCAACGCTGGGGCGGCGACTGCTACGGGTTCGCGCTGGTCGCCCAGGGCGGCATCGACCTGATGATCGACAGCATGCTGCTGCCGTACGACATCGTGCCGTTGATTCCGATCATCGAAGGCGCGGGTGGCGTGGTCACGGACCTGCAGGGGAATTCGCCGCTGCAGGGCGGCACGGTCATCGCCGCAGCGAACGCACGGCTGCACGCCGCGGCCCTGGAAATCATGACGCGGCCGTCAGCCGGGAGTTGAGTCGCCAGGAGACGAAAGATGGATGTCGAGAAAGCGATTCGCGCGCTCTACCCCTATGCCGGGGAGTTTGGCGTGGTCCGCAGTTTCCCCGAGCAGGGGCTGGACGAGGCGACGATCCTGGCGCAGATGCGCTCGATGGCTGAGCGCGAGGATCGCAAGTGGGAGAGCGGCAAGTGCTCCGGCACCATGTACTGCGGCGACCACGGGCACTACGCGTTCCTGAACGAGGCCTTCAGCCATTTCAGCCACGTCAATGCGCTGCAGCGCGACATCTGCCCGAGCATGAGTCGCTTCGAGAGCGAGATCATCGCCATGACGCTCTCGATGCTGCACGGCGAGGCGGTGGCGCAGCACAACCCCGGGCAGCAAGCCTGCGGCACCCTGGGCTCGGGCGGTACCGAGAGCATCCAGAACGCGGTTCTCGCCTATCGCGACCGGGCGCGTGCCGAGCGCGGCATCGCACACGCGGAGATGATCTGGCCGGAGACGGCCCATCCCGCGTTCCGCAAGGCCGCGCACATGTTCGGCCTCAAGGTGGTCGTGGCGCCGACCGACGCGGTGACGACGCAGGTGGACGTGGACTTCGTGCGCAATGCGATCACGCCGAATACCGCGCTGATCATCGCGTCAGCGGGCAACTATCCGTATGGAACGATCGACCCGATCGCGGCGTTGTCGGACGTGGCGTTGGAGAAGAACGTCTGCCTGCACGTGGACGGCTGCCTCGGCGGCTGGATTCTGCCGTGGGGCCAGGAACTCGGTTACCCGAACATCCCCGTGTTCGACTTCAGGCTACCCGGCGTGACGTCGATCTCCGCCGACACGCACAAGTACGGCTACGGGCTCAAGGGCACGTCGGTGCTGGCGTGGCGCGACAAGTCGTACCGGCAGTACCAGTACTACATGCTCACCGACTGGAAAGGCGGCGCCTACGCTTCGCCGGGCCTCGCGGGCAGTCGCTCCGGCGGGCTGATCGCCGCGACGTGGGCATCGATGATGCACCTCGGCCGGCAGGGCTACCTGCAGCGCGCGAAGCAGATCTTCGACGCCGCGTTCCGCATGCAGGACGCCGTCACGAGCCACCCTGAGTTGAAGCTCATGGGCAAGCCGACGTTCTGCTTCTCGTTCTCGTCGGACGCGTTCGACATCTACCACGTAAACGACTTCATGCAGGAACGCGGCTGGCGCTTCAACGGACAGCAGCAGCCGAACGCCATCCACATGTGCGTCACGGGACCGCAGACCCAGCCCGGCCTAGTCGAGGAGTTCGCGCGTGATCTCGCGGACGCCGTGCCTTACGCAAAGAATCCGCCGACAGTGAAGCCGAAGAGCGGCGGTGTGTACGGTGGCGGCGGCGACATGGACCTGACCAACCCGGCCATCGCGCGCATGTTCTTCACGCATGCGCTGAATGCCTTCACCGACGGACCACCCTGATCGGAATTACAGGCGGGGCCGCGCTCCACGG
>JAOUGW010000304.1 GCA_029865465.1 Gammaproteobacteria bacterium
GCAGGATCGGGCGTGTATGCAGCGCCTGCATGGCCCGGCCCATGACCTTCTGTTCGACGTCCGACGCGCCCCCGCTCGACCCTTTGAACGTGACCGGCGTGAGCAGGTAGTGCAGTCGCAGCGGCAGCGGCGGTCGCCGCAGCAGGTGGGTCGCGACGCGTTCGTCCGGCATATTGAGCCGCTGGTCGTCGCGCTGTACCCGGTAGAGCCAGACTGACAGGCCCTCCTGCTTCGCGTCCTCGCGCATCTCGTGGGGCGAGTCGATCGACACCACTCGGGATCCACCGCCGCCGAAGCCGAGTCCCGGCGCCGGCACCGACTGCAGGTACGCGCGGAGGTACGCGCTCAATGCGATGCTCGTGCTGTACAGCGCCGTGAACATCCGCTGCGCCTCCTTTGCGCGTCAATCGTCGTGTCGCGCACGGCGGTATGCCGCACCGCCGCCCGGTAAGTGGTGTCTCTCGAGCTCGCCGTTGTCCACGAGTCCATCCAGTGCCTGTTCGACTTCTCGCACCTGTCCTGCGACACGCGACCGCCCCAGCCAGACGCAGTTCACGCCTGCGGCCGTCTCTGCAGCGTCCTGGTGGAGCCGCAGGTACCGCAGAATCTGTGCCTGCAGCCTGGTCGTCGCTTCGTTTATCACGCGTCGATCCGTCGCTTTTGCAGGAACAAAGCAGGTTGCGTGCCAATCGACAGCACACCGGAAATTCAAGGACCTGGGCGGGAAGAGCGGGAGGGACCTGGGTGGAATAGCACCCGCCACCGGGCGACGCCGCTCTGTGGCACTCAGCGTAACGGCTTGTCGCGGCGCTGCTTCGCCGCGGGTGCGGACTGCCGCGGTGCCGAGGCGCCGCGGCCCCGGTCGCGAATGGTCAGGTTGGGAGCGCGCGCAGCGTGACTGCGCGGCAGCTCAGCGCAGCTCGTGCCCGGAGTTGCGATACGTGTCCGGGACGATTTCGTGCTTGCGCAGCAGTCGTCCGAGATCGCGGCGCTCCTTCCCCGAGGTACGGGCCGCGAGCGTCACGTTGCCGCGTGTCGCCCGCATCAGCTCGCACAGGAACTGTCGATCGAATTCCGAGAGCACACGCTCTTTTGCAAGCTTGTAGTTCCAGCGCCCGGCCTGCGCCTGCGTTCCCGAACTTCGCCGCGCGGCATCGTCCCGTTCCAGCACGGATAGACGAAGATTCGAGGCCCCGTCGTGCAACAGCAATTCCCGCTCGATCAGGTTCTCGAGCTCCCGGATGTTGCCGGGCCACGAATGGCCCAGCAGCCAGGCTGTTGAATCAGCGTCCAGTTCCGGCACGGGTTGCCCATAACGCAGCGCCAGCACCTTGAGGAAATGTCGTGCAAACAGCAGCACGTCGTCGCCGCGCTGCGCCAGGGACGGCAGTTCGAGGTACATCACGTTCAGCCGGTAGAAGAGGTCCTGTCGAAAGCGCCCCTCCGCCACCAGCAGTTCGAGGCTGCGGTTGCTGGCGGCAATGATGCGCACGTCCACCTTGTGTTCGCGGCTCTCGCCCACCGGCCGAATCGTGCGCTCCTGCAGGAAGCGCAGCAGCGCGACCTGCGCCTTGGGTGTCAGCGTATCGATCTCGTCGAGGAGCAGCGTTCCGCCGTGCGCGAGCGAGAGTATCCCCGGGGAACTGCGCTTTGCATCGGTAAAGGCGCCCTGGCGGTGGCCGAAAAGTTCACTCTCCAGCAATGCGTCCGGGATCGCCCCGCAGTTCACCGGTATGAAGGGGCCCGAACGACGCGCGCTGTTGTAGTGGATCGCACGCGAGGCGACTTCCTTGCCGGTGCCTGTCGTGCCATACACGAGCACCGATGCATCGCGCCCGGCAATCCGGACCAGCAACTGCCGGACGCGTTGAAACGCCGGGGACTCGCCGATCAGGTCAACCGCGTCATCGTCGGGAGGCACATTCATGGCCTTCTCCGACAAGTGAATGACGGTCTGACAGAGGGTGCGCACTGGAGTCGCGCACGAATCGGCTGCTCGATGTGCCGCGTAGCCACGATGCGATCGGGACCGAACTCGCGCTGCGCATAGACGATGTCCTTGACGTCTGGTGCTTGGGGGTTGTCGGGAAGGGGTGAAGTTACCGCAATCGAAATGGGATTCAAGACGCGCCGCAGCAAGCTGGTGCATCTGCCGGCAGGGCAGCGACTCTCCAGTTCAGTACTGTCTACGAACTGGACCAAGGTCAACGCGCGACCCGGTCGACAACGTGCAGGCCTGCGTCAAGTGGGAGTGAAAGCCACGCAACGGCGGAGTCCGTGTAATCGTCGAACAGGACGAGGTGGTCGTCGACGGCATCGTCAAGTCCCGCGTCGGCACCGGCACCGACGGATGTCGCGAAGGTGCGTGACGATTCTACGCGCCAGGGGGGCTCACCACCTGAGCCCGCGTCACTTCCTCACCGGGTCGAGGTCGCGGCGCTGAGCGCCTGCGTCGCAGACTTGGCCTGCTCCAGGCCCTGCATCAGGACCCCGGTCGCCTCGATCACGAGCACGAACGCGTGCTCGTTGGCCTCGTCGCGCTCCGCGGCTTTCTCCATCTCCTCCGCGACGTCAGCCATGGACGCCACCGCGCCCATCATCCATGCGTCCATGCCGGACAGGCGCTGGACCACCGTCGCGGTATCCGCCTTGCCCTCGACGACTTCCGCTTGCAGCAGCGCCAACTCGAACATCACGCGACTGGATGCGTCCCTTAGCCCGTCGCCCAGTTCGCGCGCGTGCGCCCGCAATCCCTCGTCCAACGGCACCGCCAGCAGCGCCTGCAGCAGGCTCGCCGCCTGGGTCTCCATCGTGTCCGCGCAGTCCCGCACCGCGGCCATGGCTGACCGCAGCATCAGCCTGTCGCGCGTGGTCATCGCCCGTCCGCCTTTATCATTTGCCATATGCCAGCTCGTCCATCATCTGCGCGAAGCGCCCCCAGCTGACGCGCTTCTCCTTCCCTGTCCGTCGCCAGGTCGTGATCCCACACGCGCCACCGGTACCTCTGGCGCACTCCCATCCCGGGGAGCGACGACCACGTTACCCGCAGTCCCGGTCCGCGGCATCCGCAATTCCCCGCAAGCCGGTCCTGGCAGCCGAACTGCGTGCACGCCCGCAACCCCTCGCACGATCGGGCTCTCCACCGCCCGGGCGCGATGCCCCGACGACGCCATAGCGCCGCTCTGTCCGGGTTCTCGTCGCGCAGCTACTCCTCGATATCCTCCATCCGCAGGCGTGGCAGCCGCGTGCTGGTCGTTACGCGTTCATCCCAGCTGATGGCGCGATTGCGTCCCGCCGTC
>JAOUGW010000084.1 GCA_029865465.1 Gammaproteobacteria bacterium
TCGGCCTTGGTCTTGCCAGCGGCGGCATCGCCGGCGTAGGACGGGCCGGCCAGCAACGCGAGAGCGGAGGCGAGCGCCAGAATCGAGAGCTTGTTCATCGTACGACTTCCTCGGTAGTGAAAGACCGCTTTGTCAGCGGGTATGCATTAGAGCAACGGCCATCGCTGCCTCTGATGAGAAATTGTACCTACTTCAGGTACCGGGGCGGCCAAGTCCGGGCAGTGGTGAGCCGACGCGTGAGGCAGGAGTATTGCCGCAGGCGCCGCGCGCCAGTCGTACGGGTCATACGGGCACCGCGCTGCAGTTGGTACTGCAATATTTTAGAGAATGCTTATTATCGTCATATGTAATATACGGAAAAATTGTGATTATACGGAAACAATGATCAAACTCTCATGAGCTGGCTGCGCCACTGCGGTACCATCGATCGAGGTACCCAGGGGATCGGAGGAGGCTGCCGTGGCATCGGACATAGGCTTCGTGGAATACGTCTGCGAGCAGATTCGCGGTGCCGGCCGGGTATCGCATCGCAGGATGTTCGGCGAGTTCGCCGTGTACTGCGACGGCAAGGTCGTTGCGCTCATTTGCGACAACCAGTTCTTCCTGAAGCCGACGGCGGCCGGCAAGGAGTTACTGGACCCGGTGAAGGAAGCGCCGCCGTATCCGGGCGCCAAACCCTACTTCCTGATCGACGCTCAGCTCGACGACGCAGAGGCCGCCGCCGCAATCGTGCGAGCCACGGCCGACGCGCTACCGGCACCGAAGGTGAAGCCCGCACCGAAACCCAGGTCGAGCGTGAAGGCGAAAACGAAGCGGAAGTAAGGCCTGCACACGTCTGCCACATCGTGGGAGAGGCGAGAGCAAATCAGCGCGGCTGACCGCCGGGTTGCGCCACGATCTCAGCGATCTTCGCCTCGATCCATTGTTGCGCTCGCTCGTTCACTTCGCGCGGCGTGAGCCCGGTCGGGTCGATCGGCGGGCCGATGACGACGCGGATCGTGCCGGCCTCTTTCAGCAGGCTGCGGCGACGCCAGAAATAGCCGGAGTTGTGCGCTATCGGTACGACCGGCGCTCCGGTCTCGCACGCGAGCAGCGCACCGCTGATTCCGTACTTCCGGGTCTGCCCCGGCGCCACGCGCGTGCCTTCCGGATACACGATCACGCCCATGCCTGAAGCCAGGCGCTCACGTCCCTGTTGCACGACCTGGTTGACGGCCGAATGACCGGCACGGCGGTTGATCGCGATCGGGTTGAAGGTCTTCACGGCCCAGCCGACGATCGGAATCCAGATCACCTCGCGCTTGAGCGACCATGACGCCGGCGGTACGACGAACATCTGCGCCAGGGTCTCCCAGACTGACGAGTGCTTCCATAACGAGACGAACGGGCGCGACGGCAGGTTCTCCTGGCCTTCGATGACGTATCCCAGCCCGCAGACCACCTTGGCGAGCCAGGTCAGGAACAGGCCCCATGAGCGCGGGATCACGTAGCGCTGCTCGATGGTGAGCGGCAGCAACGCCGACACCAGCACGATGACGCCGAAGATGCCCGTCACCAGGAACAGCAGCGCGGTGTAAATCACCGAGCGGATCCACTGCAGGGTCGACCTCATCCCGGCAAACGCGACAGGTCGGCCACGCGCATGAACAGGCCACGCATGCGATTCAGCAGCGCCAGTCGATTCGCGCGCAGGGCCGGATCGTCCGCGTTGACCATCACGGAATCGAAGAAGTCGTCGACTGCCTTGCGCAGGGCTGCAAGCTCCTGCAGCGCCGGGGTGTAGTCGCGTGCCGCGAACAGCGGTTCGACATCGCGCGCGATTGCCACCACCTGCTCGGCCAGCACCTGTTCCGCGGGGTCGATGAGTTGTGATTCGTCGACCGTTGCGCCAACGGGCTCCGACACTTTCTTCAGGATGTTCGCGATGCGCTTGTTGGCCGCCGCGAGGCTCGTCGCGTCCGGCAGCTGCAGGAACTGCACCAATGCGCGCAGCCGGGCATCGAAATCCAGCGCTGACGCGGGGCGAGTAGCGAGCACGGCATCGAACGCTTCGACCGAAACAGTGATATCGGCGGTTCCTTCCACGTAATAAGCGCGCAGGCGTTCGATTACATAGTCGTACACCTCGACCGCAAGTTTCCCGGCATCGAGCGCGACCACCGGCTTGCCCAGCCCGGTCGCGACACGCGCCATGTCGGCGCCCGCGGCGGCGACGGCATGGCCGATCAATTGCAGCAGGTCGAGGTCGAGCCTGCGCTCGATCGACGTGCGCAGCAGCCCGAGCGCCGCACGGCGCAGGCCGAACGGGTCGCGCGTGCCGGTGGGCTTCTGGCCCGTCGCGTAGATGCCCGCGATGGTGTCGAGCTTGTCTGCGATCGAGAGCGCCATTCCCGTGCTCGTGGCCGGCAAGGTGTCGCCTGCAAAGCGGGGCAGGTACTGCTCGCGCAGCGCCTCGGCGACTTCGGCAGGTTCGTGATCGTGCAGCGCGTAGTAGCGGCCCATCAGGCCCTGCAGCTCGGGAAACTCGCCCACCATGTTGGTGAGCAGGTCGCACTTGCTGAGTTCGGCGGCACGATCTGCCAGCGCCGGATCGCCGCCGATGGCCGCGGCAATGGACTTGGCCAGCGCGCGCACGCGCTCCGACCGGTCGTGCTGCGAGCCGAGCTGCGTCTGGAACGTTACGCGCTTCAACGCCTCGACGCGTGCGGACAGCGGCTTCTGCCGGTCCGTCCTGTAGAAGAATGCGGCATCGGTCAGGCGCGGGCGCACGACGCGCTCGTTGCCGGCGATCACCTGCGAGGGGTCGCGGCTTTCGATGTTGGAAACCGTGATGAACCAGGGCATGAGCTTCCCTTGCGCATCGCGCACGGGGAAATACCGCTGGTGCTCCTGCATCGTGGCGATCGGCACTTCGGGTGGCAGTTCGAGGAACTGTGGATCGAAGCGGCCGGCCAGCGGCACCGGCCACTCGACCAGCCCCGTGACCTCGTCGAGCAGCGCGTCGTCGATGACGGCGATGCCATCCAGCTGCTCGGCCGCGGCCGTGACGCCGGCACGAATGCTGTCCCGGCGTGCATTCACGTCCGCCATGACCTTGCCGCGCTTGAGCAGCGTCCCGACGTACGACGCAGGGCTCGAGATCTTGAGCGCCTTCGGCGCCATGAATCGGTGGCCGTAGGTGAGGTTGGCCGCCTTCTGGCCGAGGATTTCAGCCTCGACAACGTCCTTGCCCCACAACATCAGCACCCAGTGCACCGGACGCACGAACTGCGCTTCGCCCGCACCCCAGCGCATGCGCCTGGCGATGGGCAGCGCATCGAGCGATGCGGTGACGATGCCCGGCAGCAGGTCTACGGTGCGAGCACCCGCTTCGGTGCCGCGGAAGACCAGCCATTCGCCCTTCGGCGTCTCGATCTTTTCGAGCGCCGAGACCTCGACGCCGCAGCCACGCGCAAATGCGAGGGCTGCCTGCGTGGGAGCACCACTCGCATCGAACGCGGCCTTCACGGGCGGACCGCGCTTCTCGAACGGACGGTCCGGCTGCTGTTCGACGAGCTTCTTCACGCGCACGGCCAGCCGGCGCGGGGTCGCGAACGCCTCGAGCGACTTGTAAGCGACGCCGGCGTCCTTGAGACCCTTGGCCACGCCTTCGGCAAACGCGGCGCTCAGGTTCAGCAGCGACTTGGGCGGCAGTTCTTCGGTGCCGATCTCGACCAGGAAATCGCGGGAGGCGGTCATGCCAGACCTCCCGTGGCCAGGCCCTTCTCGGGCAGCGGCGGATCGACATGCTTGATGACGGATGCGGCATCGACAGCCGCCGGAATCGCACCCTTGCCCTGCAGCATCGGGAAGCCGAGCGCCTCGCGGCTGGCGTAGTACGCCTCGGCGACGCCGCGGGCCAGGGTGCGCACCCGCAGGATATAACGCTGGCGCTCGGTCACCGAGATCGCCTTGCGGGCGTCGAGCAGGTTGAACGTGTGCGAGGTCTTGAGCATCCGCTCGTAGGCCGGCAGCGCGAGCCTGGCCTCGAGCATCCGCAGGCACTCCTTCTCGTGCGCGTCGAACTGGCGGAACAGCTCGTCGACGTCGGCGTATTCGAAGTTGTACTTCGACTGCTCGACTTCGTTCTGGTGGTAGACGTCGCCGTACGTGACGCGGCCAAGCGGGCCGTCGGTCCAGACGAGATCGAACACGCTCTCGACACCCTGCAGGTACATCGCGAGCCGCTCGAGACCGTACGTGATCTCGCCCATCACGGGCCGGCAATCGAGGCCACCCACCTGCTGGAAGTAGGTGAACTGCGTGACCTCCATGCCGTTCAGCCAGATCTCCCAGCCGAGGCCCCAGGCGCCGAGCGTCGGCGACTCCCAGTTGTCTTCGACCAGCCGGACGTCGTGCACGAGCGGGTCGATGCCGACCGCGCGCAGCGAGCCGAGGTACAGCTCGATCATGTCGGGCGGCGACGGCTTGATCACCACCTGGTACTGGTAGTAGTGCTGCAGCCGGAACGGGTTGTCGCCGTAGCGACCGTCAGTCGGCCGACGCGACGGCTGCACATACGCGGCGCTCCAGGGCTCGGGCCCGACCGCGCGCAGGAACGTTGCGGTGTGGAACGTGCCCGCACCGACCTCCATGTCGTACGGCTGCAGGATCACGCAGCCGCGCTCGGCCCAATAGCGTTGCAGCGTGAGCAGGAGGTCCTGGAAGGTGCGGGGAGGCTGGGCCACTTTGGGCATGGGAACGCTCGAGGGGGTCACGCAAAGGGCGGGAGTATAGCAATCGCACGGGACTCGCCCGTGCGTTGCTATTGTTAACCCAAACAGATAACTGTCGTCTTTCTAATTTACCAAGCAGCACATTTATTCAACAGCAGTTAACCCTGATGTCCGCTCATCGAATGGCGTAACCGCCATCGACGCGGCTGCGAGCTTCGACAGGAGGAACACGGCGTTGAGCTGCGTCTCGATGACGGTATCCCAGGATTCGGCCGTCTCCTGCAGGATGCCGCCGCTGAGGTTGGCGATGCCGGCGTTATTGACCAGGATGTCCACCGGGCCCAGCTCCGCCTCGACCCGGCGGAACGCGGGTTCGAGACCGGCGCGATCGGTGACGTCCACCGCGAGTGCCAGCGCACGTGCGCCTGTGGCCTGCAGTTCCGCCAGTACCCTGGCATTTCTTTCCACGCTGCGGCCAAAAATCGCGACGGCCGCTCCGGCCTGTGCGAACCCTAGCGCGATACCACGGCCGATGCCCCGGTTGCCACCGGTGACGAGGGCCACGCGGCCTGCAAGATCGAACGATGCGGGTGCCGTCATGCGTGTGCCCCCTTCGATGAGTGAATCTGGAATACCAGCGCTTTCGGGCTGTCTGACCGCTTCAATGACCGACCCGCGCCGCCAGCCGCTCGCGGTACTCGTCCAGCGGAAACAGCGCGACCTCGCCCGCACTCTGGTCGCGGACGCCGTCCTTGAAGTCAAACGGGTTGTCGACGTCCTTGATGAGCCGCAGCATGTAGATGTTCACCAGCGCAACGAACGGCACCAGCAGCGACTCGGCGATCATGCTCTTGAAACGCGCGATCATCATGAGCGAGATGATCATCACGATCAGCACTTCGAGCAGGGCGTAGGCGGGCGGCAGGAAGCCCGTGCGCACGATCACGTCGATACGGCTCACGCATCGGCGGACCATCAGCAGCTGCGGCACGGCCCGCGAGGCATATGGCCCGGCGCCGGCGCGTTCGAGCTGCTGCAGCACTTCGCTCAGCCGGGTCATCGCGGCGTAGACGTCAGGCGTGGAGACCCGTCGCAACAACCAGGACCGGATCGCGTCGGTCAGCACCAGCAGTTCTCGTCGCAGGCCGGCCAGGTCCAGGGTGGGGCGGTCCGTCGCTGCCAGCACGAAGATCTCCTCGATGGTCTCGAGGGTGCAGGACAGGTCCGCCGGCAGCTTCTCGGCTTCCTTGTAGTCGGCCATCGTGCCGGCCAGCAGGAATCCGATCAGGAATACGCCGGACGTCAGGATGATGCCGACGTCGGAGAAGTCGATCAGTCCTTCGAAACCGACCACGCGTTCGATGAACAGCTTTACGCCGAGCAGGGCCAGCACGACCGGCAAGGTCGAGACCATCAATTTCCACTTGAGCACGCAACCTCCCCTCGGGCCTGCGATCATAGACAGTATCGCCGTCCCGCTCCGTTCTAGCATGCGGCCGCGATGGCCGCGCGGTCGAGGCCACTGTGAGACGCACCCCATGACGGAAGACATTCCGAACGACGAATCGGCCAGCAAGCTGGTGAGGTACCTGCTCGAGAAAGGGCTGGGCGGGTTCCCGCCGCTGTCGAGCGCTGCCAACCTGGCCGACGAATACCTGATCGACCGTGACTTCGACAGCAACGACGAGCGCGTGGCTGCGCTGATGAAGTGGGAAATGGCCAAGAACTTCTCCACGGGCTTCATCACCGGCCTCGGCGGCTTCGTCACGCTGCCCGTCGGTGTTCCCTCCGCTCTCGTCGCCTCCTGGCTGCTCCAGGCCCGCATGGCCGGCGCGATCGCGAGGATCTACGGGCACGACCTCGCCGAGGGGCGTGTGCGGACGCTGATTCTGCTCAGTCTAGCCGGCGACGTCGCGAAGGAAGCCATGTCGGACCTCGGGCTCAACCTGGGCTCCAGGCTGCCCCAGTCCGCGATGAAGCAGGTGCCAGGCCGCGCGCTGGTCGAAATCAACAAGCGGATCGGAATGCAGCTGCTCGCCAAGGCGGGGCAGCGTGGGCTCGCCCAGTTTCCCAAGGCGATTCCTGTCGTCGGCGGCATGGTCGGCGGCGCGTTCGACGCGGTCGTCTGCCGCATGGTCGGGCGGACTGCAAAGCGACTGTTCCGGCCCGTGGCCGACCAGTAGCCGGGGTCAGATGAATCTTTCGATGATGGCGTGCACGTTGACGCGTGCCCGCAGCTTGGCGCAGATCAGGAACGTGCCGATCAGCTTGCGGTGCAGGAAGATCGTCGCGGGCGGCGGCGAGCGCAGGCCCTTGCCGAAAGCCACGGCGAGACCGAGGTCGCGCGCGCGAACGGCGAGCCCCGACCCGGCAAAATCGTAAGGGCCGCGGTGCACGAGCGGCTCGCATGCGAGCCGGAGGATGTCCGCAGCATTGCGGATCATGGCCTCGGGATCGTCCGGGTGGGCGTAGCCGATCGCAAACATGGCCTCGCGCAGCGCAGCGTCGTCACCGGCGATCATGGCGCGGCAGATGTCGCGGTAGCTGGCAACGAGCGCGGCGGGATACTCACCCGCAGAGCCCAGGTCGAGCAGTCCAAGCTGGTGCGTCGCCGGCAGGTAGAGGTAGTTCGCGAAGTTGGGGTCGGTCTGCACGAAGCGGAACTCGAACAGCTCGCGGAACATCAGCTCGTACAGCGTACGGGCGACGGCATTGCGCCGTGCCTGCGGCACCGCCTCGCTCGCCAGTGCTTCCAGTGGTTCGCCGTCGATCCAGTCCATCGCGAGCACGTGCCGTGTCGTGAGCGCGCGATCGACGCGCGGCACGACCACGTCGGGCATCACGGCGACCAGCTTGCGGTAACGCTCGAGGTTGCGGGCCTCGCTCTCGTAATCCGTCTCGAGCTTGAGCTGGCGCTTGGCCTCGCTCGCGAGCGCGGGTACGTCGAGCTGCAGCGGCAGGAAGCCGAGGCGTCGCAGCAGCATGGCGAGGTTGTCGACGTCGCTGTCCACGCTGCGCGCCACGCCGGGATACTGGATCTTGAGCGCGAGTTCGCGCCCGCCGACCTTGCGGGCGCGGTGGATCTGGCCAATGGACGCCGCCGCTACCGGCTCGAAATCGAAGTGGGCGAATTTCTCCTGCCAGCCCTTGCCGTATTCGCGGCCCAGCACGCGGCGCAGCTGGCTGTCGGGCATCGAGTACCCCTGCGAACGCAGCACGTCCAGCGCGCGGCGGAATTCCTCGGGTACGAGCTCTTCGCCCGACAGCGAAATGAGCTGGCCGAGCTTCATCGCGGGTCCACGCAGCACCGCGAGCCGGCGCGCGAGCATCTCCGCGTTGCCCGGGGTGAGCAACGAAGCTGCCAGGTCGACGGGCCTGCCGGTCGACAACTGTCGCGCCGTGCCGACGGCGGCCGAGAGCGCGAGTTCGCCGGTCAGCATGCCGAAGCGCAGCGCCCGACCCAGGCGGGAGGTCGGGACGGCGCCACTCTTGCGCTTGGTGTCGACAGGCATGGTGACGGCGAGATCCGCAGGGAGACGACCGTGGTATCCGGCATCGTAGACTACACACCGCAGGGCGGGGGCCTAAGTCAGGTGTACGCCTGGTACTTCTCGAGGTGACGCACCGGCTTCGACAACGCATCGCGCCGGAACGGGTCACCGAGTTCCTGCGTCAGCATCATCTCGATCACGGTGCATTTGCCCTCAGCCTGCGCTTTCACCGAGGCCTGCAGCGCGGGGCCGACGTCTGGCAGCTTGTCGACCGTCACGCCCTCGCAGCCGAAGGCTCGCGCCACGGCGGCCCAGCTCGGGCTGTCGAGATTCACGGCGTTGAAGCGCTGCGAGTAGAAATCGACGTGGTTCTTTTTCTCGGCGCCCCACTGGCCGTTGTTGAAGACGATCACCGTCACGCCGATCTTCTCCCGGGCGCACGTGAGCAGCTCGTTGAGGCTGATGCCCCACGCGCCGTCCCCCACGTACGCGATGGCCGGCCGGTGCGGCGACGCGATCTTGGCACCGCATGCCACGGGGAACGCATAGCCGCAATTGCCGAAACTCATGGCCGCGAACATCGAGCGCGGCTGCTCGAAGCGGAGGTACGAATTGGCAACGGAGCAGACGTTGCCGATGTCGGTCGAGACCATCGCGCCCTGCGGCATCGCCCGCTCCAGCTCGTGCAGCATCTGGCGCGGGTGCATGAACTTCGAGTCCTTGGAGACGGCCAGCGAGAACGGATCGCGCTCGTGTGTCCACGCGCCCAGTTCCTTTTCCCAGTCACTCTTTTCGGCTGCAATGCGCTGCGAGCGCTCGGCCTTGTTCGCAGTGCACGCGAGCGGGCGTCCGGCGAGACGTTCGATCAGCGCCAACGCTGCGGACTTCGCATCGCCATTGATGCCAACGGAGATCGGCTTGACCAGCCCCAGCATCTTCGCATCGACGTCGACCTGGATGATCTTGGCGCTGGCCGGCCAGTAGTCGAGGCCGTGCTGCGGCAGCGTGCCGAACGGCCCGAGCCGTGTGCCGAGCGCCAGCACCACGTCGGCCTGCGAGATCAGCTTCATCGCGGCCTTGGAGCCCTGGTAGCCGAGCGGACCGCACCAGAGCTCGTGCGAAGCCGGGAACGAGTCATTGTGCAGGTAGCTGTTGCAGACGGGCGCGTGCAGCAGTTCGGCGAGTTGCACCGCTTCCTTCGTGCCCTCCGCGAGGATGACGCCGCCGCCCGCCAGGAGGACGGGGAACCGCGCGGCCGCCAGCAGCACTGCCGCTTCATCCAGTGCCCTGCCATCGCCTGGTCCGCGACCGATGCGCATCGGCGGCGCGATCACTGCATTGCATTCGCCGTAGAAGTAGTCGCGCGGGATGTTGAGCTGCGCCGGTCCCATCTCGAGCATGGCGCGGTCGAAGCAGCGGGCCGCGATCTCGGCCATGCGCTTCGGGTTGTTCACGTGGCCCTGGAACTTCGTGATCTTCGAGAAGATCGGCAGCTGTTCCGTTTCCTGGAAACCGCCCAGCCCCATCGTCATGGAGCCCGTTTCCGGCGTGATGAACACGACCGGCGAATGCGCCCAGTACGCGGCTGCGATGGCCGTGACGAAATTGGTGATGCCGGGGCCGTTCTGGGCGATGCACACGCCGTGGCGACCCGAGGCGCGGGCATAGCCGTCCGCCATGTGCGCCGCGCCCTGCTCGTGTGCGACGGGAATGAAGCGGATGCCGGCAGCCGGGAAGATGTCGAGAGCATCCATGTAGGCCGAGCCGACGATGCCGAAGACTTCGGCGACGCCATTGGCAGCCAGCGTCTCGACCAGGGCTTCCGAGGGGGTCATGCGCTGCGCGCCGGGATTGCCGCTCACGTTCTTCTCCTTCGACAACTCTTCATTCTCCGGGAGGTCGTTCACCTCGTCATCGTGATCTGCCGAAGCCCCTGCGGGTCGGCGCGCTGCTTCTGGCACGTACGACGATGGGCGAGCCCGGACGCGGCCCATTGTGTCGACGTGCTCGGAACGCTCTATCAGGACCGCGGCGGGATCCAGCCCGGTGGCGGCGATTCGCCGCTGACGTCGGGCGTAACAACCGCGGTCCAGGTCGGATCTGCGTCGAGCTTCCGCATCGTTTCGGCAATCGCCGGACCGCTCCCCGGAGCGCTGCGAGGTTTGCTCGAGGTACGCGAGCACGTCGTCAGCAGGAGCACCAGTTGCACTGCGACGGTGCACGTTGACCGGGTCACGCACCAGTTTGGGCTGCCAATCTCGATGTTGACTGAATTTGATCTTGATTTGCTGTCACAGTTGCGCGATTTCCGTGCGGTGGCATAATTGGTGCATTCCGATTGCGCTCACAAACAACGCTTCAGGGCCGTCGCGGCGAGCGACCCTAAGCACCTCATTCGCTGCACGAATTCATCAGGAGATTCCATGAGCACCGGCGCTGACGTCCTCAAGCTGATCGAGGAAAAGGGCATCAAGTACGTTGACCTCCGCTTCACCGACACGAAGGGCAAGGAACAGCATGTGACCGTGCCGACCCGCGTCGTCGACGATGCTTTCTTCGAGGACGGCAAGGGATTCGACGGTTCGTCCATCGCCGGCTGGAAGGGCATCCAGGAGTCGGACATGATCCTCATGCCGGACCCGAGCACCGCCATCGTCGACCCGTTCTTCGAGGAGCCGACGCTCAACCTGCGCTGCGACATCATCGAGCCCTCGACGATGCAGGGCTACGAGCGCGACCCGCGCTCGCTCGCGAAGCGAGCCGAGGCCTACCTGAAGTCGACCGGCATCGCCGACGCGTCGATGTGGGGCCCGGAAAACGAGTTCTTCATCTTCGACAACGTGCGTCACGGCAGCTCGATGAACGGCTGCTTCTACGAAGTCGATTCCGCGCAGGGCGCCTGGAACTCGGGCGCGCAGCTCGAGGGCGGCAACCTCGGCCACCGCCCGACGGTGAAGGGCGGCTACTTCCCCGTCCCGCCCGTCGACACCTACCAGGACCTGCGCACCGCAATGTGCGGCGCGATGGAACAACTCGGCCTGAAGGTCGAAGTGCACCACGCCGAAGTCGCCACCGGCGGCCAGGCCGAGATCAACGTCTCGGCCAACACGCTGGTAAAGAAGGCCGACGAAGTGCAGATCCTGAAGTACGCCATCCACAACGTGGCTGCCGCGTACGGCAAGACGGCAACCTTCATGCCGAAGCCGCTCGTGGGCGACAACGGCAACGGCATGCACGTGAACCAGTCCCTGGCGAAGGATGGCAAGAACATCTTCGCGGGCGACAAGTACGGCGGCCTGTCCGAAATCGCGATCTACTACATCGGCGGCATCATCAAGCATGCCAAGGCGCTGAATGCGATCTCGAACGCCAGCACCAACAGCTACAAGCGGCTGGTGCCGGGCTTCGAAGCCCCGGTGATGCTCGCTTACTCCGCGCGCAATCGCTCGGCGTCGATCCGCATCCCGCACGTCATCAACCCGAAGGGCCGCCGCATCGAGGTGCGTTTCCCGGACAGCACGGCGAACCCGTATCTCTGCTTCGCAGCGATGCTCATGGCGGGGCTCGACGGCGTGAGGAACAAGATTCACCCGGGCGACCCGGCGGACAAGGACCTTTACGACCTCGAACCCGAGGAAGCGAAGGACATCCCGACCGTCTGCCATTCGCTCGACATGGCGCTCGAAGCCCTCGACAGGGACCGCGGGTTCCTCAAGGAAGGCGGCGTGTTCACGGACGACGTCATCGATGCCTACATCAACCTGAAGATGCAGGAAGTCACGCGGCTGCGCATGTCGACGCACCCGGTCGAGCTCGAGCTCTATTACAGCGTCTGACGCCGGCTGGTCAGGTCTGGATCCCGCCGGGCGGCCCCTGTGGCCGCCCGGCGAGGTCCCCGGTCCATGACGCGCTTCGCGGATCACAGGTATCGCTTTGTCAGCGGAATCGCAAGTCGCTATGCTTCCGGACCATGAAAACCTGGCTACTGCTGCTCGGCTGCCTGCTCGCCCTGG
>JAOUGW010000305.1 GCA_029865465.1 Gammaproteobacteria bacterium
CGTAGACGGGCCCGTGGTGGACGCGCTCGCCGCGAGCTTCGCCCGAATGTGGGACCTGTCTGCGTTCGGTCGACGCGAGTTCCGTCGTTTCTGGCGCACGGCCCCGCAGCCTGCCGCTGGCGCAGTCAAGCAGCCTGAGTTACTGCTCTCCGGGCCGGGCTGTCCTACGGCCGAGCTGCGGCGGCGACTGCTGTTCGACATCCGTGCCGCGCGCCGGATGCAGGCCTGGGCCGCGTACTTCCTGCCGTCGCGGCGCATCGGCGCTGCGATCCGGGACGCCGCTCGCCGTGGCGACGCTGACATCATCGTCGGCGAACGCAGCGACGTGCCGGTCTCACAGTGGGCCAGCGAGCGACTGTTCAAGCGTTTCCTGCGGGCCGGACTCAGGATCCACTGTTACCGGCCGCAGATTGTCCACGCGAAGGCGTTGCTGCTCGACGACATCGTGTACGTGGGCTCGAGCAACCTCGACGTGCGCAGCCTGCTGATCAACTACGAGCTGCTGCTGCGGCTGCCGTCCGCTGCGCTCGCGGCCCGCCTGCGTGCCGAATTCGAGGCTGACCGACGGCATACCGACACGCTGGACCCGGTGCGCTGGCGGCACGGACGTCGCTGGTGGCAGTCGCTGCGATCGTATCTTGCATACCAGCTGCTGGCGCGTCTCGACCCCTATGTCGCGACACGCAGCCTGAGGTCGCTGCGCTGACGCCCGGCGCGGGTGCAAGAACCAGAGTCCGGCGGGTCCGGTCGTGCAGTAGACTGCGGACTCCGTCACCCGACCGGACCGGCCGCCGTCATGCTGACCCACGTACTGTTCTTCGTGCTTGGCCTCGCAGCCTTGATCGCAGGCGCAGAGTCGCTGGTACGCGGAGCCTCACGGATCGCGCTGTCGCTCGGCATCTCGCCCCTCGTCGTCGGCCTCACCATCGTCGCGATGGGCACGAGTTCGCCCGAGGTGGCGGTGTCGGTCGGCGCCGCCCTGAGCGGCAACACCGACATTGCCGTCGGCAACGTGGTGGGCAGCAACGTCTTCAACGTGCTGTTCATCCTCGGCATCAGCGCGGTGATCACGCCGCTGGTCGTGCACTCGCAGATCATCCGCCAGGAGGTGCCGATCATGATCGGCGCCTCGATGGTGCTCGGGATCATGATCCTCGACGGCACGCTCGGACGCTCGGAGGCGGTCCTCCTGCTGCTGTTGCTGGTCGTCTACGTCCTCTTCCTGTTGCGCCAGTCGCGCGCCGAGACCGCAGAGGTCCGCGACGAGTACGCCGGCAGCATCCGCCCCTCGAGTGCGTGGGACAGCCACTGGGCCGTGCAGGTGCTGCTGATCGCGGCCGGCCTCGGCCTGCTGGTGCTCGGGTCCAGCTGGCTGGTCGACTCGGCGGTGGCCTTCGCGCGGGCCCTCGGAGTGAGCGACCTCGTCATCGGCCTCACGATCATCGCTGCGGGCACGTCCATGCCGGAGGTCGCCACCTCGATCATGGCGGCGATCCGTGGCGAGCGCGACATCGCGGTTGGCAACGTGATCGGCAGCAACACGTTCAACATCCTGGGTTGCCTCGGCCTGTCGGGAGTCGTGAGCCCGACGGGTCTCGGCATCGCCCCTGCGGTGCTCAACTTCGACATCTGGGTCATGATTGCGGTGGCGATCGCCTGCCTGCCGGTGCTGCTCCTCCGCCGGCAGATCGGCCGCAAGCGCGGCCTGCTGTTCCTTGCCTACTATGCGGCCTACGTCGTCTACCTGATCCTCGGCGCGCAGCAGCACGACGCGCTCGACGAATTCTCGACCGTGATGGTGAGCTTCGTGCTGCCCATCACCGTCGTGACCCTGGTGGCAATGGTGGTGCGCCAGCAGGAGTCGCGGCCCGGCCCGGACGGCTGACTGCCTCGTGCCGAGCCACGTCGCGCGGCGGCTCGCTCGGCAGAGAAAAGGTCCCGTCGATCCTGGTCAGCGGGTCGATCGCCGGACCCGCGGCGTCCCTGCACGGATCGCCGACGTTTCCCCGCCGGTCGCAAGGATCTTCTGCTGGCGCGCCAGCGACCAGCCCGTGAGCGCCCACACCACGGCCAGCACCGCACCGGCCACGGCTACGACGGCGGGGCTGGCCGCGAGTGCATCGATGCCTGTCTTCACCCAGCCGCTGACGGCGTCAGCTCCACGATAGACCGCGGTGTCGATCACGTTCTTGGCCTTGTACTTGGCCTCGGGCGGGACCACGGTGAACAGCATCTCGCGGCCCGGTCGCGCCAGGGCGTACTCGCCGGCGCGACGCGCGACCATCACCACCGCAAACACCGCGAAGGCCGGCGCCAGCGCGAGCCACAGGAAGCCCAGGGTCGTGATCACCGGTACCGCCGTCAGCAGCACGACGATGCCGAGCCGCCGCACGATGCGGCCGGTCAGGAACAGCTGGGTGAGCAGGGTCAGGACCTGCACGACGAAGTCGAGTGCGCCGAACACCCGCGTCTGATCGGCGCGGTCCGGGAAATGCTGCTCTACCAGGCGCGCCTGTTCGAAATAGAGAAAGGTCGAGACGCTGGCCAGCAACACGACAAAGGCGGCAATGCCCAGCAGGTAGCGTGACTGCAGCACCGCACTGATGCCGGCGAACGGGTTGCCGCCGAGTGGCAGGCGGCGCGCAGCCGGTTCATCGGTGCGCAGCGGCCGGTGATCGCGCCAGACCTGCAGCGCGCCTGCCGCCATCGCCGAACCCAGCAGCAGGGCCGTGCTCAGCATCATCAGCCCCGGCAGGCCGAACGAACCCACCAGCAGCACGCCCAGCAGTGGCCCGACCAGGCCGCCCAGGCTCGCGCCTGCTGCCATCACCGCGAACAGGCGCCTGGCCTGCGCTACCGGGAACAGATCGGCCAGCACGCTCCAGGCCACCGAGATCGCCAGCAGGTTGAACACGGACAGCCAGATGTAGAAGGCGCGCGCGATCCAGGGATTGTCGGGCTGCGCGGCGATCGCCGCCGCGAAGACCAGCAGGTTCAGCGCGAAGAAGCCGTAGGTCCAGGGCAGGATGCGTCGTCGCGGTGCGCGCGCCGCAATCCAGCCGAAGAGCGGGATCGCCGCGAGCGTGGCGACGAAGGTGCCGGTGAACAGCCACTGCAGGTTCTTTACGCCGCCCGCGATGCCCATCGTCTCGCGCACCGGGCGCAGCAGAAAATAGCCGGCGAACAGCAGGAAGAACATCAGTACGCCGGCCGCCACTGCCGGCGCTTCGTCGGGTTCGACCGCGAACAGCCGGGACAGGAAGTGGACCGCCGGCCCCGACGCG
>JAOUGW010000085.1 GCA_029865465.1 Gammaproteobacteria bacterium
CATGACGGGTGAGATCACCCTGCGCGGCGAAGTGCTGCCGATCGGCGGCCTCAAGGAGAAGCTGCTCGCGGCACATCGCGGCGGCATCACCACGGTCCTCATTCCGGCCGAGAACGTGAAGGATCTGGCCGAGATTCCTGACAACATCAAGGGCAAGCTGCAGATCAAGCCGGTCAAGTGGATCGACGAAGTGCTGCAGCTTGCCTTGAAGAACATGCCGCAACCGCTGGCTGCCGTGGGTGAAGGGACGGCGGGCACGGTGGACGGCAAGCGGGCCGGCGCCAAGCGTCCGGCAAAGCGTACGGGCAAGCAGGTGCATGCCCACTGACCGAATGACGACGAGGAACACCAACCGATGAACAAGAACGACCTGATCGATGCAGTTGCCGAGCGCACGTCGCTCGCGAAGTCCGATGCCGCGCGTGCCGTCGAGGCAGTGCTGGGAGCGATCACCGACACGCTGCAGCGAGGCGACGCGGTGACGCTGTCGGGCTTCGGCACGTTCGCCGTCAAGGCGCGGGCTGCCCGCACTGGCCGCAATCCCCGGACCGGCGAGGCGATCCAGATCGCTGCCAGCAAAGTGCCGGGCTTCAAGGCTGGAAAAGGCCTGAAGGATGCCGTAAGCTAGTGGGCTACCAGTGAGGCGCGGGTGCTTAGCTCAGCTGGTAGAGCGGCGCCTTTACACGGCGTAGGTCGGGGGTTCGATCCCCTCAGCACCCACCAGAAAAACGCGGAGTGGTAGTTCAGTTGGTTAGAATACCGGCCTGTCACGCCGGGGGTCGCGGGTTCGAGTCCCGTCCACTCCGCCAGTTCCTGGAACATGAAAGCCCGCTCGCGCGGGCTTTCGTATTTCCGGGCAACTAACAACTGGCGGGCCGCAGGTCCGCCTCTTACTATCCCCCAACCCCCAACCCCTATCCCCTAGACAACATGCTGCAGAAGATCCGCGAAAGAATTTCCGGGCCGTTCGCCATCTTTTTCCTTGGCGCCATCGCCGTCGTTTTCATCTTCTGGGGCGTCCAGTTCGAATCGGCAGTGAATTCGGCCGCCGCGACCGTCAACGGCAAGGACATCTCCCAGGAGGCCGTGCGCCGGGCCTGGCAGGAACGCCAGACCGAGTTGCAGACGCAACGCCGCGACGAACTGCCGCCGGAACTCGTCAAGTCCGAGCAGGCCAGGCTGCTCGACGATTTCATCGCGCGGGAACTGCTGGTGCAGCGCGCACACGAGAGCGGCTACCGCGTCAGCGACCGCGAACTCGCCGAGTCGATCACGCGGATCCCGGCGCTGCAGGTCGACGGCAAGTTCTCACGCGACCGCTACGCGGCGCTGCTGCGGCAACAGGGCCGCACCGAACCTGAGTTCGAGCAGGAATACCGCCGCGACCTCGAGACCTCCCAGTTGACCAATGCGATCGCGCTGTCGTCATTCGTGACGCCGGGCGAACTGCGTCGTCGCGTCGAGCTGCAGGGCGAGATGCGCGATGCGGCATACGCCGTCGTGCCGGCCGCCGGATTTGCCGCGCAGGTGCAGGTGACGCCCGCCGAAATCACCGCGTACTACGACAAGAACAAGTCGCAGTTCATGTCGCAGGAGAAGGTGGCACTGCAGTACCTGCAGCTCAACCTTGCCGACATCGCCGCGGGCGTGCAGGTGACGGAAGACGCGCTGAAGAAGTACTACGACGAGACGGCTGCCGAACGCAACGCCGTGCCGGAGCGCCGCAAAGCCGCCCACATCCTGATCGAGACGGGCAGCGACGACGCAGCGGCCAGCAAGAAGGCCGACGCCATCCTGGCCCGTGCCAAGGCGGGGGAGGATTTCGCCAAGCTGGCGCAGGAGAACTCGGATGACCCGGGCTCCAAGGCCGCCGGCGGCGACCTCGGCTGGGCGCCGAAGGAAGCGTACGTGCAGCCGTTCTCGGAGGCGCTCTTCGCCATGAAGAAGGGCGAGATCCGCGGGCCGGTGAAGACGCAGTTCGGCTATCACATCATCCGGCTCGAGGACATCGAGGAACCGCACGTGCGCAGCTTCGATGAGGTTCGCACCGAACTCGAGCCCGAGTTCCGGCGTGACCAGGCGCAGGCGCTGTTCTACGAGAAGTCTCAGCAGCTCGCCGACGAATCCTTCGCGTCGCTCAGCGAGCTCGACAGCGTGGCCAAGAAGCTCGGCATGACGGTGCAGACCGTCGATGGGTTCACGCGCCAGGGTGGCGGTGCGCTCGGCAACGACCGCAAGGTGATCGAGGCGGCCTTCAGCAACGAAGTGCTGCAGGAACGCCAGAACAGCCCGCCGCTGCAGATCGGCGAGGAGAGCGTCGTCGTGCTGCGCGTCACCGACCACCAGCCGTCGATGCAGCTGCCGCTGGCCCAGGTGCAGGAACAGATCGTGACCCGCCTGCGTGAAGACAAGGCGCGTGCTGCGGCCACCGGGGCCGCCACGGCCCTGGCGAAGCGCGTCAATACAGGTGAGCCGCTGGCGACGGCGGCGGCGTCGGTCGGCTCGACGGCGGTCGCGTCGCCGTCGCTGAGCCGTCGCGGCCCGACCGTCGAGGGCGCCGCACCGATGGTGCCCGAGCTGCTGCAGGCGATCTTCAAGGCGCCGCGTCCCGCCGGGGCGGGCAAGGTGAGCGCAGGTGTGGCCACGCTCGCGAGCGGCGATCCTGCCGTGTTCGTCGTGTCGTCGGCTACCCCGGGCACGCCCGCCGTGTTCGGTGGCGACCTCGCCGAGCAGGCGCGGAACCTCGCGACGCAGAACGCGTCGATCGAGTTCGATGCCTACCTGGCCGAGCTGCGTCGCACCGCGAAGATCAAGCGCAACGACAAGATGTTTGCGGCCGAGTAGGGGTTGGGGGATGGGGGTTGGGGGATAGTCGGACGCTATCCCAACCTTCGTCGCAGTCCCGTGATTACGGCGTTCATGATCCGGCCGACCTCGTCGAGCCTGAACTGCAGAGCCCAGAGACATTCATCGCTTACATAGCCGACCCGTTGTGCCAAGAGCAATTGCGTTTCGACTTCAGCCATCGAGCCGCGTGCGATGTGCAGAAAGGCGATGAACTCGCGAGTCGAACGGCGGGCTGAGCCTTCGGCGATGTTCGACGGGATTGAAACCGCGGCCCGCCTGATCTGCGATACGAGACCGAATATCTCTGCCTTGGGGAATGTTGCGCTGGCCTCGTGTACCGCGACCGCAAGGTCCAGCGCCTTCTGCCAGAGAATCAAGTCTTTGTGACTCTTCCGAGGTTGCTGTTCCACGCAGCCATGGTCGGGGCCGATGGCTCTTGCGTCCAAGCTGATTTCTTGGCGGTGATCCCGGATTCAGCCGCGGCTCCGACTATCCCCCAACCCCCATCCCCTAACCCCTATTCCGCGAAGCTCATCCCCACGTGGCTGTACCCGGCATCCACGTAGACGATCTCGCCGGTGACCCCCGATGCGAGGTCCGAGCAGAGGAACGCCGCCACATTGCCAACTTCATCGGTCGTCACGTTGCGGCGCAGGGGAGTGGCGGCGGCCACCTGCGTCAGCATCTTGCGGAAGCCGCTCACGCCAGCCGCTGCCAGCGTCTTGATCGGTCCCGCCGAGATTGCATTTACGCGGATGCCCTGTGGGCCGAGATCGGCCGCAAGGAAGCGCACGTTCGCCTCGAGGCTAGCCTTGGCGAGACCCATCACGTTGTAGCTGGGGATCGAACGCACGGCGCCCAGGTACGACAGCGTGATGATCGCGCCGGCTCGCCCCTGCATCATCGGCTTGCCGGCCCTTGCCAGCGCGGTGAGGCTGTAGCTCGAGATCTCGTGCGCAATACGGAAGCCTTCGCGCGTCGTGCTGTCGACGAACGTGCCGGCGAGTTCTTCACGCGGCGCGAAAGCAACCGAGTGCACGATGATGTCGAGCGAGTCCCAGACTTCGCGGATACCCGCGAACGCGGCGTCGATCTCAGCGTCGGACGCGACGTCCATCGGCAGCGTGATCGCGGCACCGAAGGCCTGCGCCATCTCGACCACGCGATCCTTGAGCCGGTCATTCTGGTAAGTGAACGCGAGCTCTGCGCCCTCCCGGTGCATCGCCGCTGCGATGCCGTGGGCGATCGAACGCTCCGAGGCGAGCCCCACGATGAGGGCCCGCTTGCCTGTCAGGAATCCCACGATCTTCAGCCTCCGGTTTGCCGGCTTGGGTCGGTATAGACGACGAGACGCTGGCCCGCGCGCAGCGACGACGATCGCCGCAGGCGGTTCCAGGTCATGAGCTCGCGCACGCTGACGTCGAAGCGGTCGGCGATCTCGGAGAGCGTGTCGCCGCGTTTGACCTTGTAGGTCACGCGGCTGGATTCCTTCGTGCCGCTGGAGGCGAGCCGCGTGCCGGCGCCGCCCGTGCCCGGGATTTCAAGTCGCGCGCCAGGGACGAGGCCCGCCTTGCTCGAAAGCCCGTTGGCCGAGGCGAGGGCAGGTACCGAGACATCGTACCTGCGCGCCACGCTCCACAGCGAGTCACCCGACTTCACGACGTGCACCCTGGGCTTCCGCGGGGCCGCCGGTCTCTGGTGTTCCGGCAATTGCGCTGTGATGTCGTCACGCGGTGCGGCCAGTGCGGCCAGCGTCGCAGTCGAGCCGGCGTACGCGGCCGGAATCAGCAGCGAGTCGCCCGGGTGGATGACCGAGCCCTGGATGTCGTTGGCCTGCTGGATGGCCAGCATCGGCACGCCGAACTTGCGGGCGATGGAACTCAGCGTCTCGCCACGCCGGACACGGTGACGAACCTCCGGGGGCGGCTCGACGGCGACAACGGCGACGCTGCTTTGGTCGACCAGCGACTGGTCGAGCATGGCCAGGCGGAACGCCTGTGCATTCGGGATCGGCAACAGCAGGCGATGCGGGCCGCTCGGTGGCGTCGTCATGCGGTTGTAGCCGGGATTCAGCGCGAACATGTCCTCGCGGGTGATGCCGGCCAGCTGCGCCGCCTGCTCGAGGTGCACCTGCCTGCCCGGCTCGACTGCTTCGAAGAACGGCTGGTTCGGAATTGGCGCAAACGACAGGCCGTAGGCTTCCGGGTTGCGCACGATGCGGCTGATGGCGAGCAGCTTCGGCACGTAGTCGCGGGTTTCGGAACGCAGGTTCAGGCTGAAGAAGTCTGTCGGCAGCCCTGCCGACTGATTGCGGCGCACTGCGCCGCTGACAGTGCCCTCGCCACCGTTGTACGCCGCAATCGCCAGGTACCAGTCGCCTGCGAAATAGCTGTTGAGGTACTGCAGGTACGTGAGCGCGGCACCCGTGGCTTCGATGACGTCGCGTCGCTCGTCGATCCACCAGTTCTGCTCGAGGCCGTAGTGCTTGCCCGAGGACGGGATGAACTGCCACAGGCCCGAGGCGCGGCTGCGTGAATAGGCGACCGGATTGAACGCACTTTCGACGACCGGCAGCAGCGCCAGTTCGAGTGGCAGGTTGCGCTTCTCGAGTTCCTGCACGATGTAGTACAGGTACCGTGCGCCTCGCTTGAACGTGCGGTCGAGAAACTCGGGGCTCTTCCGGTAGAGTTCGACCTCGCGGTCGACCGCGTAATGCGCGACGTCCGGCAGGGCGTAACCGTCGCGGATACGGTCGAGCAGATCGGCGTACTGCCCGGGCTCCATGTGCGGCACTTCGCGACTCGTGTCGAACGAGCCCGGGATCGTGACCGTCGCCCGGTCCATTGGTGCCTTCGGGCCGGGATGATCCGGCGCAGCCGGCAAGCTCGAATAGGTTGAGTCGGTCGTAGCGCACCCGGTGAGCAGCGCGGCCGCTGCGACGACGGCGAGCCAGGACGGGTGTGTTTTGGTTCGTGTCATGTCGGCTCAGCGGAATCCGTCTTTCCAGCGTCGCACTTCGGCGAACACGTCGACGGCCTCGGGCAGCGGGTGACCCGCATGCCGTTCAGCCGCGGCTCGCACCGCAGGTTCGCGGCTGCGCAGGAAAGGGTTGATGAGGCGCTCGCGTCCGAGCGTGGACGGCAGCGTGATCTCGTCGCGGTCGCGGCGCTGCTGCACGTAGCCCAGCGTGTCGCGAACCTGGCCGTTGCCGGGCTCGACGGCGGCTGCAAACTTGAGGTTCGCGAGCGTGTATTCGTGTGCGCAGAAGACGCGCGTGGCGTCGGGCAGGGCGGCGAGCCGGTCGAGTGAGGCGAGCATCTGGCCAGGCGTGCCTTCGAACAGGCGGCCGCAGCCGGCGCTGAACAGCGTGTCGCCGCAGAAAAGTGTGCCGTGGCCGGCATAGGCAATGTGTCCGAGCGTGTGCCCAGGGACCGCCATCACGTTGAACTCGAGCCCGAGGTTTTCAAGTGAAGCCTTGTCTCCATCGTCCAGGGCCTGCGCCGCGCAGGGCATCTGCTCACGCGCTGGCCCGAAAACCGGTGCGCCATGGCGAGCCGCCAGTGCCCCGACTCCGCCGACATGATCGGCGTGGTGATGCGTGACGAGAATCGCGCCGAGCCGCAGTCCCTGCACCTGCAATGCCTGTTCCACGGGGCGGTCGTCACCCGGATCGACTACCACGGCGGCGGCCGGGTCGGCCGGCGCGCGGATCAGCCAGATGTAGTTGTCCGAGAACGCCCGTACCGGGCTCACTTGCAGCATGCTGCTGGGGACTCCTTCGTCGTCCGGGGCCCAATGAGTCCGGGCGCGAGTATTAGAGCCCTTCGGGGCGGAAAATTCCATATGACAGGACACGTTTTTTCGACGTCCGGCAGGGACTTACGGCTATCCTTGCGCACATGACCGCGAACCCCGTCGCAGACCGATGGCTCGAATCCCCGCTCGGGGCGGCCGTGCTCGCGCTCGAAACGCGGTTGTTGCAGGACGAGATGGCGGACGTCGTCGGCTTCGAGCTGCTGCAGATCGGTTGCTGGGGCGATCCGGCGCGGCTCTGCGCAGCAGCCCGGACGCAGCATCGAAGCTGCATCGCGCCCGATGCGCACGGTCCCGGCGCGATCCGTGCTCACTTCGACGCGCTGCCGATCGCCACCAATTCGGTCGAAGCCGTGCTGCTGCCGCACACGCTCGAGCATGCGCCGCGCCCGCACGAGTTGCTGCGCGAGGTCGACCGTGTCCTGGTCGGCGAGGGCAACCTGGTCATCTGCGCTTTCAACCCGTGGGGCGCCTGGGGCGTCCGTCACCACTTCGCGTCGGCTGGCCACTTCCCACCGCATGCGGCACGCATGATGAGCGAACACCGCACGCGAGACTGGCTCAGCCTGCTCGGATTCGAGGTCGTCTCCACTCGGCGCTACCTGTTCGCGCCGCCCTGGACGCAGCGCATGTTCGGCCTGCACGAGGACAGCTGGCTGGAACGACGCGGTCCGGTCATCGCATCGCCGCTGGCTGGCGCCTATCTGCTCAAGGCACGCAAGCGCGTGCGTTCGATCACGCCGATCAGGCCGGCCTGGACACAGCGGACGGTGCTCGTGGGCAGCGCCCCTGAGCCGACGACGAGACAGGCGGCGTGAGCACGTCCGAAGTCATCGTGCATACGGACGGGGCCTGCAAGGGGAACCCGGGTCCGGGAGGGTGGGGCGCGCTGCTCGAAACCGGCAAGCACCGCAAGGAACTCCACGGCGGCGAACCACACACGACCAACAACCGCATGGAACTCACGGCGGCGATCGAAGCGCTGGCAGCGCTGAAGCGTCGCTGCGTCGTGCAGCTGTATACCGATTCCCAGTACGTGCGGCTCGGCATCACGGAGTGGCTGCCGCAGTGGAAGAAGCGGGGCTGGAAGACCGCCGACCGGAAGCCTGTCAAGAACGCGGACCTCTGGTTGTCTCTCGAAGAGCAGATCGGACGCCACGAGGTGCACTGGCACTGGGTCAGGGGCCACACCGGGCATCCCGGCAACGAGCGGGCCGATGAGCTCGCGAACGAAGGGATTCGTTCGCTGACTCCGACTAACCCCTAACCTCTATCCCCTGACCCCTCGTAAACTACCAAGATCAGCCGCCCACTACAGGCACCCCATGGACTTTATCGACCTCAAGACCCAGTACAGTCGGCTCAAGCCATCGGTCGACTCCAGGATCACGAAGGTGCTCGAGCACGGCCAATACATACTCGGGCCCGAAGTGGCTGAGCTGGAGCAGAGGCTGGCCGCCTACGTCGGCTCCAGGCATTGCATCGGTGTTGCCAGCGGCACGGACGCCCTGCTGATTTCACTGATGGCGCTCGACATTGGTCCGGGCGACGAAGTCATTACCGTGCCTTTCACTTTCTTCGCGACTGCTGAAATGATTGCACTGGCAGGCGCCAAGCCGGTCTTCGTCGACATCGATCGCGGCACGTACAACATGGACGCATCGAAGCTCGAGGCGGCCATCACGCCACGGACGAAGGCGATCATGCCGGTGTCGTTGTATGGCCAGTGCCCCGACATCGATGTGATCAACACGATCGCCTGCCGCAATGAACTGCCTGTCATCGAGGACGCGGCGCAGAGCTTCGGCGCGACCTACAAGGGACGCCGCTCGGGCGGCATGACGGCAGTGGGTGCAACCTCGTTCTTCCCATCCAAGCCGCTGGGCTGCTATGGGGACGGCGGAGCGCTGTTCACCAACGACGATTCCCTCGCGAAACTCATGCGCGAAATACGCGTCCATGGCCAGGATCGCCGTTACCACCATCCCCGACTCGGTGTTTGCGGACGCCTGGACACCATCCAGGCGGCAGTGCTGCTCGCAAAGATGGACGTGTTCGACGAGGAGGTTGCGGCCCGCAGTCGGGCGGGCGAGCGTTACGCGGCCCTGATCGCGGACAAGTTCGGCACCGGAGCAAGCGCCAAAGTCCGCGCCCCTGAGGTCGAGACTTTCAACACCTGCGTCTATGCGCAGTACACCGTTGAAGTGGAGCAGCGGGAGATCGTCGAAACCCGCATGAAGTCGCTTGGCGTGCCGACGGCGGTGCATTACCCGCTGGCGCTGCACATGCAGCCGGTGTTCAAGCACCTCGGATACGGCGAGGGTGACTTCCCGGCTTCCGAGGCGGCCGCGCGCCGCGTAATGAGTCTGCCGATGCACCCGTACCTCACGGATGCGCAGCAAGTCAAGGTCGTGGAGGCCCTCGCTCAGGCAGTCGCCTGACCCCTTCCATGCGACAGATCGTCTTCGACACGGAAACCACTGGACTCGAGCCCGAGCTCGGTCACCGCATCATCGAGATCGGCGCGATCGAGCTCGTGAATCGGCGCCGCACGGGCCGGCAGTTCCACCGCTACCTGTGCCCGGACCGCACGATCGATCCGGGTGCCGTGCAGGTGCACGGTCTCACCACCGAATTCCTCAGTGGCCAGCCGCGCTTCGCCGATATCTTCGACGAACTGCGTCAGTTCATGGCGGGAGCCGAGCTGATCATCCACAACGCGCCGTTCGACGTCGCGTTCCTGGACGCGGAACTCGCGATGCTCGCCGCGAACGGCAGACTCGAGAGCACGGTGACCACGCGCGACGTCTGCGGCGTGCTCGACACGCTTGCCCTGGCGCGCCAGATGCACCCGGGGCAGCGCAACAGCCTCGATGCCCTGTGCAAGCGCTATTCCATCGACAATTCGCATCGCGACCTGCACGGCGCGTTGCTCGACGCCGACTTGCTGCTCGAAGTCTACCTGGCGATGACGGGCGGGCAGGGCGCACTGACCCTCGACGACAAGGCTGCGGCCGCAGGTGTCGTTGCGGCAGTGACCAAGGCTGTGCGACCCGCGGGTACGCTGCTCGTGCGGCGTGCCACCGCGGAAGAACTCCAGGCGCACCAGGCGATGCTCAGCCTGCTGGACAAGAAGAGCGGCGGCAAGACCGCATGGCGCACGTTTGAACCCGCGCCCGAGGCTGCCGCACCCGCGCCATGAGCCACACTCTCTCGCAGTCGTTCGGCCGGGCTTTCCTCGGACAGTCGCCGGGCTGGTACAAGCTCACGATCGTCGGCTTCCTGCTGCTGAACCCGATCGTGATGCTGCTCGCCGGGCCAATGGTCACTGGCTGGCTGCTGCTGGGCGAGTTCATTTTCACGCTGGCCATGGCGCTGCGGTGTTATCCACTGCAGCCGGGCGGCCTGCTCGCCATCGAAGCCGTCATCATCGGGCTCACTACGCCGGAAAGCGTGTACGAGGAAGTCACCGGCGCTTTCCCCGTGATCCTGCTGCTGATCTTCATGGTCGCGGGCATCTACTTCCTGCGCGACCTGCTGCTGTTCGTGTTCACGCGCCTGATCCTGCGCATCCGCTCGCGCGAAGCGCTGGCGCTGATGTTCTGCGGCGTATCGGCGCTGCTCTCGGCTTTTCTCGACGCACTCACCGTGGTGGCCGTCGCGGTCACCGTCGGCACGGGTTTTTTCGAGGTCTACCATCGGGTCGCTTCGGGCAAGACCCACGCGACGCTGCATCACGATTCGACGCACGACTCCGAGGTGCATGTCCTGCACCGCGACAACCTCGATTCGTTCCGCGGGTTCCTGCGTGCCATGATGATGCACGGTGCCGTCGGTACCGCGATCGGCGGCGTGATGACCCAGGTGGGCGAACCGCAGAACCTGCTGATCGCGGAGCAGGCGGGCTGGACTTTCGGCGAGTTCTTCGTGGCGATGGCTCCCGTCACCGTGCCCGTTGCAATCGCGGGCTTCGCCACCTGCTGGCTGGTCGAGCGGTTCCGCCTCTTCGGCTACGGCACGCCGCTGCCGGACGCAGCTCGCGCGGTGCTCGAGGATTACTCTCGAGAACTCGCAGCCCGGTCGACGCCGCGCGAAGGGCAAGTGTTGATCGTGCAGGCAATCGTCGCGATCCTGCTGGTGCTTGCGCTGGCGTTCCATGTCGCCGAAGTGGGCCTGATCGGCCTGCTGGTCATCATCCTGGCCACCGCCTTCACGGGGGTCACGGAAGAGCACCGGATCGGCAAGGCCTTCGAGGTGGCGCTGCCGTTCACGGCGTTGCTGGTCGTGTTCTTCGTGATCGTCGCCGAGATCCACGACCAGCACCTGTTCGAACCGATGATCAACCGCGTGCTTGCGCTCGAGGGCAGCCTGCAGGCGGTGATGCTGTATCTCGCTGCCGGGGTGCTCTCGTCGATCAGCGACAATGTCTTCGTCGCCAGCGTGTACATCACCGAGATCAAGGCTGCCCTGCTGCAGGGAACGATCACCCGCGAGCAGTTCGACTGGCTCGCCGTAGCGATCAACACCGGGACGAACATCCCGAGCGTCGCGACGCCGAACGGCCAGGCTGCTTTCCTGTTCCTGCTGACTTCGACCCTGGCACCCCTGATCCGACTCGGGTATGGCCGCATGGTGTGGATGGCATTGCCGTACTTCATCGTGATGACGTCGGTGGGGCTGGGGGCCCTGGCGTACGTGAGCCTTTGACCGGGGTCTCATATTCCGCCGGCTGCCAATGGCATCCTTGGCGTCTGTAAGCTCTCAAGAACCATCTGGAATCATGGGTAAGTTCAATCTTCGGAATCTCAAGATCGGTATCGTCGGCCTGGGTTATGTGGGTCTGCCGCTCGCTGTCGAGTTCGGCAAGCGGTTCGCCACCGTGGGGTTCGACATCAAGGCCGACCGCGTGGCCGAGCTCCGCAAGGGCGTCGACAGCACGCTCGAATGCGACGCGAAGGAGCTGGCAGAGGCCGGCAAGCTTTCGTACACGACGAGCCTGATGGACTTGAAGCCGTGCCGCGTGTTCATCGTCACGGTGCCGACGCCGATCGACGAGTACAAGCGTCCGGACCTGACGCCGCTCGTGAAGTCGAGCGAGTCGGTCGGCAGAGTGCTGAAGAAGGGCGACATCGTGGTGTACGAATCGACCGTCTACCCCGGTTGCACCGAGGAGGTCTGCATCCCGATCCTCGAGAAGGCCTCGGGCCTAAGGTTCAACAAGGATTTCTTTGCCGGGTACAGCCCCGAGCGCATCAATCCGGGCGACAAGGAACATCGCGTCACGACGATCCGCAAGGTCACGTCCGGTTCCACGCCCGAAGTGGCGGAATTCGTCGACCAACTATACCGCTCGATCGTGACCGTCGGCACGCACAAGGCATCCAGCATACGGGTGGCCGAGGCCGCGAAGGTGATCGAGAACACGCAGCGTGACGTCAACATCGCGCTGATCAACGAACTGGCCCTGATCTTCAACCGTCTCGGCATTGACACCGAAGAAGTGCT
>JAOUGW010000086.1 GCA_029865465.1 Gammaproteobacteria bacterium
CGGAGCAAAAAAAAAAACGGGGCGGCCGCAGCCGCCCCGTCCCTCAGCCGTTGACGGCTGCTCGTTTTACTGCGAGCTGCCGAAACCCATGCCGAACTCGACGCCGAAGTTGATCGGTGGGCCGAACTGCGAGTGCGTCCACAGCGTCGCGACCGACTGCGAAGCGATGCGATAACGCTCGTCCGTCAGGTTCTTGCCGTAGCCGCGCACGAACCACCTGGCGTCCTTCGCGACGTACGTCAGCGAGGCGTTGAGCAGGTCCTTCGCATCGAGGTAGGCGTCGAACTGACGGCCCGCCGCCGAGATGTAGAACAGGTTCTCGTCCTCGTGATAGTACTCAGCCCCGAGTTCTACGCGACTGCCGCTCGCGAGCTCCCAGGTGTAGACGCCCTGGATCGAGCCCATCAGTTCGGGCGAACGCGGCACCGGCAGTCCGGAGAAGTTCCCGTTGAACTCCTGAATCGTCGCCCCCGTCACCGGGTCGGTGATCTCCGGCTGGTTGATGACGAACTTCTTGTACTCGGCATTCAGGTACGAAGCCTGCGCACGCAGGCGGAAGTTATCCGTGACGGCGGCCTGGAACTCGAGTTCGATACCCTTCGCTTCGACTTCGGCGGCGTTGTAGAACACCGTCTCCTGGAAGGTGGCTCCAGCCTCGTTCACGGTGAGGATGTTGACGGCCCGCTGCGCATCGTCATACGTGGTGAAGAAGGCCGTCGGGTTCAAGCGGAAACGGCCGTCCTCGCTTTCCCACTTCATGCCGATCTCGTAGTTCGTGGCGAACTCCGGATCGACCGGGCGGGTCAGCGCCGAGACCATCAGGCCGCTGGTGCCGGTCTGGTCGTTGTAACCGCCGGCCTTGTAGCCTTCCGAGATCGTCGCGTAGCCGAACAGCTTGTCGGTGAACTTGTACGAACCGACGATGCGCCAGCTCGGCTCGGTCCAGGTCTCCGACAGGTTCTCGAAACCCGGCGTCTTGTCGTTGACGATGATGCCGCCCGGGTACTTGTTGAAGTTGCCGGCCTGCAGCGGGTCGCTGAAGTCCTGCCACGACAGGCTGCCGTTGAACTGGTTGTCGTCGAGGAGGTCGAAGCCGACCTGCGTGCGGCCCGTCCACGAGCGCTCGTCGCGCGTCATGCGGTAACCGCCCGTCAGCGAGAACTGGTCGGTGACCTCCCAGGTCGCGTCGACATAGCCCGCGAGCGAGTCCGAGTCCTGCTTGTTGCAGAGCACCTGCGGCGAGCTGTTGTTCAACTGCTGCGGCAGTCCCAGCGCGCCCAGGTCGAACGCGAGGTCGATGAACCCGAGCACCTGCACGACGCAGAACTCGGCATCGTTGGTCTGCTGGAACACGCCCGCGACGAAATTGACCGCACCGTCGAAGTCCGAGGCGAAGCGGGCTTCGAACTGCGTCGTGTCGCGGGTCGTGTCGCGCGTCGCGTCGAACAGCGAGATGACCTCGCCCGTCGCCTGGTTGACAGGCGCGGCACCCGTGTACGTGTTCGGCAGGTGTTCGTCCTGGGTGCGCTTGCCGGCGTTGGCGTAGATCGTGCCGTAGCCGACGTCCCATTCCATGTTCAGGTAGATGCCGTCGACGTCGATGACCTGGCCGTCGGCCATCTTCAGCAGGGAATCCTGGCGCTGGGTGGAGCCCACGTTGTCGAGGGGGTCGCCGTTCGGGCGCGTGAAGCCGAGGAAGTTCCAGAGGTAGGGGCCGTCCGGAGGCGTGTCGTTGTAGGCCGGCACGGCGTCCGAGCGGTCGCGCATGATCTCGTACTGCGCGAGGAACTTCAGGTTATCCGTCGGGTTCCATTGCGCCTTGATGCGCCCGTTGAGGTTGTCGTCGCCGCCCGAGCTCTTGCTCGGGCTGCCTTCACCCGTCGTGCCGGTGACACCCGGGATGTTGAAGGGTGCAAACGTGCCGGCAAAGATGTTCAGCGTGTTGATCGGGCCGTAGTTCGCGCCGAGCTTGTAGTAGCCGTCCGACTTGGAGTACGCGCCGACGAAGCGCAGCGCGAGGACGTCGTCGATGACCGGCACGTCGATCGAGCCCTGCGCGCGCACCGCGTTGAAGCTGCCGTACCCGAGGCTGAAATCCGCGCCCATTTCGTCCATGTCCGGACGCTTGCTGCGGATGTTGACCGCGCCGCCGGTGGTGTTCTTGCCGAACAGCGTGCCCTGCGGGCCACGCAGTATTTCGACGCTCTCGATGTCGAAGGTGTCGAGCAACTGGGTCTGCACGCTCGGCAGCACGAAGTCGTCCATCGTCACGCCGACCGGAGCGTCCTGGTAGACGATGATGTCGGTGAGGCCCACGCCGCGCATGGCGAACGACGCGGCGTTGAAGGCGGTGATGCGCGAGGCCGAGAAACCCGGCACGGACGAAGCGATGCCCGAAATGTCGCGGGCGACCATGCGGTCGATGTCTTCCGCGGTGACGGCCGACACGGAGACCGGCGTCTGCTGCAGGTTGGTGATGCCCGCGCGCGTCGCGGTGACGAGCACTTCCTCGAGGCCCACTGATGCCTCCTGCGCCACGGCGGGAGCAACGGCGGCGGCGGCCAGCACCGCCGAAACGATGCGGGCAATCGGCGTCGAACGTGAACGGAACACGGTCATGAAACTTTCCCCCGGTCAGTGAGGCCGCACCTGCGGCTCAATAAATGTCAGGAAATGTCAGGCGGCCAGGATCAGTACAAATACCTGCCTGCCTCGCTTTTTAAAGCAGTGACACAAAAAAAGCAATCGTGACTGTTTTTCATTTGTGCAACGCAACAGGTCATTGCCAGGGACCCGCAAGGCTATATAAAGAAGCGCCTTGGATACTCGCCACGGCAAATGCAGCATTTTTACAACAGTATTTTGCGGATCGGCATCGAAGGAAAACAGTCAGGTCTGTTTCTTTTCAGGAGCCCTTTGCTATATTCGACCGGTCCCGCCCTGCCCGATTCGAGGTTTCCGTCATGGCTGCGAACCTGAAGGCCGTCTGGCCCATGAATCTGAGTGCCCCGGCCGGGTCGCTCGAAGCCAAGCAGCCGGAGGCCGACGACGGCCTCGACGTGCCGGATCCCTCGCGCTACTACTCGCGCGAGTTCATGGAAAAGGAATGGAAATTCCTCTGGCCGCGCGTGTGGCTGCTGGCCGGCGTGACGTCCGACATTCCCGAGGCAGGCGACTACACCGTCTTCAACCACGGCCACGAGAGCTTCGTGATCGTGCGCCAGGAAGATGGCGGCATCCGCGCCTTCTACAACGCGTGCCCGCACCGAGCGAATCCGATCGCCTTGAACGATCGCGGCAGCGTCGCCAAGTTCACCTGCGCGTTCCACGCCTGGCGCTTCTGCATCGATGGCAAGCTCGACCGCATCACCGACGAGCAGAGCTTCGAGCCGAAGCTCGTCGAGCATCGCCCCGGACTCACGGCAGCGCGCTGCGACCAGATCGGCGGCCTGATCTTCATCAACATGGACGGCAAGGCGCCGCCGCTCAGCGAGTGGATCGGCCTGCCGCCCGGCTACATCGAGAACTACCAGATCGACAAGATGCACGTGGTGCGTCACGTGCGCACCGAGTGGCAGGCGAACTGGAAGACCGGCGTCGACGCGTTCTACGAGACCTACCACCTGCCGCACATCCATCCGCAGACACAGGGCGTGATGGAGGACTTCTCGCAGTACGACGCGTACCCCAACGGCTTCCAGCGCATGATCGTGCCGATCTGCACGCCGAGCCATCGCCTGCACGATCGCGAGAACGTCAACGAAGGCCTCAAGTACATGATGATCGAGGCCGGGATGGATCCGGCCGAGTTCAAGGGCACCGGCATGGAAGTGCGCGTGGCCGTGCAACAGGCTAAGCGCGAACGCGCGAAGCGCCTCGGGCTCGACCACTATGACAGGTTCACCGACGGCCAGCTCACCGACAGCTGGGCGACCGGCTATTTCCCGAACGTGCAGATCGGCATGCATCCGGAAGGCGTGTTCATCATGCGCTTCCAGCCGCATCCGACGGATCCGGAGCGTTTCTTCTACGACAACATGACGATGGTCCGTCCCGTGGACGATCCGAAGTACTCCGTGCCGGGGTGGATGGGCCTGCCGAAGGACACCGACGTCACCGGCGCCACGCGCCCGAACATCGAACACCATTTCGTCGGCGGCCCGCGCGCCGACCTGGGTGACGTACTGAACCAGGACGTGGATCTGGTCGAGGCCGTGCAGCGGGGACAGAAGTCGCGTGGCTTCCGCGGGCCGCTCTGGAGCCAGCAGGAGTCGCGCCTCCGCCACTACCAGCGCGAGATCGACCGTTACCTCAACGGCGAGAAGTGAGCGCGCGCCGCTACTACGACGACCTCGTCGTCGGCGAGACGCGCGAATCGCACCAGGAGACGGTCGAACTCGACGCCCTGCTCGACTTCTCGCGCGCCTACGATCCGCAGTACTTTCACGCGGACCCGCAAGCGGCGCGTAACTCCGTCTTCGGCGAAGTCATCGCCTCGGGCATCTACACGATGGCGTTGTGGCGCAAGCTCGATCACGAGATCAGCGGCGACATCGCCTGGATCTGCGGCATCGCCTGGGAAGACGTGAAGTGGCCCGTCGCCGTGCGCGCCGGCGACCGGTTGCGGGCGCGGTTCGAATGCCTCGCGAAGCGCCCGTCGTCGTCGGATGCAACGCGCGGCATCGTGGAATTCCGCTACACGCTGCTGAACCAGCGCGACGAGATCGCCTGGACCTGCCGCAGCATCAACCTCGTCGAGACAGGTCCGCGGCAAGCCGCCGCCTGATTGCTCGTCGGATCACTCGCCGCATCACTCGCCTGATCACTCGTCTGGCGCGATCTTGAGCTCGAGGCCGTCCAGCGCCGGCGTGAACTCCACCTGGCAGCTGAGACGCGACGTCGGCGCGTCGTAATGCTGCAATTCGACCAGCAGTTCCTTTTCGTCGCCCTGCGGCGCGGGCAGTTTCGGCATCCAGTCAGGCTTGATGAAGATGTGGCACGTGGCGCACGAGCAGAGCCCGCCGCAGATGGCCGTGACGCCGTAATCGAATTCCCGCAGCGTCTCCATCAGCTTGACGCCGACACGTCCCTCGACCTCGTGGACGTTGCCGTCGCGGTCGGTCACCACCATCTTCGCCATGCTCGCACCCGTCAGTCGTTGTGATCGAATCAAGGATTATTGCAGCGCAAGACCCCGGATGCACGCGCCTGCAGGTCACGTTCGATCCGTTCCGCCCGGCGAGCCGCCTCTACAGCATCAGGACCTGGCGTCGCGGACGCCAGCAGTCCGCGGTACCAGAGCCACTGCACGTAGTCGAAGGCCCAGCGGGCGCGATCCAGCCTCGCCGGTTCGACGGTCCCGCCCGCGCGGATGTACTGATCGCACAGGAGACCGGTGCCTGCGGCAGACAGCCGCAGCTGGCTGGCGCAGGACGCAAGGTCGAACACGGAATCGCCCAGCCCGGCGTACTCCCAGTCGACCAGCCACAGCCGGCCTGCGGAATCGGTCACCAGGTTCTGCGCGTGGACATCGTGATGGCAGAGCGCATTCACCCGACCTGGGCCGAGTTGCGACAGAACCTCCGCGGCACACGCGGCGAGCGCCGGCCGCGCGGCCTCCGCCGGCAGAACGGCCTCCAGCCGGCGCACCTGCACCGCGAAATCGACGACACGCGTGCCCGGCGGCGGCTTCAGCTCGTGCAGCCGATGCAGCATCGGCGCCACCCGCCGGATCGTCTGGTCACGGCCGGCGGCGCAGGGGTCGCCCTTCGCGCTGGCAATCCACTGCGTGACCAGCAGCCGCGCCGCTGGATCGCAACGCACCACTCGCGGCGCGATCCCGGCTTGCGCGACGAGACGAAGGATCTCGCCTTCCGCGTGCAGGTCGGCGCCGAGCTGTTCATTCCCCGCACGCGCGTACCGCACGAACCGGTCCTGGCCGGGCACCGACACGTGCCAGGCGAAATTGCTGAGGCTGCCCGCGACGGGTTCGAACAGCGCCGCGGCGAGCGAAGCCGTGTCGGCCCCGGTGGCGAGTGCGGCCCGTGCCGCACGCTCAGCCTGCTGCCACTCTGCACGCATGACCTCTAGTTCCCGTGTGCGGCCGCGAGGCGTGCGTCGCGGCGCCACTGCCAGTAGCCGCGCAGCGCGAGCGTCGTGTACAGCAGGAACAGCAATGAGGTTGCCGCGAGCCCCTGCCGCGCGGCGAGCACGGCCGCGGCAAAGTCCAGTACCACCCAGTACAGCCAGTTCTCGAGCACCTTGCGCGCAACCATCCACGTGGTGAGCACGCTGCCCCACGCGATCGCCGCGTCGAGATAGGGCACCCAGGACGTCTCGGCTCCCTGCGTGATCACCCAGCCATTCACGAGCGCGAAGACGGCGATGGCGGCCCAGGCCAGCACATGCTGCCGTACAGTCCAGCGACTGACGGCGAGAGGCCCCTCCCGCGCGGAGCCGCGCCAGGAGCGCCAGCCATAGACCGACATGCCGACGTAGAAGACCTGCAGCGCGGCCTGCATGACGAGGCCCGCGCGCGCGAAGACGACGAGGTAGAGCACCGCACTGGCGACGGCGAATGCCCAGCACCATGCGCTCTGCCGGATCGCGAAGCCGAGGTAGCCGAGCGCCAGGCCGGCCGCCACCCATTCGATGGCGGGCACGGCCGCGAATGCGCCGGGCACCGAGTCGAGCAGGGTCAACCTTCGTCCGACGTCGGCTTGCCGCCGAGCACCTTCATGACGAAGACGGCGCGGCGCTCGGCGCCGAACGTGCGGCGCGTTTCCTGCTCGAGCGCCGCGAACAGCAGGCCGTGCTCGCCGGCCACCTGCGTGCTCATCGCGTTGGTCACGACGTCGAGGTCCGGGTAGGCGTTGAGGCGTTCGATGAAGTCCTTGATCGGCGGGACGTAGTCCGCATCGAGGGGGTAGAGGCTGATTTCAACTGCGGTGCGCATCTGTCTGTCCTCGTGAGTGCCTGCAGTGCGGTCACCAGCGCCACTGCAGAGTGATTCCCGCAAGCCGTCCGTCGCCGCGCTGGACGTACAGCTTGTTGGCATAGTCTGGCGGCTCGAGCCCGAAATAGAACCCGCGGACCGCGTAATTCCCGTTCATGACGTTGCGCGCCCAGGCCTCGACCGACCAGGCGCCGTGCGAGTAACCCGCCTTGACGTTGAGCAGCGTGTACGGGTCCGAACGCTGGTCGTGGCTGGTGTCGAAGTAGAACGCGTCGACTCCGTTCAGGTCCGCGCGGGCCATCCACCCTTGTCCGCCACCCCATTGCGCGGACAGCGAGTACTGATATCCCGGTGCATGCGCCTGCTCCCGACCGTCGAGATTGCGCTCGCCATACTGGTACCCGACGTACTCGGTATGCAGCAAGCCGAGCGTCGCACCGAGGCTCAAGCGCTCGACGGGCTGCCAGGCAAGCGAGGCTTCGAGTCCGTAGTTTCGGCCCCTGGCAGCGTTATCGGTGTAGAAGACGTACGACAGCGGATCGCCCGGATCGAGCTGGAACGAGGTCGCCACCTGCTGGTCTTCGCGCCACATGCAGAAGAGCGCGATATCGCCCTGCACTCTTGCCGCGGCGCTGCTGAAGCGCATGCCCGACTCTGCGTTCCACAGGTACTCGGGCCTGAACTGGCGCCGGTCGTCCGGCACGAACTGCCCGATGTTGAAACCGCCGGCCTTGTAACCGCGCGCCACCGTGGCATACCACTGGTTCGACTCACCGAGCGGCCCCTGCAGCGAGACCTGGCCGCCGACCATCGTGTCGCGCGGGTCGAAGCGCGCGCGATCGGAATCACTGTAGCCGGCCGACCGCGTTTCGACACGCATTCCCGCGGTGAGCGAGAGGTCGTGCGGCAACCTCCACTCCCCCTCGCCGTAGGCCGCAAGGCTGGTCGCTGCGTAACTGGTTTCGAGCAGCGGACGCAGCAGTTCGCCCGCGAACTCGTCGCGCTGCCGCGAGTCCTCATCGAGCCGCAGCACATAGACACCCGCCACCCAATCGACGGCGTCGTCGGGGCCACTCTCGATGCGGAGGTCCTGGCTCAAAGTCGACCGCATGCGCGCGTAGCGTGAGAAATAATCGTAGGGCGCGAACTCGCCCCAGTACGCGTCGTTGCCCCAGTCGCCATCGAAGCTGTACACGCTGTCGGACCACGCATACGCGCTGACGCTGCGCACCGTGTAATGCCCGAGCCTGCCCGCAACGCCCGCCGATACGCCGCGCGTCCGCTGCGCGTCGCGACCCGGCTGGTCGGAGAGCATCGTGCGCGAGTTGTCGGGCGTGAAGGCGTCGAAGCCGTTGTCAATGTCCACGTACAGGGCGGCGAGATCCGCGCGCCAGCCCGGCGCCAGCTCCCACCGCAGCTTGCCGCGCAGCGTCGACTCGTCGCGACCATTCGTGTCGTCACGATCGAGGTAGGCGTTGTGCAGGAACCCGTTGCTCGAGAAACGCTGGCCGGCGATGCGCCACGCCGAGCCTGCGTCCCCGACCGGGCCGCCACCGGCCATGCCTGCCGACCAGGTGTCGTGTTCGGCACCGGTGACCTCCACGTGCAGATCGGGGACCGTCGATGCGTCTCGCGTCTTGATCTTCACCAGGCCCGCGAGCGCATTCGCGCCATAGCGGGTGCCTTGCGGACCGCGCAGGACTTCGACCTGCCGGGCATCGAACAGCGTGGCCGGCATGCCGACACCGCTCAGGTCGATGTCGTCGATGAGAAAACCGACCGACGGGTTCGGCGCGCCCTGGTATTGCTCGAGCTCGCCGATGCCGCGCAACTGGAAAAAGCGTGGTCGCGACGTGCCGCCCGACCAGTTGAGGTTCGGCACCAGGCCGAGCACGTCGGCGAAATGCTGCAATCCGGCGGACTGCAGCGTGTCCTGGCCGAGCACCGTGATGCTCGCCGGAAACTCCGTGGCGGACTGGTCCCGCAGTGAGGCCGTGACGATGATTTCCTCGAGCGGCGGCGAGGGCTGCTCGACAGCCGGGCTTGCGGCGGCAGCCGGGCCCGCCGCCACGAGGAGCGCGCTGACCAGCAGGTCGGCCCAGGCAACAGGCGCCTGGCCGCGCGGCCGGCACGGGGCGCTGAATGAATACGAATGAACTGGAGACGGTCCGGGACGCATACCCACTCCCTACGCCGGTACTAACCGGATCAGGTTCAACGGGTTCGTCGATGTGCGGCGCCACATTGCGCGCCCGCGGTCGACATCTCAGGCCCTGCAGGCCACCCCAAGGTGACGCGAATTATAGTGCCTGAAGGCGGTACGGGGGCCCGAAAATGTTGACGGGGCCCGGCGGCTGGGCACTAATGCGCATCCTCGCAGCCAAGGAAGCCCGCCGCCGCCATGACCCAGCGCAAGTGCCGCCTGTTCCTCGTCGATGCCTTCACGCGGGAGCGTTTCTGCGGCAACCCTGCCGCGGTCGTGCTCGACGCGGACGTGCTCGAGGAGCACGAGATGCGCCGCATAGCGCGCGAGCTTGCAGGGTTCGAAGTGGCGTTCGTGCTCGGTTCGGATTCGCCCGACTACGACGTCGAGCTGCGATTCTTCTCGCCGCGCCGCGAGGTCGGATTCGTCGGTCATGCCACGGTCGCTGCGCACTACGTGCGCGCGATGGCCGATGGCGTGCCGCGCGGCAAGGTCCGCCAGAAATCGGCGGCCGGCATCGTCGGCGTCAAGGTAAGCGGCAAGGCGCCCGACCTGAGGGTCACGATCGACCAGACCCCCGCGACGTTCGGCCCCATCGTGCCGGAAGAACGCATGGGCCCGGTGCTCGACGCGCTGGGCATCAGTTCGTCGAGCCTGCACCCGGCCTGCCCGGTGCAGGTGATGAGCACGGCGAATTCACGCTTGCTGATCGGGCTGCGGTCGCCCGACACGCTCGACTCGCTGCAGCCGCAGATGGACCAGTTGATTCACCTCACGTCGCACGTGGGCGCGGACGGCTTCTTCGTCTTCGCGGTCAAGCCAGGGTCGGGCCCGACGACCACCGAGTCGCGCATGTTCTGCCCGGTCATCGGCGTGCCCGAGGATCCGGTCAGCGGCAACGCGCACGGCATGCTCGGCGTGTACCTGCTGCACAACGGGCTGCTGGCTCCGGCGGAAGGCAAGGCGTCGTTCGTGGGGCTGCAGGGCCGCTTCGTCGATCGGCCGGGCCGCGTTGAAGTCACGGTGGCCTGCAGCGGCAAGCGCGCCACCGGCGTGCGCGTGACCGGCGACGCCGTGATCGTCTGCGAGGCGGTGCTTCCGCTCTGAGGCCCGGCATCGCCGCGCAGTCGGCGCGGCCGTGTGCTCACCGGTTCGTGATGACCGGCGCGCGGCCGCACCGCAGTTGCAGCTCGCGAGTCACGTAACCCGGCACGTCCTCCTCGTGATGGGTGGCCATCACCACGGTCGCGCCACGGCTGACAGCTCCGTCCAGCCTCGCGCGCAGCCGCTGCCGCGCCTCGGTGTCGAGGCCGTCGAACGGCTCGTCGAGCAGCCACAGGCTGCGTGGAACCACGAACGCGCGTGCAACCAATGCCAGACGCAGCTGGCCGTAGGACAACTCGCGCGCCTGGCGCGTCGCCAGGTCCGCCAGTCCCCACGCGCGCAGTTCACGCCGCACGCATCGGAGTTCCGCCAGCGTCGGCCGCGCGTTCAATCCGATGCTGGCATGAAACCCGGATGCAACGATCTGCTCGACGGTGCACCGCGTCGCGGCATACCGCGCCTGCAGCTCCGGTGACACGAGCCCGACCCTCGCCTTCCAGTCGTCGGTCGCGGGCCACTGACGCTCGCGCCTGCCGCCGTGCGCGGGCCAGAGATCGCCGTAGAGCATGGCGATGAACGTGGACTTGCCGGCCCCGTTCGCGCCTCGCAGGCACCAGTGCTGACCGCGCTCCAGCGTCCAGTCGAACTTGCCTGACACCAGTCGCTCATCGCGATACACCGCAGCCCGCTGCAGTCGCAGCAGCGGCTGCGCCGGGCGAGTCCTGCTGGCGCCGGCATTCGCACGTTGCGCCTTGCGCTTCGAGGCCGGCGCGAGCCCTGCCCGCGCCTCGAGTCGCGACGCGGACGAATCGACGGCGCCGGCACGCAGGTCAGTGACGCTTTCGATGCCGCCGCGGGCAATGCGCACGATGTGGGTGAGACCCGTGGGCGCGTCGTCGCGCCGGTGACTCGTCAGTATCCACGCCGTCCGCGGCGACGACGCCAGCCGCAGGGCACGCAAAAATGCCGCGCGCCCTTTGGCGTCGAGGCCATTCAACACTTCATCCAGCAGCAGCAAGTCCGGTTCGCGCACCACTGCGCGCGCAAGCAGCACGCGGCGGCGCTGGCCGTACGACAACGACAGGAATGCCCGCGACGCATAGCCGGCCAGGCCCACCTGCTGCAGCACCTGCCGGATGCGCCGCTGTTGAGCGCGCGTCGCGGACTGCAGCGGATAGTCGGAATCGTCGTACCCCGTGAGCACGACCTGTGCGACATCGAGCGTGGATTCGTTGCGCACGTAACGATCCTGCCGCTCGGGACCGAGGTAAGCGATGCGGCCAGCCGCAAACAGCGGCTGCTCGAGTACTTCGCCATCGCGCAGGTGGTAGCGGCGGATTTCGCGCCCCGTCGGCGTCGGCCACAGGTCGCCACGCAGCAGCTTGAGCAGTACGGTCTTGCCGGCGCCATTCGGTCCGAGCAGCAACCAGTGCTCACCGGCACGGACATCGAGCGAAACATCGCGCAAGGCCCAGTGCCTGCCGAGCCGGACGCTCGCGTGGCCGACTTCGATGCGCCGCAGCCTGCGTCCGGCCGGCACCGTCCGGCTCACGCCGCGAGCCATGTCCAGCGTTCGCCGTCCTGCGCGACGCGCCGTTCCTCGAGCAGCTTCTGCAGATGAGCGAGCAACGAATACCGCGCCAGCGGATGCAGGGCGACCGGCGTGTCGGCATACACGATCGGCACCAGTTCGCCGAGCGTGGCGGCGCCACCGAATTGCAGCAGGCCTTTCACCACTTTACCTTCGCGCTGCAGCCGATGTGCGATCACGCGATCGATCTCGCCGAGCGGATCCGGCATCACCGCGCCGTGCCCCGGCAGCAATGCCGTGAGGGGCAGCGTGCGCAGGCGGCGCAGCG
>JAOUGW010000087.1 GCA_029865465.1 Gammaproteobacteria bacterium
CTGTGGCGTCGGCCGCCCAGGCCGGCATCGCCGAACGCGCGGATGAAAACAGTCCGTCGATGTCGGCGCGCGGGTAGTCGATGCCCAGCGGCTCGAGCGTGTACGGGGAAACCTCTCCGCTGATGCGGCCCACGGTACCGGGCTGATCGAGTTCGAAAGCCCGCCCGAGCTGCGCGCGAAATGCGGCGATACCTGCCTCGGCGGCCGCTGCGCCACCACGATGGCGATCCGGTGTCTCGGGAAACAGCGTGAAGTAGCTGCGCTCGCGGCAGGCCAGCCCCGCGGCGCGGAGCGCGGCTTCGTGCTTCTCGTACAGATCGAGCGCAACTCCGCTCATGTCGATTTCCTCGCTGCCGTCGTGGCTGGTCGCCACTGCAACCGGTGCACTCGCATTCCGCCGGGCACGACTTCTTCGGCCGACAGCGTCAACGTCCGGCCACGCATCTGGATCCTGCGTGTCTGCACCGTCCCGACCAGCGCCGGATTGTGCGAGATCGTGACGTGATGCTCCACCGCCTGGCCGACGATGCGCCAGCGGCAGCAATAGCCGAAGAACGTGTCGAAGGCCGCCGCCCGCTCGCCCTCGGGCGCCGCGCGCGGGTTGCCGCGTGACAGGCGCGGCCGGCCCGCAGCCATCATCGCAGCGCTCATCCAGCCGTCCGGCGTGTACACCAGCAGCCCGGTCGCGCCGGGACCGAGCGGCTCGGTGATGGAACCGTCTTCGTAAGTGATGAACCAGCGCCGCAGTCGCCAGCTGCCCACGAGCCGTTTGCGCTCGAAGTCATTCATCACGGACCTCGGCCGAACGCAGGCTTGCGCAGAGCCTCGGCGTATTCAGCGGCGTAACGGTCGACGATCGCCGCGGTCGGTTCGACGGCGCGGATATGGTCGACACCCTGCCCCGCCGACCAGATGTTCTTCCAGGCCTTGAGCTGGCCTTCGGAATTCGTCCAATCCATCTTGTCCTTGCCGACCAGCGCGTCCGGATCCAGGCCCGCCGCGACGATGCTCTCGCGCAGGTACCAGGCGTCCGCCCCGGTGAACGTCCGGGTCATCACGAGGTCTTCGAACGAGGCGCGCACGACCATGTTGCGGTACTCCTGCGTGGCAAGACTCTCCTCCGCGCAGATGAAAGGCGTGCCTGCGTAGGCGAGGTCCGCGCCGAGCAGTTCAGCAGCACGCACGGCGCCGCCGTGGCCGATGCTGCCGCCGAGGACGATGATGCCGTCGTAGAACTCGCGCACGGCCTGGACGAACGCGAACGGCGAGACTTTGCCGGTGTGACCGCCCGCACCCGCGCTGACGAGCACGAGGCCGTCGGCTCCCGCTGCGGCGGCCTTACGGGCGAAAGCGAGGCTGCTGACGTCGGCGAACACCGTTCCACCGTAGGCATGGACGTGTTCCACGGCCTGTACCGGACTGCCGAGTGCCGTGATGACGAGCGGGGGTTGATAGCGGTCGACCAGCTCGAGTTCGGGGCCCAGGCGGTCGTAGGAACTGTGCATGACGAGGTTCAGCGCCCAGGGACCGACCTTGCCGGGCGTCGCCCTGCACGCGTCGGCATGACCTGCCACGACTTGCTGCAGCCACTCTTCGAGAATGACGATCGAACGGGCGTTGGGAGTCGGAAACGCGGCCGCTATTCCGGCCCGGCATGCGGCCAGGACCAGGCCGGGACCCGAGACCAGGAACATCGGCGCAGCAATCAGCGGCAGCCGCATTCCCCCCGTCAGGGCCCGCAGGCGCTCGGCCCGGCTGCCCGTGGCGACATTCGACACTTCACACCCCCCCTATGACTTGCACTATAGTACTCTGGTACCGGGCCCGGTCGACAGCGACTTTCCAGAGGAAATGCACGATGCGCAAGTACACGGACATCACCACGCAGGATCCGCCGGATCGGCCGACGTGGGTCGACCGCATCGACAACCCCTACCTGCATGGTCCCTACACGCCCGTCGTGTCCGAGATCACCGCCGTCGACCTCGAGGTGAGCGAGGGCGAGATTCCCGCGGACCTCTACGGCGCGTACATGCGCAACGGCCCGAACCCGGTGTTCAAGCCGCGCGGCGACTATCACTGGTTCGACGGCGACGGCATGGTGCACGGCGTGTATTTCCGCGACGGCCGCGCGAGCTACATCCGCAAGTGGGTGCAGACGCGCGCACTGCACGACGAGATCGAGCGCGGCAAGGTCGAACTGTCGGGCATCATGGGTCCTTACGACCTCTCCCGCGTCGCCGGGCACGAGATCGAGTCGATGAATCCGGACTACTGCAAGGACACATCGAACACGACGCTGAACTTCCACAACGGCAGGATTCTCTCGGCCTGGTACAACGCCGGCCGCGTCTACGCCCTCGACCCGCTGACGCTCGAGACCGAAGGCGAGCAGGATTTCGCCGGCGGCCTCGACACGCCGATGAACGCGCACGGCAAGACCGATCCGCGCACCGGCGAGTTCATCAACTACGGGTATGCCGATTTCCAGCCCTGGCTCACGTACTACGTGATCTCGGCCGACGGCAAGGTCAGGCACCGTGCCCGCATCGACCTGCCCGGTCCGCGCCTGCCGCACGACACCACGATCACGCCGAACTACACGATCCTGCACGACTTCCCGCTGTTCCACGATCTCGACGTGCTGAAGCGCACGGGTCACCGCGTCGTGCAGTTCAAGCGCGACCTGCCGACGCGTTTCGGCGTGATCCCGCGTTACGGCACGCAGGAGCAGGTGCGCTGGTTCGAATTCGAGCCGGGCTACGTGCTGCACATGGTCAACGCCTGGGAGGACGGCGACTGGATCACGATGGACGGCTGCTTCCAGCCCGACCCCACCATCCGCCGCAACCCGCAGGAAGGCCCCCTCGCGTCGATGCTCGCCTACCTGCGCTTCAAGGGCCACTTGCGTCGCTGGCGCATGAACCTCAAGACGGGCGAAAAGAGCGAACAGCAGTTGTCCGACTTGAACACGGAGTTCTGCCTGCCCGACGCCGAGAAGTACGGCGTCCACACGCGCTACTCGTATCACCAGCTGATCCCGACCGACCTGCAGACGCTCGCGTTCGAAGGACTGGTGAAGTACGACCACGACCAGGGCACGAGCGAAACCTACAACTATCCCGCCGGCTGGTTCCCGAGCGAGGCGCCGTTCGCGCCGAGCACGCGCGGCGGCGACGAGGACAGCGGCTACGCCATCACGCTGGCCACGAACATCCACGACTATCGTTCGGAGGCATGGATCTTCGACGCCAAGCGGATCATGGCGGGGCCTCTCGCCCGCGTGCGGCTCCCCGGCCGGGTCGCTGCCGGGTTCCACGCGTCGTGGTTCCCCGGCGAGCAGCTCTGGCCTCAGGCGCGCGCGGTCGGCTGACGCGCGAGTTCGGACTCGAGATACGCCACGAGCGATCGTGGGGTGTCCCTGGTCGTGCGCGTCCGCTCGTAGACGTGCGCGGGACGGATCGCACGATCGAACCACACGAGTTCGTGCTCGGGCTGCGGCGGACGAGTCCCGGCCAGCCAGAGCGCCGTGTCGGCACCCGACGCTTCATCGCGCAGGATCGGCCGCAGGATCTTGCGAAATCTCGGCAGCGATCGCTTCACACCGTCCGTGTCCGCCCAGCCGGGGTGCATCACGTAGAACGCAATGCCGCGTGACCCGTACATGTCGCGCCAGTACTGGTTGAGCACCATCTGCGCGCGCTTGTGGAAGCCGTACGCGAACACACCGTTGTACTGCGCGGGATCGGTGACGTTCAGCATCGCGACCGTCAGCGGCATGTTGTAGCCGCCGCCCGACGTCATGTTGATCACCGTGGCCTTCGGGCCTGCCAGCAGGCCGTTGCGAATGAGTCCCTCGGTCAGCTGGTAATGGCTCAGCAGGTTCGAGACGAACGAGCTTTCGCGGCCCTCGGCCGTCACTGCGAGATCGTCGAGCAGCACTCCGACATTGTTCACGAGGACGTCGACCTTGCGGCCCGCCGCCGCGAGCCGCAGCAGCAGGCGCTCGGTGTCGGACTGCAGCGTGAAATCGCAGCATTCGGTTGCGACGCCCGCAATACCGGCCTTGCGCGCGTCGTCGCGCAAAGTCCCGAGCTTCGACTCGCTGCGCGCCACCGCAGTGACGGTTGCCCCGGCGCGCGCGGCCTCCAGCACGATGTGCCGGCCGATACCACCCGAGCCGCCTGTGACCAGCCAGTGCTGACCCCGGTAGTCCGGGGTGAACTCGTCCCACGACAGGCTGCGCCAGCGGTAACCGACCTGGGTGAAACTGGCCGTGAACCGGCTGTAGAAGCCGACGATTTTCTTGAGCTGCTGGTAATTCATCGTTCCCCCTCGGCATGGGCGGCCGCGACCGGATTCGCCGCGGCCGGATGCTAGACTTGCGACTTTAGATTGACGAGATCCATGGATGACGACCAGCAGGACCGCGCGGCGTACGCCGCGCCCCCGTGACATCGAGACGATCCGCGTGCTGCTGCACAGCGGCGAAGTCGCGCGTGCGCTGCAGGTCGTCGGCGATCGCTGGTCTTTCCTGCTCATGCGCGACGCGTTCATCGGTGTCCGTCGCTTCGAAGACCTGCGCCGCCGCACCGGCGCTTCGCGCGGCACGCTGACGGCTCGCCTCAACGCGATGGTAGACGCGGGCCTCTTCTACCGCAGCCCGTACGGCAGCGCGCCGAGCCGGCTCGAATATCGCCTGACCGAAAAGGGGCTCGCCTTTTACCCGGTCGCACTCTGCATGTGGACGTGGGAGAACCGCTGGGGTGGCGAGTTCGGCTTGCCGCCCAGGCTGATCCACACGACCTGTGGCAAGTCCCTGAACCCGAGCCTGGTCTGCGCCCATTGTGAAACCGGCATCGGCTGGCGCCACTTGGTGTTCAAGCCGGGTCCGGGTGCGCACAGCTATCCGGCTCCGCCAACGTCCACGCGTCGGCGCGAAAGCGCGGCCTCCTCGAACGGCGATGGCGTCGACACGACGATGTTTCACAGCGTCGATACCGTCGGTGACCGCTGGACCGCGCTGCTCGTGGGCGCGCTGTTCTTTGGCCTGCACCGCTACGACGACATCAATGCCGCGCTCGGCATCGCGACCAACATCCTCGCCGACCGGCTGCGCCGCCTGCTGGCCGCCGGAGTAATCGAACAGCGCCTCTACCAGGACCATCCGCCTCGTCACGAATACCACCTGACGGACAAGGGCTGGGACCTGCTGCAGTTCACGATCGCGATGCACGACTGGGGTACGCATTGGATCCCCTCCCCGCACGGTCCCGGGCTGCTCCTGCGGCATCGCCCTTGCGGGAAACGCCTGCGCGTAAAGGTCGTCTGCGGCAGCTGCGGTGCGGCGGTTGAGGCACGCGAAGTCCAGATTCATGGCCCGGCGCGAAAGTCCGCCGCTCAACGACGGGGCGGCCAGGGGAAGAAGCCGCTCGTGCGCCGCACATAATCTTCGTACCCCGGGCGCTTCTTGAGCATGCGCCGCTCGACCAGTTCCTTGCCCATCATGCCGAGGATCGACCACGTCATGAGCGCGGGCGAGAAGACGGTGAACCAGCCCCAGGGATGTTCGCAGGCCACGAGCCAGTAACCCCACCACACGCAGGTTTCGCCGAAATAATTGGGATGCCGCGAATAGCGCCACAGGCCGGTGTCCAGCACCTTGCCGGCATTGGCGGGTACCGCCTTGAAGCGAGCCAGCTGAAGATCAGCGGTTCCCTCGAACAGGACGCCGATCAACACCAGTGCCGTGCCAATCCAGGCCAGCGGGCCGAGCGTTGCCGGCGTCGGTGCCGTCTGGGCCACTAGGAAAGGTGCGATGGCGATGAAGACGATTGCACCCTGGTAGAGATTGATGCGCGTCAGGCTGTGCCAGGCAAAATTTCCGCCCTGGTCCTCCACGTGCTTGCGCAGGCGCGCATAGCGCGGGTCTTCGCGGCCCCAGTTGCGCCAGGCCAGGTAGCCTCCCAGCCGGGCCGACCAGATGACGGCCAGCACGGCGATCAGGATGCGGCGCGGTTCGGCACCATCCGCGACGAACACGCCGAGCACCGCGGCTGCCCCGATGCACGGGGCGAACCAGATGTCGACGAGGCTCGAGTCGCGCACGCCCAGGCTGACGGCCCACAGCAGGATGAACGAGCCGAAGACCAGCGCGGCGTCGGCGAACGCAAGCCGGACAAGGTCGTCGATCATGGGATGCCGTTCTCCGGTGCGTTCAGATGGAAATCGCGCCGCTCAGCGGTGCGGTCCAGTCGAAGGTGCGCTGCCGTGCCATCAGTTCGTCGATGCTGTCCGCAATGACGGCGGGCAGTGGCACTGTCCGTCTTGCATCCAGATCAGCGGCCGCGGAGACGAACTCGACGACACTGGCGAGGCACTCGTGCGTGACGTTGAGCAGGAACACGTGCCCCTGCACGCGCTTCTCGTTGCGGGCAGTGAAGCTCAGGAACAGCGCCACCTCCTCGCCCACGTGCACCTCGTTCAGAAACCAGATGTGGTGCTCGAGATCGAACAGGCCGACCCGCTGCGTGCGAACCCATTCCTCGCTGATGCCGAGCAGTTCGAGCAGGGGGCCGCTCGTCAGGTCGTACATCGTCAGGTGATGCTTGACGTTGACGTGGCCGTTCAGGTCTTCCCACTCCTGCGGTACGCGCACCCGCACCAGCTCGGGAAGCTGTCGCACCTGCTCGGGCGTGGGCATCGTGACTCGCAAGGGCCGGACTCCAGGCGCCGGCATGGACCGGTCGCTTGCACAATCGAACGCAGGCTCCTATCCTGACTTCGCCGACGCAATCCGGCAAGAGCGGCAGCGAGTCGTGACGACCCGGGCGCTCCTCCATTCCCGCTTCGGCACGCGTTCGACCGCGGCCGCGGTCAGGCAATCACGCGATCGGCGACACCGGACGCTCGCGCCAGCAGCGCCAGGTGATGCTCAGCCGTTTCCTGCGGTGCCTCCAGCATCGGCACGTGCCCGACGTGCTCGAAGATCACCGCGATGCTGTCCTGGATGCCGCGCCGCAGTTCGTCGACGACGCTCACGTCGATCAGCTGGTCGTGCCGGCCCCATACGATCAGGGTCGGCACCCGCACTTCGCCCAGTCGCGCGTTCAGCACTCCCGCGATGCCCTCGTCGGCAAGCGTCCAGAACACCTTCTCGAGCACCCGTTCATTGGCCAGCGCGTCGTCGAGCAACACGCGCTTGAACTGGCGCGGCATGAAGGGTGGCTTGTGGTAGACGAAGGCGAACAGTCGATCGACGTCTGCCAGCGTCTTCAGTTCGAGTGGATTCTCGCGTCGCTCGATCGCCCGCTGCAGGTCGCTGCTGCCCGTGCCCGCCACGCCGGCATTGTCCAGCAGCGTCAGCGACGCCACCCGGCCGGGAAAGTCGAGCGCAAACTGCAGCGCGATGAAGCCGCCCATGCTGTTGCCGGCGAGGTGACAACGAGCGACACCCAGCGCATCGAGGAACTCTCGCAGTCGCCACGCCTGGGCCTGCGTGCGGTAGTCGCGATCCACGCTGTGGTCGTTCTCGCCGAAGCCTGGCAGATCGGGACAGATCACCCGATGGTGCGGCGTGAGATACGGCGCATAGAGGGTCCAGTTGTCCTTGTCGCCGCCAAAGCCGTGCACCAGCACCACCGGGTCGCCCTTCGCCTTGCCACCATCCAGGTACGGCCATTCGATGTCGCCGACGCGGACCGACTTGCGAGAGAGCGCGGCGCGACGCCGCAACAGACCCTTGACGACATCGAACAGCAGGCGCGGTCGCGTCCAGTAGAAAACCGTTACGCCGACGAGCAGCAGGCCGAGGGCGAGCAGCAGCAGTTTCATGGCCTGCCCTTGCGCGCCGGACGCGCCGTGCGTTTGCGCTTGCGCCTGGCAGCGGCTCCCGGAGAAACGCGCCGCGACCGCCGCAGTTCGGTGTACGACTCCTCGAGGCAGCGGACCAGGACGTCGACGTCGGGTACCAGCTGCCGGTCGGCCGTGATGCAGAAGCTGACGCTGCCGTTGTAGCTGTGGGCGGAGATGAACAGCCCCAGCCCGTGCGTGACGGGCCCCATGCCGAACTGGTGCGTGAGCCGTGCGCCGTTCATGTACAGCGGGAACTGCGGACCAGGCACATTGGTGATGATGAGGTTGGCCTGGTTGCGCGCGATCCGCTCGCTGGTCACCAGTCGTGCGACGCTTGCCAGCGTGGCGCCGGGAATGTGCCGCGTCAGGTCGGTGAGCAGGCGCGCTCCGAGTCCCGCCTTCGCCTCCTTGGCCTCGCGCGTGAGGTTGCGGATGGCCTGCAGGCGCGCGACGGGATCGGCCAGGTCCGTGGCCAGCGCGACCGTCATCGCCGAGAGGTCGTTGCCCGACACGGCGGCGTCGCCGTTGCGCGGACGAGCGTTGATCGGCGACACAGCGACCAGCGAGTCGCGCGGCAGATCGCGATGCTCGAGCAGGTACCCGCGCAACGCCCCGCCGCAGATCGCAAGGATCACGTCGTTGACGGTCGCACCGTCCACCCGCCGGCGCAGACCGCCGAGTTCCACCAGCGGGAACTCCACGGCCGCGAACATGCGGTGCGGCGACACGCGCTGGTTGAATCGCGTGATCGGTACGCCGCGCCGGCCCTGCCCGCCAGGCTCCGCAAGGCGCTTCCTGGCGGCGGTGACGAGGGCCGGCGACAGCTTCATGAGCGCGTTCAGCATCCTGACCGGTGACGCCAGGTTGGACGTGAGCGCGCGGGCCGCCACGGTGGCCGGCGCGGGAACGACGCCAAGTTCGACGGCACCGGCGCCCGGCTGCACGGCAGGAGTGCCATGAGCGTCCTTGTCGCAGAGCGCGATCAGTGCATACGAACCCGAGGCGCCGTCGATGGCGGAATGATGGAAGCGCTGCAACAGCGCGTAACTGCCAGGGGCGACGCCCGGAATGCGGTCGAGACCTTCGACGACGCAGATGTCCCAGAGCGGCCGATCCATGTTCATCGGCCGGGCGAAATGCCGCGCGGCGAGGATGCAGAATTGACGCCAGTCGCCGGGCTTCGGCAGCCGCACGTGGCTGATGTGCGCCTCGACGTCGAAGTCCGTGGCTTCGACCCAGTAAGGATGATCGAGATCGAGCGGCAGTCGATGCAGCCTGCGCATGAACACCGGCGAGGTGTGGCAGCGACTCGCCACGTGGCGCACGATTTCCTTGAACCGCACCGAGCCCCCGGGCGCGGTCGACGGATCGTAGAGATTGATGCTCATGACGTGGGTCAGCACGTCGCCGCCTTGCACGTAGAGGAACTGCGAGTCCTGGGCGCTCAGTTGCGAGATCGTCGTCATGCCTTCATCGCCATGATTTCTTCGGCGCGAGCGAGCGCCTCGTGCCGCATCCGCTCCATGCGGTGCGACAGCGCGCGCAACTCCCACAGCAGCGCCCGCCGCCCGGCGATCGCCTCGTCGGTGCTTTCGCCTGCGAGCCCGAGATGCGCGGCCAGCCGGAACCCGTTCTCGAACAGGATCCTGCCGATCGAGGCCTCGCTGCTGACCCGCCGCAAGAGGTAGGCCTGCCGTCCCTCCTTCAGCGCGAGTTCGACGCAGCGTTGCTGCTCGAGCCGCTCGCCGCGGCCGAGCCGCGCCAGCAGGTCCACGACCACGGCATAGGCCTCGACATATGGCAGCAGGACCGCGTGGCCGATGAAGGGCTGAAACCGCCGCGAGAGGCGCCGGGCCTGCAGGCGGTCGCCGGCCAGGCGTTCACGCCAGCTGGGATCGACACGCTCGAGTTCGGCGACGAGTCCGGCGCGGAATTCCTCGCGCGGCGGATAGAAGAACTCGAACTTGAACAGCTCGCGCAGGCGCTCGGTTTCCGCCCAGAAGACGGTGCCGACGTCTCCGTCAGCGACGTCGTCGACCTTGAACAGCGCCAGTTCGAGGATGGACTTGTCGAGAAAGTGATGGGCGATGCTGTTGCGGTAGTAACTGGCGATCGGGTGCCGGGCCGGTTCGATCGCGTAGACCACCGAGCTGCCCTCGTCGTAGCGCAGCAGCAATCCGCTCGCGGCAAGACGATCGACATTGACGAGGAAGGCTGCGCGGTCGTCAGCGGCGAGTTCGTCGGTCATGCGTATGCCGCGGGCCCGCGCCCAGTCCGCCAGCACGGCGACGAGCTTCACGAGTTCCTGTGCCGTGGCGCCGCGCGGTGCCGTGCCGAGCAGGACGAGGCACATCACGGCCGTCACGGTGAGCGGCGTGACGCGATTGGCGCGCACCGCGACCTCGAACGCGATCTTCGCGAGCCCGAGCTTGTCGTCCGGCGCGGGCGCCCGCCAGACCACGACCGGGTCGCCGAGGTCCACGCGCACTCGTCCCATCGGCCGGTGCAGCGAACGCACGTAACCCAGCAACCACTTCAGCGATTCGGGCTTCTTCACGCGGCCGGTCTGCTCGGCCGCGTATTCCTCGACGTCGCGGATCAGGTCGAAGCTCGTGACGAACGGATAGATGTGCACGCCCTCGATGCCGGCGTCGTGCGCGGCGTCGAGCGTGTACTTGAGCAGGCCATAGCGTGGCGGCATCAGCTTGCCCAGGCGCGAGCGCGTGCCCTCCAGCGCCCAGGACATCGGAAAGCGCTTCTCCAGCAGGTAAGCCACGTACTGGCGCAGGACGAGCTTGTAGACCGGATCGTCCTGGAACGTCCGGCGGATGAAGATGGCGCCGGACCGACGCAGCAGCGCGCCGAAACCGGCGAAGTCCATGTTGATGCCGCCGAAGGTGTGCAGCATCGGCATGTCGTTGCTGTAGAGCAGCAGGGTTGGCAGGCTGGCGTCGATGTAGGTCTTGTGAGTGAAGAGCAGCACGGTCGGATGCGTGCGCATGCTCTCGCGCAGCCGCTCGAGTTCTGCCGGGTCGAAGCGCGTCTGGCGCTCGTACCCGCGGGTAAAGAGGAAACGATCCAGGTGCGCGCGCAGGTCGAGCCACAGCGGGCTCGGCGTGGACACCAGCTCGGCCAGGCAGCGTCTCGCTTGCGCCAGCAGGTCTGCCGGCGGACGACCCTGCGCAGCCGCGATCTTCGCGAGGGCGGGACGGAACTCCCGGCTCGAGAGGATGCTCGCGGCGACGAAGCGCGGCACCTTGTACCGACTGCCCTGGATGCCACGCTCTTCGATGTCGAGGGTCACCGCTGCCTCGCGCGCCACGAAGCCGGCAAACGCATGCCGCTCCCGGTGCTCGACACCCGACACCTGTCCGGCGAAGCGTTGCTTCAACTCGCCGACCGTCGCGGGCGCGCCGACCAGGCAATGCGCGCGCTGCCGGTCCCGCAGCATTACCCAGGCCGCTCGTATCCTCCCCGGATGCCGTGGATCGCCAAAGACCAGGTCGCGCAAGCGCAAACCGTGCTCGTGCTCCAGATGCGGAATCCGCCACGCGACCCGCACGGGGATGACCGGCGTGTCATCGGCGGCGGCGAGCATCGAGTCGAGCCGGTCGAGCGACAGGGCACGGCCCTCGGCGGAGATCGGCAGGACGACACAATCGCTGCTGCTGGCAGCCGCGTCGGTGTCCCCTCGCCCGCGCAGGCATTCGCGCAGGTAGCGTTCTTCGACGCCGTGACGCGCATCCAGGATGAACAGTGGCTTCCCGGTGCAGGCGAGCGGCAGAGCCAACGGCACAGCCTCGTCGTCCATGCAGGTCAGCCGTATCGAGCCCGGCGAGTCGCGCGCGCGGGCTTGCGTGCCTTCGCGGCCTTGCGACGCGCTGACGGTGGCTTGGCCGTTGCGCGCGGCACTGCAGGCTGTTCCGGCTGGCCGAGGCAGCGCAGGAACAGGTTGCGCACTTCGCGTACGTGCGCCTCGATGGAAGCCGCGCGCCAGTGCGACGTATCGACGGGCGGCAGCACTTCGACCCGCACGGTCGCGGGCCGCATCGCGAACTCATTCCTGGGCTGCACGTCCGCCGAGTTGTGGATGACGACCGGGACGATGGGCACGCCCGCCTGGATCGCCAGGTGGAAGGCACCCTTCTTGAACGGCCCCAGTTCGGCCGTGAGCGAGCGAGTGCCCTCGGGTGCGATGCAGACCGAGCGGCCGTCGCGGCGGATCGCGTCGACCAGCGGCTGCATGGCCTG
>JAOUGW010000306.1 GCA_029865465.1 Gammaproteobacteria bacterium
GTCCGCGTCCAGGATAGCGACGAGCGCGACCTCCGGCATGTCGAGGCCCTCGCGCAGCAGGTTGATGCCGACCAGCACGTCGAACTTGCCCAGGCGCAGGTCGCGGATGATCTCGACGCGCTCGACGGTCTCGATGTCCGAGTGCAGGTAGCGCACCTTCACGCCGTGCTCGTTGAGGTACTCGGTGAGGTCTTCGGCCATGCGCTTCGTGAGCGTCGTGATCAGCACGCGCTGGTGCGCCGCGACGCAGTGGTGAATCTCGGACAACACGTCGTCGACCTGCGTGCGGACCGGACGGATATCGACCTCGGGATCGACCAGCCCCGTCGGACGCACGACCTGCTCGACGATGTCGCCGCCCGTGTGGCTCAGTTCGTAGGGGCCGGGCGTGGCCGAGACGAAGATCATCTGCGGCGCCAGCGCCTCCCACTCGTCGAAGCGCAGCGGCCGGTTGTCGAGCGCCGACGGCAGGCGGAAGCCGTACTGGACCAGCGTTTCCTTGCGCGACCGGTCGCCGCGGTACATGCCGCCGATCTGCGGGATCGTCACGTGGCTTTCGTCGACCACCAGCAGCGCGCCCGGCGGCAGGTAGTCGAACAGTGTCGGCGGCGGTTCACCCGCCTGGCGGCCCGAGAGGTAGCGCGAGTAGTTCTCGATGCCGGAGCAGTAGCCGACTTCCATCATCATTTCGAGGTCGAACGTGGTGCGCTGTTCGAGCCGCTGCGCCTCCAGGCCCTTGTCGGCTGCGCGCAGCTCCTTGAGTCGCTCGCGCAGTTCCTCGCGGATGTTCTCGATCGCGCTGTCGACGCGCTCACGCGGCGTCACGTAATGCGACGACGGATACACGGTGAGTCGCGGCACCTTGCGCAGGACCTCGCCCGTGAGCGGATCGAAGTGGCTGAGCGTCTCGATCTCGTCGTCGAACAGCTCGATGCGCACGGCCTCACGCTCGGATTCGGCCGGAAACACGTCGATGACATCACCGCGCACGCGGTAAGTGCCCTGCGTGAGGTCGAGTTCGTTGCGCGTGTACTGCATGTCCGTGAGCCGACGCAGCAGCTTGCGCTGGTCGATGCGCTCGCCGCGGACCAGGTGCAGCACCATGCTCAGGTAGGCTTTAGGGTCGCCGAGGCCGTAGATCGCTGAAACTGTCGCGACGATGATCGAGTCGGGCCGCTCGAGCAGTGCCTTGGTGGCCGAGAGCCGCATCTGCTCGATGTGCTCGTTGATCGAGGCGTCCTTCTCGATGAACGTGTCCGACGACGGAACGTACGCCTCGGGCTGGTAGTAATCGTAGTAGCTGACGAAGTACTCGACCGAGTTCTGCGGAAAGTACTCCTTGAATTCGCCGTAGAGCTGCGCGGCCAGGGTCTTGTTGTGCACCATCACCAGCGTCGGGCGCTGCACCTGCTGGATCACGTTGGCGATGCTGAACGTATTGTGGACGATCGCTCCGCCATGCCCCGCGAGAAACGTCTCCGGCCCAGGTACCGACAGGTCATACACATACGGATGTGGATAGACTATCGCCCGCACGCTCTTGACCTGTGTCCAGCGCACGCTGCACAGGCTGTTCAACTGCCTCCATACGCTCCACCAGGCGAGATCCGCTACCGGTTGGTTGTCGGCAGCGACGGCAAGCGCTGCGAGCAATCGCCTCAGCAGGCGCCGACTGGGTTTCCGCTTGCCGCTCTCGATCATGCTGATCGCACTGCGGCTCGCACCGCTCGCGGTGCCCAGCCCGTTCATCGACAGGCGCAGCGACACCCGCAAGCCTCTAAGTGACTCCGGCAAGACGGGCACCAGATCGACATTCGTATTTGCCTGGCGCTGCAGAAAGCTCCTCAGCTTCGACGACTTCTCCGGATGATCGAATCCGACGGCGTCCGCATACCGTCCGATATCCTCCCCGCCCGATACGCAGACATCAAAATAGACTCCACCCGCATGCGCTGAATTAGTGGCCCTGTTCCTGGACGTACGCAGTCGCGCGTGGATACCGAACCGCTTCAGCGCGTATGCGAGGTCCGAGGCCAGCGCCCGACTCGCGGTCGTCGCGATGACCTCGCCATTGGAGCCGACCGTTCCGTCGCCGTCGAAGTACGCGCGCAACATCGTCGCGAGTGATGCATCCGACAGCTGCGGCCAGAAATCGGGCAGACGCTTGGTGGAAGCGATCGCGCCGCACGAACTGCCGAGCAGCCGTGCGAGAACCGTCGATGTCACTGAGTAGTCGCTGCTCGAACGAACGTGGTACGGGATGCCCAGACTCGCCAGGGACTCTTCGATACGCCGGCGCAGCACCGGATGACGGTTGGCCAGCACGACGTACCGCCGCTGCGAGTTCCCCTCCGCAATGTAATAGCCGAACAAGCGAAGCACTTCGTGCGAGAGAGGCAGTGCGGCAGGGAGGCGGCAGCGCTCGAGCTTGCCGCCGACGCGCCAACCCGCTGTATTCCCGGTGCGATAGAGACCAAGCTGGACGAATTGATCAACCTTGATGCCCCGTCCGCGAATACCGTTGCGTATCGCGAACAGTTTCGGATAGGGGTTCAAACCGCTCGCCCGCATGACTGACACGAACTCGGCCTGCCCGCCGGTCGATACATAGGCGAGGACGGATTCGTCCGCGAACACCGACAACTTCGTGTCGAGCAGATAGGGCAACACGTCGAGCACGCGCAGATCGCCGGTGCTCCCCAGCGTCTCGGGAACGGGAATGTAGTCGGTCGCCAGAGCTTCGTCAGTGCGAACCAACACGGGTGTCCCGTCACGCAGCACCCAGAGGTTATGGTCTCCCGTCAGAGTGATCGTGCGGCCGCAACGCGTCTCCAGTTCAAACATCCGCTCCGGAGCACGATGTCGAAGAAACGCACCAACGCGGTGGAGACCCGCGACGCCTCGTCGTACGTCGAAGGCATGGGTCGAAAAGGCCCGACCGACGCACCCGTAGCGCTCCGTGTCACCGCTGCCAACCGTGGCAGCACCCTGATCGGCCATGAGCCGGTCGATGAACGGTCCCGCGCGGACTATCGAGGCCTGGCTCCGCCCCTCGCAGTGCTCGACGACATAGACCTCATCGTCGTATCCGATGCTCTTGCCGCTCCCGGTGACTCCCAGCAGCGTCTGGTGCGCCAGGCCGTTGCGCAGCCCTTCGACCAGGCGCGCGATCGCCTCGGGCTGGTCGCCCGCCGGCAGGTAGCCCGACTGCAACTGGAAAGCGCGAGGAACGTCGGTCATCCGTGGTTGCCGCCGATCGGTCTC
>JAOUGW010000307.1 GCA_029865465.1 Gammaproteobacteria bacterium
GGTGACGGTGCCCGGGGTGACGACACGCACCACCTGCCGTTCGACCGGGCCTTTCGCTTTGGCGGGGTCACCGATCTGTTCGCAGATCGCGACCGACTCGCCCTTGCGTACAGCTCGTGCAAGGTAATTGTCGAGTGTCTGGACCGGCACGCCCGCCATCGGGATCGGCTCGCCGCCGGAGGTTCCGCGTGCGGTCAGCGTGATGTCGAGCAGTCGCGAGGCCTTGCGGGCGTCGTCGAAGAACAGCTCGTAGAAATCCCCCATCCGATAGAACAGCAGCACGTCCGGGTACTGCGCCTTGATGCGCAGGTACTGGGTCATGACGGGGGTGTTGGGCGGGGACTTGAGTTGTTCTGTCACGCCGCGGGATTCTAGCCTCTTGTCCCGTCGGCCAGCGAACGGGCCGGGAGGCCGGCCAGCGCGTTTCGTCTGTCCAGCCCCGGATGGTTCAAACTGTGATGGTCCCGGCCGGTCCGGTCGCGAGGATTCTGCATGCGCAAGACGATCGACTTCCTGCTCAACGACTGGCTCGACGTGGCCTCGCTGGCCGGGCACGCGCGATACAGCGAACACAGCCGCGAGACCTTCGAGTCGGTGCTGGACACCTGCCAGCGCATCGCGGACGAAAAGTTTGCGCCGTTCAACCGCCTCGTCGACGCGCAGGAACCGCGACTCGAGAACGGCGTCGTCATCCTGCCGCAGTGCGCGTACGACGCGGCACGTGCCTACGTCGACTCGGGAATGCTTGCAGCAACGCAGGACTACGACGTCGGCGGCATGCAGCTGCCGTACGTGATTGAACTGGCCGCCAATGCCTTCTTCGCCAAGGCGGGAGTCGGTCTCGGCGGTGGCGGCATGCTCACCGTCGGCAACGCCAACCTGTTGATGGTGCACGGTACGCCGACGCAGAAGTCGGTCTTCGCGCAGCAGGAAATCGACGGCAAGTGGTTCGGCACGATGTGCCTTTCGGAGCCGCAGGCCGGCTCGAGCCTGTCCGACATCCTGACGCGCGCGACTCCCGACGGCGACGGCTTTGCGCAGGACGCACTCGGTCCGCGTTACCGTCTCACCGGCAACAAGATGTGGATCAGCAACGGCGAGCACGACATGTCCGGGAACATCGTGCACCTGGTGCTGGCCAAGATTCCCGCTGCGGACGGCAAGCTGGTTCCCGGCGTGCGGGGCATTTCGCTGTTCATCGTGCCTAAGTTGCTGGTCAATGCCGCGGGCGAACTCACCGGCGAGCGCAACGACGTCGCGCTCGCAGGACTCAATCACAAGATGGGTTACCGCGGGCTGCCGAACACGCTGCTCAATTTCGGTGAAGGCAGGTTCCCGGTCGGTGGTCGTGACGGCGCCGTCGGCTACCTTGTCGGCAAGCCCGGTGACGGCCTCAAGTGCATGTTCCACATGATGAACGAAGCCCGCATCGGCGTCGGGCTCGGTGCAGTGGGAATCGGCTACGCGGGCTACGAGGCGAGCCTCGATTACGCCCGCAATCGCAAGCAGGGGCGTCCGCCGACCCCGGCCGGCAAGGATCCCGCATCGCCACCCGTGAGCATCATCGAGCACGCGGACGTGAAACGAATGCTGCTCGCGCAGAAGTCATACGTGGAGGGCGGGCTGGCGCTCGAACTCTATTGCGGCCGGCTGGTCGACGAAGCCAGGACCGGGCCTGGGGAGAGCGTGCCGGCGATCAAGGCGCTGCTCGAGATCCTGACGCCGATCGCGAAGAGCTGGCCAAGCGAGTGGTGCCTCGAAGCCAACAACCTCGCGATCCAGGTGCACGGCGGCTACGGCTATACGCGCGATTTTCCGGTAGAGCAGTACTGGCGCGACAACCGTCTCAACATGATTCACGAGGGTACGCACGGCATCCAGGGCCTGGACCTGCTGGGACGCAAGGTGCTGATGGACGACGGCCGGGCACTCCGCCTGCTGGCGCAGCGCATCGACCAGACCGCGCAGCTGGCGGGTGAGCATGCCGAGTTGCAGGACGGGTCCGCCGCCGTCGCTGGCGCGCTGCAGTCGCTGCTGGACGCGACGCGCGCCGCCTGGAGCACTGGCCAGCCGGAAGAAGCGCTGGCGAATGCGACCCCCTACCTGCAGGCGTTCGGCCACGTCGTCGTGGCGTGGCTGTGGCTCGACGTCGCTCGGGCAGCGGTCGCGGCGGCCGCGGGGAAGGACGACGGTTTCCTGCGCGGCAAGGTCCAGGCGGCGCGCTATTTCTTCGAATTCGAACTGCCGAAGATCGACGCGTGGCTCGCCGTGGTTGCAGCCAGGAATGCGACGTGCCGCGAGATGCAGGACGGCTGGTTCGAAAGCTGATCGGCTCCCGGCCACACGGCGTTGCGGTTAGCCGCTATCCCCAGTGTCACTCAAGACGCAGTCGCGGCTTTCTGGTCGGGTTAGAATCGCGGGCTGAAAATCCGGCACCGCCCGGGCCCCGCGGGGGTTCGGCCGCGTGTTTTCCACGAACAAGACCACCTGGAGCAGTGCAACAATGAATCTCGTCAAGCTTTCGATCGCGGCCCTCGGTCTCGCATGTGCTTCCGTGTGCAGCGCCGCCGATGCCGTGGCACCGGCGGCGACGCCGAAAGGCGAAACCCTGGTCGCGACCGTCGAAGCGACCGCCGTCGTCACGGCGATCGATCAGAAGACGCGTGAAGTCACGCTGAAGAAGGAAGACGGCACCGAAGTCACCTTCGTCGCTGGCGAGGACGTCAAGAACCTCGCGCAGGTGAAGCCGGGCGACGTGCTGCACGTCGTGTACGGCGAAGCGCTGGCGTATGAAGTTAAGAAGGGCGGCACGACGGTGGCACCCGTGACGGCGGTTGCCGGCGGTGCTGCCGAGCTGGGCCAGAAGCCGGAAGGTGCGCTGGCGCGCCAGACCACCGCAACGGTCGTCATTACCGCAATCGATCCGCAGGCGCCTTCGGTGACATTCAAGGGCCACTCGGGCGAAGTACGCACCATCAAAGTGCTGCATCCCGAGAAGCTCGTCGGCGTGAGCGTGGGTGACACGGTCGAGCTGACCTACACCGAAGCGCTTGCCATCAAGGTCGAAGAAGCACCCGCCAAGTAAGTCTGCAGTCCGCGCCGCGATCGGGCGCGCACCAGAGAGAAAGCCGGGCAATGGCAGTCTGTGTCAAGACTCCGGTGTTTCCGGGCGGCGCGGGATGAACTGACACTGCGGCGCCGATAGTCAGTCTCAAGGTTTCATTCGATCCCACATCGGCGTTAGGAACGAAG
>JAOUGW010000308.1 GCA_029865465.1 Gammaproteobacteria bacterium
GAACGCGTCGCGACCCACCTGCTGCGGCGACCGCCGTTGCCGCTGCGACTGCACTACCTGCTCACGCCGGTCACGTTCAAAGGGTCGAGCGGGGGCGCGTCGGACGTCGAACAGAAGGTCATGGGCCGGGCCATGCAGGCGCTGCATACACGCCCGATCCTGCGCGGCGCTGATTTCACCGGCACTGATTTCGAGGGTACCGAGGTGGAACTGCACGTGCGTCTCGAAGCGCTGGCGCTCGACGAGATGTCCCGCGTGTGGGAGGCGCTCGAGGGCTCGTTTCAGCTGGCCGTTTCGTACGAAGTCAGCGTCGTCAACATCGATGTTGCGACCGAGCCGGTGCGGATCGTTCCCGTGGCGATCGCGCTGCCGGAAGTATCCGTCGCAGCGGGAGAGCCCGCGTGAGGCGCACCGTCGATGTCCAGGGCTCGGCCGTCGTCATCTCGCCGCTCGGGCCGCCACCGGTACCGGAACGGTCCTCGGCGATCATGGCTGTCACGGTGCGCGATGAATTGACCCGACGGGCGCCGCGCGCCCGGCTGACCGCCCGGCTCACGCGTCCCTCCGCGGCGGAGGCGATGGTACGCATCGTCGAAGATAGCTTGATCGGTGTCGCCGGGCGCCCGGCACGCGCCTTCACGCCGAGCATCGCCACGCTCGGTCGAGTCGAACTCGAGGTGCGCGCCCAGCGGTACATCACGCGGCGCCTTGCCGTCGAGTTCAGCTGCTCGCGTCGAACGGTGGCGAGTCCCTCCGGCAATGCAATCGTCACGCTGAACTCGTCGCTGGGGTTGCAAGCCACCCAGCGCCTGCTGATCGGCACCGACGATGGCGCGCGTGCGGAATTCGCGGTCATTGCCGCGCTCGGGCCGCTCGCCAACCAGGTGACGCTCGTTGTTCCGCTGACCTCGCCGTTTCCGGCCGGTGCGACCGTTCAGCCGCTGCCGCCCGAGCAGACGCTCGAGATGCATCGGGCCGCGGTCTCGATCCAGGGCCGGATTCTGAAGAAGACCGGCACCGCGATCACGCCGCTCGCGAATGCGGATGTCAGCGTCAGCAAGCTCTGGCGCACCCCGCCCGGCGCCGGCGCGGCCGGCACGCCAGAGACGCCAGTCCCGGGCGGGCCGGTTCCGGCCGCACCCTGGGCGGCGCCCATCGCCGCGCTCTGGCCGCCGCTCTACGCCGACATGCCCGTCGGCACGGCGCTCGATGTGGAGGATCGCCCGGTCGACGCCGCCATGAGCGTGAAGACGTTGCTCGACGACGTGCCGGAAGGCGCCAGCGAACTGCGGGTCTCGGACGCGCTGAACCTGCTGCCGAACGACGTCCTGGCGGTCGACGCGGACGATCCGAGTCGCCAGGAGATCGTCATCGCATTGCAGGTCAACCTGTCGGCCGCCGCGGCCGACTGGGCCCGTGTGCGAATCAACCAGCCGCTCGCATTGCTGCATCGTCGCGGCGCGACCGTGCGCCGACTGCAGGCGGCGGTACCGTCGTTTTCGACGACGCTGAACTACGCGGCCGTGGCCGGCGACGAGGTGCTCCTGTTCGACACGACCGGGTTCGCAGGACGTCATCAGATCTGCCTGCGGCCCCCCGGTCCGCCCGCCGCGGCTGCCTTCCAGCAGCTGATTCCGCTGCTGGTGCGCAGCGATGCGCAAGGCTTCTATCGGCTGCCGCCGATCTCGCGCGCCGGGAAGATCGAGCTCTACGCGAGGGATTCCGGATCGTCTGCATCAAGCGCAGTCGAGTTCATTCCCGACTACGACCAGCACGAGAACCAGGTCGACGTCATTGTCTAGGCGGATCGTGAGGAGAACGCCATGCCCGAATACCTAGCCCCCGCGGTGTACGTTGAAGAGGTTGACACCGGCTCCAAGCCGATCGAAGGCGTGTCGACCAGTACCGCCGGGATGATCGGCGTCACGGAGCGGGGACCGGTCGGCGTACCGATCCTCGTGACCAGCGTCGGTGAGTTCCGCCGGACGTTCGGCGAGACGCTGAACGCGGACCCGTACGGGGAACACCGTTTCCTGCCGCACGCAGTCGAGGGCTTCTTCACGAATGGCGGCAAGCGTCTGTACGTCGTCCGCGTCCTGAGGCTGCTCTCGGCGGCCAACGCGTCCGCGACGCTGTTCCGCCATCAGAGTGACGCGGCGGCGGGCACGCTCGTCATCCGTTCGGCTGCCGCGGCGTCGGACGTGCTGACCGTCCAGGGGGCGACGCCACTCGTAGTGGCGGCCAACGACTGGGTGCGCATCGGAACGGGATCCGACGCGGAATATCGGCAGGCCTCGGGCGCGCTCACCGCGTCGACCGTATCGATCACCACCGGGTTGCCGCTGCAACGATCGCACGGGACCGGCGCCAACGGCGTCGAGCACTACGGCGCGCTGCCGGCGGTCGCGGTGGCGCTCACGCTGGTCGGCCGCCATGCGGCCGGCGCGACGTGGCTCACGCTTACCGGCGGTGCCGGCGTCGTCGCGGACCGCATCTTGCAGCTTTCGGCCGGCGCGCTGATGACCAACGAGGAGCTGATATTCCTGCGCAGCGCCGTCGACCTGGGCGGTGGGAGCTGGCGCGTCGAGCTGGAGACGCCACTGCAGTTCGACCACGCCGACGCGGAGGATGCCCGCGTTCTCGGTGCGTTGCCCGCGCCCGGGGCAGCAGACCTCGAGACGTTGGCGCGGCCGGCGGTTCCTGGCGACTCCATCGTGGTCGTCGGCAACAACGGTGGGTTTGCGGCCACGCATTTCGTACGGTTCGTCGCTGGCACGCGCGGCGAGCTGCGTCGGATAGGCGACGTGCACGCGGTAGATCTCGGGGCGCCGCTCGGCACGCTCGTCGCCGCGGGCGTCCAGGCCGCCCACGTCACCACGACCGACAATGGCGCCGTGCGCATGCTCGACGCCGCGTTGCCGGCTGGTGCGCAGGCATTCCTGCTCGACAATCGGCAGAACATCGTTGCCGGGAGCGTGCTGCGTGTCGGCGCGGCTGGCGATCCGGATGTCGAGTACGCAATCGTGCAGGCGGTGCCGAATCCGACCGGGGTCGGGCTCGATCCCGGCCGAGTCGTGCTCGCGTCGCCGCTCGGCCGTCCGCATGGCGGCAACTCGGCCGCGTCGCGCCAGATTGTCGCGGTGCAGACCATCACGCCGACGGCCGACGCCGCCACGACGCTCCATGGCGCGGCGGCGGGTGCGACGACGCTGCTCGTCACGGGGCCACTGCTCACCGCAGCGGCGACAGC
>JAOUGW010000309.1 GCA_029865465.1 Gammaproteobacteria bacterium
GGCAAGTACCAGCAGGTGCTGGAAGCCAGGGGACTCGCGCTCGACTGGCACGCATTGCTGTTGATGGCCGCGATCGGGGTGCTCGGCAGCCTCGCAGGCAGGCGCCTCGGTCGACGGCTGCCGCAATCCTCATTGCGCAGGTTGTTTGGAATCTTTCTCGTCGTGATGGGGCTCTTCGTTGCGGCTGACGCCGGACCCGGGTTGATGCACTGAACCCACGCGGGCCCTTGCGGGAAATCCCGCATTGGCATCAAATCAACCGCAGCGGAAGCGCAGCGCGCTCGGGGGCAACATGGACAGGCGGAAATTCATTCTCGGATCCACGAGCGCGATGACAGGCGGCTTGTTGTTGCCGGGAATCCTTGGCGCTGCGTCAGGCGAAGCCTTGCCGGCTGGCGCCGTGGCCTCCGGCATTCTCGATGCGTTGCCGGGCAAGCAGCCGCTCATCAAGCGCAGCTTCCGGCCACCGAACTACGAAACCCCCGTTTCGTTGTATCGTCATGCGTTCACCCCGAATGACGCCTTCTACGTGCGCTGGCATACCGGGGTTCCTGAAATCACGCGGGCAGCATGGCGACTGCGGATCTCCGGTCCGGGCGTGAAGTCGGAACGCGAGTTCACGTACGACACGATCCGGCGCAAGTTCAAGATGACCGAGGTCGCCGCCGTCAACCAGTGTTCGGGCAATCGTCGCGGCTTGTTCTCGCCGCACGTGCCTGGCGTCCAGTGGGGCTATGGCGCCATGGGCAACGCCGTGTGGCGCGGGGTGCGGCTGAAGGACGTCCTCGAGGATGCGGGGCTCGCCGCAGGAGCGCTCGAGGTGATCGGCAACGGCGCGGATGCACCGACGCTCACCGGGCCCGACTTCGTCAAGAGCCTGCCCATGTGGAAGGCGCTCGATCCGGACACGCTGATTGCCTTCGAGATGAATGGCGAGCCGCTGCCGAAATGGAACGGCGCACCTGCGCGACTCGTGGCCCCGGGCTGGACCGCGACGTACTGGATCAAGGCGGTCGCTGACCTGACCGTGACCGACAAGCCGTTCGATGGCTTCTGGATGAAGACCGCATACCGGGTGCCGAAGGGCATGTTCGGCGCGAGCGGCTTCGAATCGCAGGACACCGAGCAGAATTCCCCCATCACCGCCATCAAGGTGAATTCGCTGGTGGTCGATCCTGCGCCGGGCGCAGTACTGGAGCGCGGCAGACGCATTGACGTGCTCGGCATCGCCTGGGACGGCGGCTCGGGCATTCGCGACGTCGAGGTTTCCCTGGACGGTGGGAGCACTTGGCGCAATGCGAGGCTGGAGCGCGATCTCGGACGCTACTCGTGGCGGCAATGGCGATATGCCATCAAGCCCGGACAAGCCGGTGCGATGACCCTGATGGCCCGCGCCCATGCACGCGACGGGTCGACCCAGACAGACACGCTCGTGCACAACCCGGCCGGCTATCACCACAACGTGGTGCAGAAGGTGGACTACCATGTCGCATAAGCATGCCGTGCGCAACGCGATCACGTCCGTAGTGATGGCTGGCTCGATCGCAACCGCAGCTGCGGACGAAACCAGCATCCGTTTGACTGAAGGCCCGGGCCTCCCGCAGGTGCAGGCAAGCTGCTCGATGTGCCACAGCCTCGACTACATCCTCATGAACTCGCCGTTCCAGGACAAAGCGGCCTGGGAGAAGACCGTCAACAAGATGGTCAAGGTCATGGGCGCGCCGCTGACGGCGGAGGATATCGCCACCGTCGTCGGATACCTCGACAGCCACTACGGCAAAGAGCCGGCACCAGCGTCGCCCTGACGCTCGTAGCCGCCCTCCCTCCTGCCACCGCTGGCAGAGACGCCCTGTCGGCGTCCGTGGCGGCACCTGTCAGTAAAGGGTACTGACGAGCGCGAAGCTGATCGCACCGACGATCAATGCGGACAGCAGCCCGAGCCCGAGCGGCTTGAGCCCGATCGACCGCAGGCCCTTGATGCTGGTGCCCAGGCCCACGCCAGCCATCGCGATGGCGAGGCAATAGCTCACCGTGGTGGACGCAAGCGACAGGAAGCTCTTCCACTGCGCGGCATCGAGCAGGCCGAACGGCCGGTCGCCACCCAGGTCCCCGATCGAGCGGATCACGCTCATTACGGCGAAACCCACTACGAACAGCGGCACCAGCGTCCACCAGGCCGGTGCGGCCGCACCCGTGGCTGCGCGCCGGTGGTACAGGATCGACATGAGTGGGATGACGATCAACATCGACAGGTTGCGCTCGAGCTTCGCCACCGTCGCGACGTCGAGCGCCTGTGGGGCATGGTAATACTGCTGGTAGACCATGCCCGCGCCGGCCACCTGCGACGTATCGTGCACCGCCGTGCCGATAAACAGTCCCGCACTGAAAGCATCACCGCTGAATAGCCAGTGCGCCGCGAACGGGTAGGCAAGCATCGCCACCAGGCCGAAGACCGTGATGCACGCGACGGCGTAACTGGTCTCTTCGTCCTTCGCGCCGATCGTGGGTGCGACGGCGACGATGGCGGTGTTACCGCAGATGCTGGTTCCAACCGCGATCAGCGTGGCGAGCCGGTCGCTCAGGTGGATGCGCTTGCCGAGGAACGAGACGATGAGGATGGCGGCCGGGACCGTCACCAGCACCACCGGCAGCGTCTTGAGCCCGATGCTGCCCACTTCCGCGATGCTCAAGCGCAGCCCGAGCAGCACGATGCCGAGCCTGAGGACACGCTTCACCGCGAACGAGATGCCGGCGCTGAACGCCTCGGGCAACTTCGCCAGGTTGCCGAGGGCCAGCCCCAGCAGGATCGCCACCATGATGCCGCTGATCGCGCCGTGCCCGAAGCCGAGGGCGGCGGCGAGATAGTCCGCCAGGATGTTGCCGAGGATCGCGAGTGCAGCGGCGAGCAGCAATCCAGGCAGGACTTTCATGGTTTCTGCTCGTCGTGCCCTTGCACCGCGCGTGACAGGCTGATCAACGCTTCCAGCTGTAGCTGACTTCGAGTTCGAACTGCGACATGCTCAGCTCGACGGTCTGGGTCGGGTCGAAGTTCTGCGGACCCTTGATTTTCACTTCCGGCGCGTACATGAACGAGAAGTTGAGTTCGTTGCCGCTCGCCTGCTGGCGCGTGAAGCCGACGGTGAAATGGTCCTCCATCACGCCCGGGGCGAGGATGTTGAAGGTCATCTCGCTCTTCGGGATCGGCTGGTCGGTCGTGCTGTAGCCAGCGCGGAATGTCCAGT
>JAOUGW010000088.1 GCA_029865465.1 Gammaproteobacteria bacterium
AATGACCGTGTCACCGTCGGGACAGTACAGAAGGAGATTCGCGTCGGCATGTCCGGCGCAGAGGTTGCCACGGTGCTTGGCTCACCGAACATCGTGAGCACCGACGAGGAACGCCGGGAGGTCTGGATCTACGACAAGATCTCCACCGACGTTGCGTACTCGACGAGCAGCGGCGGCTTGAGCGCCCTGATCCTCGGGGGCGGGTCCGGCGTGGGTGGTGGAGTCGGAGGAAGTGCCGGCCGCAACGCAGGCGCGTCGTCCACCAGCCAGAAGACCCTCACGGTCATCATCAAGTTTGATGACGCCAAGAAGGTCCGGGACTTCGCGTACCACACTTCCAGCTTCTGAGTCCGCACATGACCACGTCCAGCCGCGGGCGCCCTGGAACCAGGGGGCTGCTGATTGCTTTATCGGCAGCTGCCGTACTTGCCGGGTGTGCGACCATTCCCGAAGACGCACTCACGCCAACACCCGATTCGCTCGAGCGCCGCCAGCTGCAGTCGCGACGGCTGGACGGCATCAGCGAAACCAGTCTGCTGGCGGCATCGGCCGGCGTGCTCCAGGATCTGGGGTTCAATATCGATGAGAGCGAGACCAGGCTCGGCGTCATCGTTGCGTCCAAGGACAGGTCCGCGTGGAACGCGGGACAGATCACGGCTGCTGTCGCGCTGGCGCTTTTTGGCGCTCACTACGCCGTGGACAAGACACAGAAGATCCGCGTGTCTCTCGTCACGCGCCCGGCTCTTGCGGCGGACGGTACGCCCCGAGCCGACGCCCAGGTCCTGAGGATCACGATCCAGCGTCTCGTCTGGAATGTCGACAACCAGTTGTCGCGTATCGATTCGATCGAGGACCCGGCGGTCTACCAGGAGTTCTTCGACCGGTTGTCCAAGAGCATATTCCTCGAATTGCAGGCAATCTGATGCATACCCATCGAATCGTGGCAGCGCTCCTGTCTGCCGTACTGCTCGCCGGCTGCGCGCCGTCAACCAAGGTGATCATGGGCTCGGAGCAGAGCGCGGTTCAATTGCGCAGCTACCAGCAGCGCGCGTTCGATACCGCAGACAAGACACAGACGCTCCGCTCCGTGATATCCACGCTGCAGGATCTGGGCTTCGTGGTCGACAAGGCGGACCTCGATCTCGGGACTGTCAGCGCGACCAAGCTGTCGGGCTATCAGCTCCGGATGACGGTGACTGCACGACCCCGCGGGACCAACCAGATGCTGGTCCGCGCCAACGCGCAGTACATGGACAAGGCCGTGGAGGATCCCAAGCCGTACCAGGACTTCTTTACTGCTCTGGAGAAGTCCATGTTCCTGACAGCGCATCAGGTTGACTGAACGCGTCGTAGAACGCCTCCTGGAATCGAGGCTGCCGCGCTGGTGCTGGCGAGTGACAGGCCAGGCCTCAGCCGGGACGATGCCAGGTGGCCAGCCGCTTCATCTCGCCCCACTTGGCGGGCTTGCCGCGCAGGTGCTGGAACGTGCCGATGACGCGCCACACGGAGTTCAACTGGCGGTAGCCGAAGTTCTCCAGCACGGCGAACGCGAACAGGCGCAGCGTCTGGCCGGTGCGCGGGTAGACGTGGAACGACATCTGCTCGAACACGAAAGCGCTGGTCGATAGCAGGATGCCGAGCACGATCGACAGCCCGGTGAGGACCGCAAACGCTTCGAACGACAGCAGGCCGGCGATCGCCGCCGCGACCAGTGCCAGGAAGCCGACGACCTCGATCAGCGGCCCGAGGCATTCGAACAGCAGGAAGAACGGGAACGCCAGCATGCCGACGCTGCCGGCGCGCGGGTTGAAGCACAGCGATGCGTTGAGCTTGAGGCTCTCGATCAGGCCGCGCTGCCAGCGGATCCGCTGCCGGGCCAGGGTCCTGAGGTCCTCCGGCGCCTCCGTCCAGCAGACCGGGTCGGGCACGTAGCAGATCCGGTAGGGCCGGCCCTGCGCGCGCAGCACGCGGTGCATGCGCACCACGAGTTCCATGTCCTCGCCGATCGTGTCGGCGCGGAAGCCGCCGGCCGCCACGACCGCCTCCTTGCGGAACAGGCCGAACGCGCCGGAGACGATCAGCAGCGCGTTCAACGGCGACCAGCCGAGGCGACCGAACAGGAACGCACGCAGGTACTCGACGATCTGGAACATCGCCAGCGGATGCCGCGGCAGGCCGACCTCCTCGAGGAAGCCGCCACTCACCCGGCAACCGTTGGCGATACGGACCGTGCCGCCGGTTGCCACCGTGGTGGAGTCGTCGAGGAACGGCTGCACGGCGCGCCGCAGGCTGTCGCGCTGCAGTACGGAATCGGCGTCGATCACGCAGAAGATCGGGTATCGCGCGGCATTGATACCCACGTTGACCGAGTCGGCCTTGCCGCCGTTGGCCTTGTCGATCACCCGCAGCTGCGGGTAGAGCACCGAGCGGTACACGGCACGGATGGGTTGTGTCGCGAGGCGGACGCGGTAGGCCTCGGGGAACGGGCGCAGCGAGAATTCCTTGACCAGCGTGTCGAGCGTCGCATCACGCGAGCCGTCGTTGACCACCACGATCTCGAAGTGCGGGTACTCGAGCTGCAGCAGCGCGCGTATCGACTCGCCGATCGTCATGGCCTCGTTGTAGGCCGGCACGACCACGCTGATCGGCAGGTCGAGTTCCGCCGCCAGCGCGCTGCCCGACTCGGCAACGCGCGCTCCAAGGTGGCGGCGCAGCTCGAACAGCGCGATCAGGTTCAGGGCCAGGTACACGACGTTCAGCACGACGAAGTGGCCGAGGAACAGCCACTGCAGGGCGACGATGAAGCTCTCGAGGCTCATTGGTACGCCCGCTCGGCGATGGCGTGGTCCATCGCGTCCCGCGCGTAGCGGTCGGCCTGGGCGTCGCGGACCGCCTCGAGCCGCTTCCTGGGCATCCACGGCAGCGCGACCAGCGCCTGCGCCGCGCGGTAGCGGACCCACCACTCGGTGTCGCCCAGCATGGCGACCAGCCGGGCCTCGTCCTGCGCGTCGCCGAGCCGTCCCAGCGCCTTGGCCGCGAGCATGCGGATGTGCCAGCGCGGATGCGCGGCGAAGTGGCGGATCGTCGGCAGTTCCGCCGGGCTCTCGATGACACCCATGCAGGCGCCGACGACCCAATCGCTGTCCGTGGTCTGCAGCAGCCGGCGGATGCAGGCTGCGGCCTCGGTCTCGTCGGCGAGCGGCAGCAGGTGCACCAGCCGGGCTTGCGCACGCGACGCGGAACGGGCGATGGCGGCGAGCAGCGTGCCGGTGACGGCTTCCGGGCCGGCTTCCTGCAGCAGTGGCCAGATACGCGTGTGCGGCCAGTCCTCGCGGCGCTCGATGAGGGGCATCAACGCGGCGACGGCGCGGGCAGCATCCAGCCGCACCAGGGCGCGCGCCGCCGCGAGCGACAGCGCGAGATTGTGCGATCCGGTTTCCGCGAGCAGTGCGTCCCACGCCGCTGCATCGCCGACGTGACCGAGCGCGACGGTGCCCAGCAGGCGGCTCGGCAGGCGTCGCTGGCGCAGCATGCGCGTGGCGATCGCGCCTACCTTCAACTGGCGGTTCAGCGCGTCGAAGCCGCAGCAGGAGGTCCGGTCGAGCGCCTCGTGCATGGCGATCCATTCGCGCAGGAACAGTTCGTGCTCGCGCCGCGCAAGCGACGGCAGCTGTTCCGGCTGCGTCGTGCCGCCGAGGGCGATGGCCGCCAGCGTCGGTCGCCAGCGTGCGACGAAGGAGCGTTCGCGCTGCTCGAGCGTCCGCCGTCGCGTGTGCATCCAGAACAAGCACAGCAATAGCAGTGCCGTGCCTGCCAGCGACACCTGAGCGGTGACCCAGGCCACCCGCAGTACGGCTTCAGAAGCGGCGAGCGAGGCCGACATCGAACCCTGCCCGCTGGTACAGCTCTCCCTGTTCATGCCAGGTGAGCGCCCAGACCAGCGACCAATCGGAGGCGAGCGCGTGCCGGCCGAGGACCGCAGCACCCTCGACGCGGGACACCAGCAGCCCGCCCGCTCCGTCGCTCTCCGCTTCCTCGCCGATGACGTACTGCACGCCCACCCAGTTCGGCTCCGAGTAGTAGTAGTCCACGCGCGCCACGTGCGAGTACGCGTATGGCGCGTCGGCGGGGTCGCCGCGATACAGGGTGTAGGCGAGACGGAACCGATCCAGGTAATGCTCGGCCGTGAGCGACACCGTGTCGTTGTGCGTGGCCGCGTACTGCGCGTGCCGGTAGGCGAGCAGCAGCGAGGTGGCGGGCGCCACTCGCGCGAGCAGGTGCGCCTGGCCGGACCACTCTGGCAGGAAGTCCGCGTTCGCGGCGGCGCCGAGGTCCGCGCCGAACTCGAACCTGCCGCCGCCAAACCACGTCGCGCCGGCGCTCGCGTCGACATCGTCGCTGCCGTAGCGGCGCTGATAGGCGGCCGAGCCGCGCAGTTCGGTATTCGTCGACACCCGGGCGCGACCCGCGACCATGCCGCTCAGCCAGTCGTCGTAACCGCGATCGAGGTTCTGCCAGCTCGCCAGCGCGAGAACCTCGAGCAGGCCCAGCGCTGGCGCAGCCGGGGGCTGGCGGGCGGCAAGCGCCGCGACGGCCTGGTGCTCGATCTCGGCGAGTGCCGCGTATTCGGGCGCGAGTGCGCGGGCCGCACGCACGTCCTCGAGCGCACGCGCCGGCTCATCGAGCCACAGCCACACCTGCGCACGCCCGAACAGGTAGTCCACGTTACCCGGCGCCGCCGCGAGCAGCCCGTCGTATGCGGCGCGGCTCGCCGCGAAATCGCCGGACCAGGCGAGCACCTGCGCGCGCAGGAAGAGCGTATCGCGGTCGTCGGGGTGCTCCGCCAGCCGGGCGTCGAGCTGCGCGAGCGCGTCGGCGTGGTCGCCGGCCTGCGCCACGGCGCGGATGCGCTCGAGGTCCGGCTCGGCCCGCGCCGTGATGGACGTCGCCAGCAGGGTCGCGCAGAGCATCACGGCCGCGCCGCGACGCCGCAACGCCGGGATGTCACGCGGCCGCATCGGCGCGCTCCGCGATCAGGCGCTTCACGCGGGCGAGCAGTTCCCGCGGTCGGTAGGGTTTGCGCATGAAATCGTTCGCGCCGCTCTCGAGGGCGCGTACCACGTCGTCTTCTCCGGTGCGTGCGGACAGCACGATGACCGGCACCGATTTCCACTGCGGGTGCGCCCGCAGCAGCCCGAGAATCTCGAAGCCGTCGAGGTAAGGCAGCATCAGGTCCAGGAGCACGAGGTCGGGTGCCTTCGATGCCGCAATGTGGTGTGCCGCCTGGCGCCCGTCGCCAAGCGTCACGGTGTCGAAGCCTTCCCGCTCGAGCATGTAGCCGAGCAGGAAGGCGAGGTGCTCGTTGTCCTCGACGACGAGCGCCTGCGGCTTGCGGTTGGCAACTTGCACGGCTTGGTCTTCCTGGCAACGGAACCACGTGGATGGCCGGCCGTCGCGCCCGCCCCTGCGCGCGGCCGCCGACCGTGGGCGCATTCTCGTGTGGCGGCCCGCGCGTCACCGTGACCCCCGTCACGTTATGTCATGTGAGACGGGGCCAGGCCGCGAAAAACGAGACGAAGCGGGCGCCTGATCAGAAGCGGGGCGGGCGCGTCAGCGACTCATGGCGAGCGCCGGCGAGGCACGACGCCTGGATGCACGCCCGGCGCACGGATGCCGGCTACTTCGGTTCGCGGGGCAGCAGCAGGTCTTCGAGGAAGAATGCGGACAGCGCCGCACGGCCGCTGAGGCTCGCCTTGCCGTAGATGGCCTGTGCCTGCTGGCGGATGGTGCGCTCGCTGGTGTCCCGCGCGATGGCGATCTCCCGGTGGCTCAGGCCCTTCAGCATCAGAAGTGCGACTTCGCGTTCCGCCGCGGTGAGTTGCCAGCGATCGAACTGGGCGTCGATCGCTGCGCTCAGGCCCTTGAGCAGCTCGCGCATGTCGTTGCGCCAGTGCGCGCCTTCGGCGCGCGCCACGTCGAGATCTCTGAGCAGCGCGAGCTGCTCCCGATGCTGGCGCTGCATGCGGTTGAACAACAGCACGACTCCCGCCACTGCCAGCACGATCAACAGTGGCTCGGCCAGCTCCATCAGCAGCTGCGGCCACGTCATCTGCGGCTCTTCGATGATCTCCAGAGCCAGGAGTCCGCCGACGCCGGCCAGGATCGCGGCCACCGCGCCGGCGATGGACAGCAGCTTGCTTCGATCGATGGACATGACGTACACCCCCGGCGGACGCGGCGGACGCGGCGGACGACTCACCGTCGTCCACCGCGAGCCAATGATCAGCGCGAATAGTCCACGAGCCTGAGCGTTTCGCCGTTGGCGACTTCGACCTCCATGACGAAGCCGACGCCTGGCACGTAGAACTTGAGTTCCAGGCCATCCGGCGACAGCGGCGTCCAGTCCTCGGTCATGAGGACCGGTTTCGAGTTGCGGAACGGAACATCGTCCGGCGCATTCACGCTCTCCACTTCGACGACGTCCTCCGCGCTGCCCGGATCCCACTCCTGGCGGTAGAAGAGTTCGACCTTCGGCGCACCGGTCATCCACAACCCCGGCTTCGCCCCATTCTTGCCGGCTTCCCACGAGCCATCGAGGCTTTCCAGGCGGCCGTCCTCGTAGTTCCTGGCCAGTTCGCCAAGGTACCAGACGTTGCCCTGCCGGTCCTGCGCCAGCCAGTCGATCGTGTCCTCGACCAGTTCGCCGTCGAGCCACACCCGGTCGCGAACCACGGTCGCCTGGATGCCGAGGATCTGGCGCCTCTGGTCGAGAACCTCGACCCGCACTCGCTCGATACCCTCGTCGGTCTGCTTACGATACTCCCACCACTTGCCGGGCTTGAACGGTGCATACGGATTGGTGATCGTGACGACGAAATTGGCGGGGTTCAGCACCGGATCGTAGGGGCCCGGCCCCAGCTCCGCGCAGACGTCCTGGCGCAGCAGCCGGATCTCGCCGCACTCTGCCACCGAATCGAGACGCGAGTCGTCCGCGTCAGCCAGGCACGTCCGCCGGGCCACCGGATCGACGGTATTGAGGCACTTGGCACGGGCGACACGGAAATCGTCCTCGACCTCGGCCTGGCAGGCCAGGTGCAGTTGCTGGGTGGTCTGCCCGCAGATATCGGTCGCCGCGCATGGCGCGGCAAGCGGCAGTGCAGCCAGCGTCGCACCGACGGCGGCGCGCAGAAAGCCGGTCGGGTGGACGAAAAGCTCTTCGTACATGTGCATGGGTCTGCTCCTGACTGGAGGGTGTATCGCTGCTTGACGAGCGCAGCGAAGCTCGGAGCCGGCCGTGAAATGCGCGCCGTACCGTTGCTGCGCTCACGTGCCGATGTTGATCGGCGATGCGGTCCGGGGCATCCGGCATCGGCCTTACGCCGGGGCTCGCTGCACTGGCGGTTTGCCGGATATGGCCGCATCAGCCGGATGCCGGGGCGATTTCAATCTGCCGCGTCGGCGGAGAGCCTCACCAACGTTCGTTAGCGCGACGCTGGGAGCGACGGGACGCGCTCCAATGCATGATGCGCGTCCCGTCCCCCTTACCAAGGCACTTAGCGCAGGTCGAAGCGGTCCAGGTTCATCACCTTGTCCCAGGCCTTCACGAAGTCCTGCACAAACCGCTGCTTGCCGTCCGCTGCGGCGTACACTTCGGCCACGGCGCGCAACTCGGCATTCGAACCGAACACCAGGTCCACGGGAGTTGCGGTCCACTTGAGCGCGCCGCTGCTGCGGTCCCGGCCCTCGTAGATGCCCTCGATCGTGGCGGACTTGCTCCACTGGGTGGACAGGTCAAGCAGGTTCACGAAGTAGTCGTTGCTCAGGGTGCCCGGCCGGTTCGTGAAGACGCCATGCGCCGCCTGTCCGGCATTGGCGTTCAGAGCCCGCATGCCGCCGACCAGCGCTGTCATCTCCGGCACGGACAGCGTCAAGAGGTTCGCCTTCTCGACCAGCATTGCTGCAGGCGACTGCCCGTGGCCGCTGGCGTAGTAGTTCCGGAAACCATCCGCGTAGGGTTCCATCGCGGCGAACGACGCCACGTCGGTCTGCGCCTGCGACGCGTCGCTGCGACCGGGCTTGAACGGCACCTGCACCTCGTAGCCCGCATTGCGCGCGGCCTGCTCGATCGCGGCGTTACCGCCCAGGACGATAACGTCCGCCAGCGAGACCTGCTTGCCGCCGGAGAGTGAACGATTGAAGTCCTTCTGCACGGCCTCGAGACGCGACAGTACCTTGGCCAGTTCCTGCGGACCGTTGACGGACCAGTCCTTCTGCGGTGCCAGGCGGATGCGTGCCCCGTTGGCGCCACCGCGCATGTCCGTGCCACGGAACGTGGCCGCCGAGCCCCAAGCCGTCCGGATCAATTCGGGGCCGGTCAGCCCGGACGCGAGGATCTTCGACTTCAGGGTCGCCGCATCTTGTGCGTCGATCAGCGCATGGTCGACACGCGGGACGGGGTCCTGCCAGCTCAATTCCTCGCCGGGGACCTCCGGGCCGAGATAGCGGGCACGCGGGCCCAGGTCGCGGTGCGTCAGCTTGAACCAGGCCTTGGCGAACGCGAGCCTGAATTCCTCCGGGTTCTCCTGGAATCGCTTGGCAATCTTGCGATAGCTCGGATCCTCCTTCAGCGCGAGGTCCGTCGTGAACATGATCGGCGCATGCCGCTTCGACGGATCGTGCGCGTCCGGCACCATGTTTGCGCCCTGGCCATTGGCAGGAATCCACTGGATTGCGCCACCCGGGCTGCGGGTCTGTACCCAGTCGAACGCGAACAGGTTGTCGAGGTAACTCGTGGACCACGCGATGGGGTTGCTCGACCACGCCCCTTCGAGGCCGCTGGTGACCGTGTCCGCGCCGTTACCCTTGCCGCACTTGTTCGCCCAGCCGAGGCCCTGTTGCTCGATGCCGGCGGCCGCGGGCTCGGCCCCGACGCACTTGGCAGGGTCGTGGGCGCCGTGCGCCTTGCCGAACGCGTGACCGCCCGCGATGAGGGCAACCGTCTCCTCGTCGTTCATGGCCATGCGGCCGAAGGTCTCGCGAATGTCCTGCGCGGCTGCCAGCGGATCGGGCTTGCCGTTCGGACCCTCCGGGTTGACGTAGATCAGGCCCATCTGTACGGCCGCGAGCGGCCTCTGCAGTTGCCGGTTGCCGCTGTAGCGCTCGTCGGCCAGGAACTTCTGTTCGGGACCCCAGTAGACGAGGTCGGGCTCCCAGTCGTCGGCGCGTCCGCCGGCGAAGCCGAAGGTCTTGAATCCCATGGACTCCAGCGCGACATTGCCGGTGAGCACCATCAGGTCGCCCCACGACAGGCTCTGGCCATATTTCTGCTTGATCGGCCAGAGCAACCGCTTGGCCTTGTCGAGGTTTGCGTTGTCGGGCCAGCTGTTGAGCGGATCGAAACGCATCTGTCCGCCATCGGCGCCACCGCGCCCGTCGTTGACGCGGTAAGTGCCGGCACTGTGCCAGGCCATGCGGATGAAGAATGGCCCATAGTTGCCGTAATCCGCGGGCCACCAGGCCTGCGATGTCGTCATGACCGTCTTGATGTCCTGCTTGACCGCGTTCAGGTCGAGGCCCGCGAACGCCTTGGCGTAGTCGAAGTCCTGGCCCAGCGGATTGGACCTGGCATCGTGCTGCCGCAGAGCCGACAGGTCGAGCTGGTCAGGCCACCAGAACTGGCTGGGCTTCGCGCCGCCCGCAGCGGCGGCCGCAAGCGCTGGTGCCGCCGGCAGGGTCGCGATGACCGCGATGGCGACGAGCGACGCTTTGTTCAGTTTCCATTGCATTGGCTTCTCCTTGATCAAGAGGAACAGGCGGTTCGAGGCAGGATCATAGGGCGAACCCGGGCTGAGTATTAATGACTGATGTAATCGAATCGATAGGCAGCAGCAATCGACCGCAAGTCCGACTCAATCGAACAACGACCTCGATGCCTCGAAGTGCGTGTCCGCAATCTGGTCCAGGCCCGGGCGCGGACGCAGGTAACTGAAGTAAGCCACCCAGCGCTCCTGCTCGCTGTCGTTGGCGAGGCCCCGGTGCAGGATCCGGTCGTCGAAGATCAGGCAATCGCCCGCCGCCATCGCCTGCACGGCAGGTTGTGCCGCCGCGTCGCCGTGGTGCCCGGTTTGCCGCAGGAGCGCGGGCGTGATCTCCGTCTCCGACTGATACAGCAGGCTGTCGCGGTCGAGCCACGGCCGCTGCAGGTGATTCGTCAGGAGGTGCGTGCCGCGCGCCACTTCGGTCGGGCCTGCCGCGAGCGGGATATCCGCCAGTGCCAGCAGCACGTTCACCGCGTGCGCTGGCCGTGCCTCCGCGGCCTCGTGCGGCGAGTCGATGTGCCACTGCTGCGCGGGCGAGCCGGGACGCGAGAACACGACCCCGCAGAACGAAGGCCTGGCGTCGGGCCCCAGCGCCGCGCGCACCAGTTCCAGCCACGGCACCTCGGGCGCAGTGGAACCCTGCGTGCCCCAGATCGGCAGCAGGTCCTGTTCGCGCATGGGTACGTCGAACCTGCCGGGCGACCGCTGGACCAGCTCGTGGTAACCGTTCCTGCTGCCGATCCCGATCGGTCTGGAGCCGAGTGCTGCCATCACACGCGTTGCCCGCGCACGCATCACCGCGTTGATCGTGCCGAGCAGCGACCCAGGTACGAGTCCGCGCACCAGGGCGACGCCTTCGGCGGCGAACTGCTCCGGGAACGGTGTCATGTTCATGCAGTTGCTCCTGCGAGCAGGCATTGCAAGGTCCTCATTGCCGCGCCGCTGCGCCGGCCCTAGAGTCCGTTCGTTCCGTGCCGGAGTCAATGCCATGAATACCATCCCGCCAGCCGAAGCCCATGCCCGCACAGATCTGGCCGCGGCGTTCCGCTGGGCGGCGCGACTGAACTGGCACGAGTCGATCGCCAACCATTTCAGTGTCGCCATCTCGGAGGACCGCTGTCGTTTCCTGATGAATCCGAACGGGCGGCATTTCTCGCGCGTCCGCGCCAGCGAACTGCTGTTGCTGGACGCGCGCGACGAATCCTCGGTCGAAGGCCCCGGTGCTCCCGACCCCACTGCGTGGCATCTGCATGCGCAGCTGCACTTACGCCTGCCGCAGGCGCGCTGCATCCTGCACACGCACATGCCCAATGCGACGGCACTCTGTTGCATCAAGGACTTCGAGCTGCTGATGCTGGACCAGAACGCCTGCCGCTTTCATGGGCGCGTGGCGTATGACCGTCACTACGACGGAATGGCGCTCAATGCGTCGGAAGGCGCGCGCGTGGCCCGTCTGCTCGCGGCAGGCAAGAGCGTGCTGATGATGGGCAATCATGGCGTGCTGGTGGTGGGCGCCTCGGTCGCGGAGGCGTTCGACGATCTGTACTACCTCGAGCGCGCCGCGAAGGTGCAGATCCTGGCGCTGTCCACCGGGCTTGCGCCGGCGTTGATACCGGAGAACGTCGCCGCCAGGACCTGCGCGCAGTGGCACTCGTACCCCGGCGACTATTCCCGGCGGCACTTCGATGCGCTGAAGGAAATCCTGGACGAGGAGGAGCCGGGCTATCGGCTATGACGGTTCCCGTTCGGGTGCCGGCGACCGGTCAAGGCTGGATACGGGTCCTTTGGCTCAGCCCGCTGCCAAACGGCGTTGCCGGGTTACGATGTCCCCCGATTCTGTCTTCTTCAATTCGAGACGCCGGCATCGAAGCCGGGTTGCCGCCGAATTGCGATCAGCCCGAGCAGAGCCGCAGTTGCAATCACCGCGCCGCTGACGAAGGTGCCACGCGCGCCGATGGTGTCCCACAGGATGCCGGCGACGACGCTTGCGGCCAGCAGGGCACCGCCGGTCAGCAGGTTGAACATGCCGAAGGCGGTGCCGCGGAGTTCGGGGGGCGAGGTGTCGGCCACCAGGGTCGCCAGCAGTCCCTGCGTGAATCCCATGTGCAGTCCCCACAGGACGACGCCA
>JAOUGW010000089.1 GCA_029865465.1 Gammaproteobacteria bacterium
CGGCAGCCGCACGAACAGCAGGCCCATCAGGACGGCCAGGGCGGCGAACACGAGCATGAAGCGGCCGCTGCGCGCCAGGATGCCGCGCACGCCGTTCCGGTAGGCCGCGCTGCCGCGCTCGAACGCGCGGTTGAACCACCCGAAGAAGCCGGTCTCCGCGTGGTGCTCACCCTTGCGCACCGGCTTCAGCATCGTCGCGCACAGCGCCGGCGTGAGCACGATCGCGACCAGCACCGACAACGACATCGCCGACACGATCGTCGCGGAGAACTGGCGGTAGATCACGCCGATCGAACCCGGCATGAACGCCATCGGGACGAACACCGCCGCGAGCACCATGCCGATGCCGATGAGCGCGCCGGTGATCTCCCGCATGGACTTGCGCGTGGCCTCGAGCGGCGACAGTCCGTCCTCGCGCATCACGCGCTCGACGTTCTCGACCACGACGATGGCGTCGTCCACCAGCAGGCCGATCGCCAGCACCATCGCGAACATCGTGAGCATGTTGATCGAGAAGCCGAGCGCGGCCAGCACACCCATCGTGCCGAGCAGCACCACCGGCACGGCGATGGTGGGGATCAGCGTGGCGCGGAAGTTCTGCAGGAACAGGTAGATGACCAGGAACACGAGCACGATCGCCTCGACCAGCGTCGTGATGACGCCCTTGATCGACATCCGCACGAACGGTGTCGTGTCGAACGGGACTATCGCTTCGAGGCCTGCCGGGAAGTATGGCCGCAGTCCGGCCAGCGCCCGCTCGACGCCGGCAGCGGTTTCAAGCGCGTTGGCGCCGGTGGCCAGCGAGATCGCCATGCCGCTCGCCGGCTGCCCGTTGTAGCGACTGACGAACTCGTAGGTTTCCGCGCCGATTTCGACGCGCGCGACGTCGCCGAGCTTGAGGGCCGACCCGTCGGGATGGCTGCGCAGGACGATGGCGCGAAACTGCTCCGGCGTCTGCAGGCGCTCCTGCGCGCTGATCGTCGCGTTCAGCTGCTGCCCCTGGACCGAAGGCGCGCCGCCGAGCTGGCCGATCGTGACCTGGGCGTTCTGGGCGCGCACCGCCGTGATGATGTCGCCGATGGCGAGGCCATACGTTTCGAGCTTGTTCGGGTCGAGCCAGATGCGCATCGCGTACGGCGACCCGAAGAGCTGCACCGTGCCTACCCCCGGGACGCGGCTCAACGGGTCGATCAGGTTCGAGCCGACGTAGTCCGAGATGTCGTCGCGCGTCATGCTGCCGTCCTTCGAGACGAACGCGATGACCATGAGGAAGCCGCTGCGCGACTTGGTCACGTTGACGCCCTGGCGCTGCACTTCCTGTGGCAGCGTGGGCATCGCCAGCTGCAGCTTGTTCTGCACCTGGACCTGCGCGATGTCCGGGTCGGTGCCGGATTCGAACGTGAGGGTGATCGACGCGTTGCCCGAGGCATCGCTGGTCGCAGACATGTAGATCAGCCCGTCGAGGCCCTTCATGTTGCGCTCGATGATCTGCGTCACCGCGTCCTGGACGACCTTCGCCGTTGCGCCCGGGTAGTTGGCGCTGATCGTCACCGCGGGCGGCGCGATGTTGGGGTACATCGAGATCGGCAGCTGCGTGATCGCGAGGCCGCCCGCCAGCATGATGATGATCGCGATGACCCACGCGAAGATCGGCCGGTCGATGAAGAAGCGTGCCATGACGGGGCTTACGGCTGCCGCGCGGGACTGGGCGGGGCGGCCGACGACGGTGCCGCGCCGGCTTCCGTCGCCTGCACGGGCACGCCCGGCCGCACCTTCTGCAGGCCTTCGACGATCACCTTGTCGCCTGCGGCAAGACCATCCTCGACCAGCCACCGGTCGCCGATCGCCTCGCTCACGCGCACCGGCCGCACTTCCACGTTGCCATCCTGTCCGACGACCATCGCCGTCGTATGGCCCCTGGGATCGCGCGCAATGCCCTGCTGCGGCACGAGCAGTCCAGCCTGGCGCGTGCCCGTGCCGAGGATGGCGCGCACGTACATGCCGGGCAGCAGGATGTGCTCGGGGTTCGGGACGACGACGCGCAACGCAAAGCTGCCGGTCGTCGGGTCGACGCTGACTTCGGAGAATGCAAGCTTGCCGGGCTGCGCGTAGGGCGTGCCGTCCTCGAGGACGATTGCGACCGGCATGTCCTGCGCCCCCTCGAGCCGGCCCGCGGCCAGTTCTCTGCGCAGTGAAAGCCATTCCGCGCTGGGCTGCGTCAGGTCCACGTAGATGGGGTCGAGCTGCTGCACCGTTGCGAGCGGCGTCTCCTGGTTAGCCGTGACGAGTGCGCCCTGTGTCACCGTCGACTTGCCGATGCGGCCGCCGATGGGTGCGGTGATGCGCGCGTAGCCCAGGATGACCTCTGCGCTGCGGACAGCCGCCGCGGCGGCGGCCACGTCGGCTTCGCCCTGCTGCAACGCAGCCGCGGCGTTTTCGTCGTCCTGCTTGCTGACTGCGTTGATTGCGAACAGGTCGGCGGAGCGCCGTGCGTTGAGACGGGCGGTATTGAGCGTCGCCTCGGCGCGGGCAAGCGCAGCCCTGGCGCTGGCGAGGTTCGCCCGGTACGTCGCGTCGTCGAGCTGGTACAGCGGTTGTCCCGCCTCCACCGCAGATCCTTCGATAAAGAGGCGCTGCTTCACGATCCCATTCACCTGCGGCCGTACTTCCGCGACGAGGTAGGGCGTGGTGCGTCCCGGCAGCTCACGTCGGAGCACGACCGGCGCCGTGGTGAGCGTGACGACCGTGACGGGTACGGCGCCGTGGCCCTGGGGCGGGCCTGACGGGCCGCCGCATGCCGCTACTGCGGTGAGAGCAACGACGGCAAAGACAGCCCTGCGGCTCGCGAACTTGGGCGACATGAGGCCTCGGCAGAGTAGGTCGTGCTGGCCCGGATGGGCGGCGCGGAGACTGGGATGCGACTTAGAATGAACGTTCATTCTACACCTGTCAATTGCAGGTGTCTGCAGCGTCAACGCCCCGGGGAGGGCCAGATCGCGCCGCTATACGGAAGCGGTCACGCGCCCGTCGCCCTGTCTTCGCGCAACGTCACCGGCAGGATCACGAGTTCGACTCCGTGAGCGTTCAGCAGGCGTTGCATGGCGAGCGGGGTCTCGCTGTGCAGCAGGCGATTCCACCAGCGCTCCTTCTCGAACACGAGCCGGTTGGTGAAGAAGACGCTGTGGGGGAACGCCTCTCGCACTGTCAACGCGAGCCTCTCGAGTTCGGCGAGACGATCCGCGCCATACGCGTCGAACCAGCACGCGCCCTTGCCGTGGACCTGGGCGTAGTTGACGAGGCCGTCGAGCGACGCGCGGGTCTCGTACTGCAGCGTGCGCAACGACTGCTCGCTGCCGAACGATTCGCTGTCGACCGTGCCGACGCTCACGAACACGAAATTCCGGAAGTGATCCGGGAACAACGCCTCGACGCGTTCGACCGTGTGCAAGCCGATGCCGCGGTTGGCACTGACCAGGAACACTGCCGTGGGCTGGACCGGATCGATTGCCGGCGGCTCGCCCGGCAGGTCCTGCCATTTCCAGCGCACGGAACGCTCCAAGGCATGGGCCATCTCGCGCACACGCGAATAGTGCCGGCGGATGAGCAGTCCGATGCAGACCACCGTAGAGGTTATGAACAGCGTGACGATGCCGCCCTGCAGGAAGCGCTCGACCACGATCACCGCGAGAATCGACAGCGTGATCAGCAGCGCAAAGACGGCCAGCATGAACCGGCTGCGCGCCTGCGGCAGGTCGCGCCGCTGCTTCCACCAGAACCGGGTAAGTCCCAGCAGCGACAGCGCGAACGTGATGAACACGTTCACCGTGTAGAGCACGACGAGCAGTCCCACGGAGCCCCTGGTCCAGACCAGGATCGCAAGCGCCGCCGCACCCATCAGCAGGATGCCGTTGCGGGTAACGAGTCGCGACGAAAGCGCGCTGAACTGGTTGGGTGCCCAGCGGTCGACGGCCATGTTGGCGAGCACGGCAGGACCGCCGAGGAATCCCGTGTTGGCCGCGACGAACAGCAGCGCACCCTCGAACACCAGCACGACGACCAGCATCAGGTGGCTGGTGTGCGAGTCGAAGCCCAGGCTGTCGATGATGTCGCCGAAGACCACCGCATTCAGCGTCTCGCCCGTCGTCGATGGCTGCACGTCCCACAACAGGTATAGCAGGATGATGCCGGCGGCCGTGAGGCTCAGCGAGAGCGCCATCAGGAACATCGTCCACTTGCCGGTCCGTACGCGCGGTTCCTTCAGCATGTTGACGTTGTTCGAGACCGCTTCGATGCCGGTGTAAGTGCCGCCACCGAGCGAATACGCCTTGAGGAACAGCGCCATCGCGAAGAACCAGCCCATCTGGCCCGCGAGGGCGTGCGTCTCCTGGAGCGTCTGCCGGACTTCGGCCTGCAGCCCGAACTCGTGTGCGTAGATGCCGTAGCCGATCAGCGCGAAGTGGGTGAGGCAGAAGCCGACGAAGATCGGCGCGAGCAGGCTGATGGATTCGCGCATGCCGCGCAGGTTCAGGTAGATCAGCAGCACGACGACGGCGACCGCCGCCTCGAGCTTCACGACCTGGTGCACCGCCGGCAGCAGGCTGAACAGCGCGTCGATGCCGCTCGCCGCCGAAATCGCAATCGTCAGCACGTAGTCGACAATCAGTGCGGCGCCGGCGACGAGTCCCGCATAGGGGCCGACGAGCCTCGTCGCCACCTTGTAACCGCCGCCGCCATTCGGAAACAGCTCGATGACCTGGTTGTAGGCCAGCGAGATCACGAACACGGTGAACGCGGTGGCGACCGCGAGGTAGAGCGCGAGCTGGCTGTGCGTGCCCAGCGCCATGAACGCTTCGGCGGGGCCGTAGGAAGAGGAAGAAAGGCCGTCGGCACCGATGCCGATCCAGGCCAGGAACGCGGCGAGCGCGATGTGCTTGCGCGTCTCGGGTGCCATCGGGTCGCGCGGCGCCCCGAACACCACGTCACGCAGCCTTTTCTTCCTGTCCGCGGGCATGTCTTGTCCATGGCAAAACGGGCGATGGAATCGCATCCTTCGCCCGCCGGGTTGAGCGAGGCAGGCAGGGCGGGTTTCTTCGCCTGTTGCGGCCGCCGGCCGCTCCGGCTATCCCCTAACCCCTAACCGCTTCCTAGATGAGGTCCTTGACCCCGTCGCGCTCTTCGAGGAGTTCCTTGTGCGTCGCGGCCATGCGCGCGCGGCTGAACTCGTTGACTGCGAGGCCCTGCACGATTTCGTACTTGCCACCGTTGCAGGTCACCGGGAAGCCGTAGATCACGCCTTCCGGAATGCCGTAGCTGCCGTCCGACGGCACGCCCATCGAGACCCAGTCGCCGGCCGGCGTGCCGAGGACCCAGTCGCGGATGTGGTCGATCGCGGCCGATGCCGCGGATGCTGCAGACGAAGCGCCACGCGCCTTGATGATCGCCGCACCGCGCTGCTGGACGACGGGAATGAACGTCTCGGCGTACCAGGCCTGGTCGACCAGTGAGAGCGCGGGCTTGCCCGCGACCGTCGCGTGGTGCAGGTCGGGATACTGCGTCGCCGAGTGGTTGCCCCAGATGATCACCTTCTTCAGGTCGGTCACGTGCGTGCCAGTCTTTTCCGCGAGCTGCGAGAGCGCGCGGTTGTGATCGAGACGGACCATCGCGGTGAAGCGCTTTGGATCGAGGCTAGGTGCGTTCTTCATCGCGATCAGCGAATTGGTGTTCGCCGGGTTGCCGACGACCAGCACGCGCACTTTGCGATCGGCGACGGCGTCGAGCGCCTTGCCCTGCGCGGAGAAGATCTGCGCGTTGGCGAGCAGCAGGTCCTTGCGCTCCATGCCCGGGCCGCGCGGACGCGCACCGACGAGCAGCGCGGCGTGGCAATCCTTGAACGCGACCTTCGCGTCGTCCGTTGCCACGATCTTGTTCAGCGTCGGGAACGCGCAGTCGTTGAGTTCCATGACGACGCCCTGCAGCGCGCCGAGGGCCGGCGTGATTTCGAGCAGGTGCAGGTTGACCGGCTGGTCGTGGCCGAGCATCTGGCCCGAAGCCACTCGGAAGGCGAGCGCGTAGCCGATCTGGCCCGCGGCGCCGGTGATGGCGACGTTGACGGGAGTCTTCATGGGGAAATTCTCTCTGTTATTTCGGATCCCGGGTCGCTCGTGCGGGTCAGGACGCCCGTCGTTCGTGTCTGTCCGGGGGTGCGCCATTTTAACGCGCTGCAAAGCGGGCTTTGCCAGAAAGCCGCGACAGCCCGCTTCGACTTATACGAAGGGGCTTGCAAAGTGTTTGGTGTTGTAGTTAACTATAACACTATGGAAACCCGTTCACGGATGAGGTGACCGCCATGAAGACGTCGGAAAGGTTCTGTGCAACCGTCCTTGCCGTCATCGTCTGGCTGGCCGCGGGGTTTGCGGTCGCATCGAGGCCGGTGGCACTTCAGGCCATCACGCCCCCGGCCCTCGATGCGCACCCCGCCGTCGCGATAGCGCGCACCGGTCGCCCCTGAAGGGACCGGCCTCGGTGTTCTGCTACAGTACAGCAGCGCACCACCATGTTCCGAACCTTGACGACGCATGGACTCCACCTGGAACGACAACCAGCCGATCTACCGCCAGCTCCGTGACAAGGTGGTGGCGATGATCCTCGAAGGGACGCTCGGTGAAGGCGACGCACTGCCTTCCGTGCGCAGTGTCGCCGCCGAGCACACGCTCAATCCGCTGACGGTCCTCAAGGGTTACCAGCAACTCGTCGACGAGGGGCTGGTCGAAAAGCGTCGCGGCCGCGGAATGTTCGTTACGCCGGGCGCACGCGTGAGTCTCATGCGGGACGAGCGCCAGAAATTCCTCGCGACGGAATGGCCGCGCGTGCTGTCGACGATCGAGCGCCTCGGCCTCGATGCGAGTGATCTGCTGAAGAAGTGATTACTGACAAGCGATCGCTAATCGCCAACGACCAGGCTCGTTCACCGGATCGTGCCGGCCGGCGCGTGGTTTGCGGGTAGGAAGCAGACCTAGCCGTACTGGCGCTATCGGCCGGGAGCAGCCTTCCACGGGCGACCGCTTGTGAGCGACTGGCGACTGGCGAGTGGCCAGAGCCGCGATCCGGTGGCGCTGGCAATGGGAGTGCCGGTTCACGCTCGGCTGTGCTGTCCAGCCACGATCTCTTCACTCAGGACCGTGCCAACCCCCGCTGCCTCAGCGTATCTGAACCGCTGACAGCCTGAAGGTAGTGATCGGCGCGTTCACGGCAGTAGCTTAGATACGCTCGCACAAGGCTTGAAGGGTGCCGGTGCGACGGATAGAGGAGGTTGATGGAGACCTCGGGCAACTTCAGGCGTGGGAGCACGCGCACCAGTTCGCCGCGAGCCAGCGCTTCGTGTGCCAGGAACGGCGGCAACTCGGTCACAACTTCCCCGCGCAGAGCGCAAGCTCGAAGGTGCAGGTAGTCGTTTGAGGACAGCACTGCATCGGCTGCGAACACGGCTTCTCCCAAGTTCCAGACGCTTTGGGCGCTTGCTCCAGGCACCCAAACGGCGCAGGGGAATCGTTGCAGTGCGTCAGCCGTTCTTGGCGTCCGCAATCGGGTCAGCAACCTTGGCGACGCCACCAGCACGTGACGGTACGACCCCATGCGGCTGGCCACCATCGACTCGTCGACGATGGCGCCGATGCGCAGCGCCACATCGATGCCGTCCTGAATCAGGTCCACACGGCGCTCGGTCGAGAAGACGCTGATCCGGATGTCCGGGTACTGCTGTTGGAAGGCACCCAGCAGTTCCCACCAGGGCTCCATGGACGGTGGTATTGAGAGGCGCAAGCGCCCTTTCAAGCGCGCCTGATCGCTGCGAACCGCCTCCGCTCCTTCGGCCAAGGACTCCAGCCCGCGGCTCGCATGCTCGTACAGGCGCGCCCCCGCATCGGTCAGCGTAATGCCCTTTGGGGACCGCTCCAGCAGCTGGACCTTCAGCTGTTGCTCGAGCTGACGGATGCGTCGGCTGATGGTCGGCAGCGGCAGGTTCAGACGCGCCGCCGCGGCCGACAAGCTGCCTGCCTGGACGACGCCAACGAACATTCGGGTCGAGTTGAGATCCATTTGTGCCTCTCAATAATGAGAGGGTCATTATCAATCGTGCGCCTTCCCCGCTGCAATCGAGAGCCATAGACTTCTGGCGCGGCCTGGCAATCAGGGGCGTCAACGAATCAAACGTCTGTACCAAGGAGCTCGTCATGTCCGTCGAAGCAGTGTTGAAGGCCTACGAGAGGGCGCTGAACACCAACGACATCGAAGCGATCCTCACCCTGTACGGCCAATCGCCCGTGTTCATGCCGCAGCACGGGGCGGCGCTGGTCGGCCGCGAGGCGGTGCGCGCCGGCTATCGGCAGGTGTTCGACACGATCAAGCTGAGCGTCGAGTTCAAGATCCACGAGGTGGAAGTCCTCGATGACACCGCCTGGGCGCGTACCAGTTCCGCAGGCCGCACGCGCATCCTCAGCGCGGGCATCGAGGTGGCCGAGGGCAACAACGAACTGTTCATCTTCAAGCGCGAAAACGGCGAGTGGAGGATTCACCGCTACCTGTTTTCGACCAACCAGCCGCGTGCGTGAGCGCGCCCCACAGGAGAAGCAAGATGCACTTGCTATGCAACCGACTCGCATCCTTGGCCCTGATGGCCGCCGCTCTCCTGCCGTGGGCGTCGCAGGCGCAGGACCTGGACAAGCTGCCCAGCTACGTGCCCGTGCTGCCGGCCGTCAAGGCGCGGGCGCTCGCCGTCGACCCGACGAAGGGCTTCCTCGTAAAGGAGGTGAAACCGAACGTCTGTGTAGTCACCGACGGCATCTACCAGTCAGCCTTCGTGACCACCGGCAAGGGCGTGATCCTGTTCGATGCACCCGAGAGTCTTGCCCAGCACATCGTCAAGGCGGTCACGGAGGTCACGCGCGAGCCGATCGTGCAGCTGGTGTACTCACACGCTCACCTGGATCACATTGCCGGGGCCGGCCTGCTCGTCAAGCAGCTGCCGAAACTCGCAATCGTGGCCGAGGCCGATACCGCGGCATTCCTGCGTGAGAAGAAGGACCCGCGGCGACCCATCCCCACCAGCACGTTCAAGAACCAGCGCACGCTGAAGCTGGGCACGATGACGGTGGAGTTGAAGAAGGGCCAGTGGCATTCCCCCGAAGGCGACCTGTTCGTCTACCTGCCCCAGCGCAAGTTCCTGATGGCCATCGACACCCTCGCCGCCGGCCATGTGCCGTTCATGGACTTCGATCTCAGCACCAACATGCACGCCTATCTGAAGGTGTTCGACCAGTTGCTGTCGTATGACTTCGACGTGCTGGTTCCCGGCCACCTGACCTACCTGGCCGACCGCCAGGATGTGCAGATGTCCAAGGACTACGCACTCGACGTCTACAAGACGGTCAAGCACATCCACGACGGCACCGACCAGATGAAGGTGATGTCGGCAGCGGCGCAGAAGTACAGCTGGGACAACAAGTTCGCCATCTTCCGCACCCTGCTCGATGGCGTGATTCAGCAGTGCGCCACCGAGATCCAGGGGCGCTGGATCGGCAAGCTGGCAGGCGTGGACGTGTTTGGCGAGAGCCATTGCCGCGCCGCGCTGATCTACGCGCGCTGGGACGACTGAGAGTCCGCCCATCCAAGAGCAAGAGAGCCGACCACGAAAGCCTATGTCGTCACCAAATGAGAGCAGCATGTCTGCGTCAAAGAAGATCATTGCCGTCATCGGCGCAACCGGGAATCAAGGTGGCAGCGTTGTGCGCGCGCTTCGGGCGAGTGGGCAATTCCACGTCCGCGCCTTGACCCGCAATCCCGGCAAGTACCCAGAACTCGGTGACGAGGTCGTCGAAGCGGACCTCAGTCGCCCTGAGACACTGAGAGCCGCATTTGACGGTGCATATGGCGTCTTCGCCGTCACCAATTTCTGGGAGACAGGGACCGATGAGTGGGCGCAAGGCATGGCCGCCGTCAATGCTGCAAGAGCGGCAGGTGTCGAGCACTTCATCTGGTCCACTCTGCCGAACGTCGAAAAGATCAGCGGCGGAGCCTTCGACGTACCGCATTTCACGCACAAGGCCAGAGTCGACGAGCTGGTCAGACAGGCCGGTCTTGCGCATCACACGTTTGTGGTTGCCCCGTTCTTCTACCAAAACTTGAACGGCATGCTCGCTGCTCAGCTGCAGCCTGATGGCTCAGCCGCCTGGACGCTGCCCATCGACCCGACGGTAAAAGCGATTCACGCGGGCGACATCACGGAACTAGGAGCGGTCGTGGCCGGTGCGTTTTCCAACCCTGCCGCAGCCGGGAACGGACAGGTCCTGCCGTTGGTCGGCGACCTCTTGAGTCTTGACGACATCGTCAACACGCTGAAGCGACAAGGTCACAAGGTGGCCTTCAACCAAGTGCCCGCGAGCGTCTTCTCGACCTTCTTCGATGGCGCGGCCGAACTCGCCCAGATGTTTGCCTATTTCGAGAAACATACCTACCTGGGGTCAAACCACGATCGCCAGATCAAGCTGGCCAATGAGATCGCTGGCAAGCCTGCGACCGACTTCGCAAAGTGGGCCAGGACAAGTTTCTCGATGCCCGCTGCTGCGAAACCCACATGACCCGGCGGCAAGGAAGTTGTCCCACATCTGACGACCTTGTATCGCCTTACGCGAAGTGCGTTTCAGACTCGCGTCAGAAGAAGTTGCGGTAACTCGAGGTCTGCGTGGAGTTGAAATGACTGCGATCAGGCAGGAAGACAAGCAGCCTCCCACCCCACGATGCACGATGCGCGCGGTGGTGCTGAGCCAGCCCGGCGGCCCCGAGAACCTGGTGTTGTCGACGGTGCCGCTGCCGCGCGCGCGGCCCGGCTGGGTGCGGATCGCGGTGCGCGCGTTCGGGCTGAACCGTTCCGAGTTGCACACGCGGCTGGGCCTGTCGCAGGGTGTCTCGTTCCCCCGCGTGCTTGGCATCGAGGCGGTGGGCGTGATCGACGAACTGCCCGAAGGGGAGAGCGATGGCGGCTTGTCCCGAGGCCAGCAAGTCGCCACGATGCTGGGCGGCATGGGCCGCGTCTTCGACGGTGGCTACGCCGAGTACGTGGTCGTACCGCGCCGGCAGGTGATCCCGTTCGACTCGACGCTGCCTTGGGCCGTGCTCGGCGCCGTTCCCGAGACGCTGCAGACGGCCCATGGCTCGCTGACCATCGGGCTCGACCTGCAGCGAGGGCAGACCCTGCTCATCCGCGGCGGCACCTCGGCGCTGGGCCTGGCCGCTACGACGCTGGCCAAGGACCGCGGCGCCACAGTGCTCGCCACGACGCGCCAGCCCGAGCGAGCTGCGGCACTGCGCGCCCAGGGCGTGGATCACGTGATCATCGACGACGGTCAGGTCGCGCGCGCCGTGCGCGCCATCGCACCCGAAGGCGTGGACGCTGCGCTGGAACTGGTGGGCACGCCGACCTTGCCCGACACCTTGCGTGCCACGCGTGTGCACGGCACGGTCTGTTTCACCGGCATGCTGTCCAACCGATGGACCGTCAGCGAGTTTTACCCCATCGACTACATCCCACGCGGCGTCAGGCTCACGGCCTACTCCGGCGGTGCCGGCGACTTGCCGGCGCCGGTGCTGCAGGCCTATCTCGACCGCCTGGCCACAGGCGAGCTGGCGATCGGGCCGCTGCACCTCTACACGCTGGACGACATCCCGCGGGCCCATGCGGACCTCGAACACAATCGTGTCTTCGGCAAGCTGGTGGGCGTGATCGACCCTGCCGGCCTCGCCACCACCGTACAGCGATAGGCCCATCATGCGAGCAGCCTGGTACGAGAGAAGAGGACCGCGCGCGACGTTCTGCT
>JAOUGW010000310.1 GCA_029865465.1 Gammaproteobacteria bacterium
TGTATCGCACCGACCCGGCACTGGCCTGGCGTCGGCTCAAGGGACTGAACCGGCTGCGACCGGCCGAGCAATCGGCAGCCCGTGCGCTGGCCGACTGGCGCGAACGGCGCGCCATCGAATCGGACAAGCCGCGCGGCTGGATCCTGGCGGACGAAGCGCTCTATGCGCTCGCGACCCGCGACCCGGTGTCGATCGCGGCGCTGGAGTCCGTCCCGGCACTACCGCCGAGCGTCATCCGCAAGCGCGGGGATGAACTGGTGGAGCTGTTACGGGCCGCGCGCGCCGACGAATCGGGCGTTCCGCTCTCCGCGCCGAAGCGCCCAGAACCGGAGCAGATGGCGCGCGCAACCCGCCTGCTGCAAGTCGTGCGTGAGGTCGCTGCAGACCTGGAGATGAGCGCCGAAGTGCTCGCGACACGCAAGGACGTCGAGGCGATCGCGTTCGGCTCCGGTGCGCCAGACGACAGTCCGCTCATGCGCGGCTGGCGCAGGGACGTGGTGGGCTCGAAGCTGCTGGCAGCGCTCGCCTAGGTTCAGGCGCCGGTGGCCTTGACGAACTCGGCGTAGACACGATCGACGGGCTGGTCGGCGTTGACGACCTTCAGCAACCCGCGACCCTGGTAGTGCTCGATCAACGGCGCGGTCTGCGCGTTGTAGACCTTGAGCCGGTTGGCAATGACGTCTTCCTTGTCGTCGTCGCGCTGCCTGAGCAGCGGCGGCTCCGCGCCGTGGACCGGGTTGTCGCAGCGCTCGCCCCTGCCCGAGGGCGACGAATACACGTTGAACACATTGCCGCAGTCCGGGCACGTGCGACGACCGGTCAGGCGCAGCACGAGCGCCTTTTCGTCGACCTGCATGAGCACGACCGCGTCGATCGGCTGCCCGAGGTCGGCCAGCAGCCGGTCGAGCGCACCCGCCTGCGCGACGTTGCGCGGATAACCGTCGAGGATGAAGCCCTTGGCGGCGTCCGGGCGGCCGAGCCGCTCGCGGATCAGGCCGAGGACGACGTCGTCGGTGACCAGTTCGCCTGCGTCCATCGCTGCCTTGGCGCGCTTGCCGAGTTCGGTGCCGCGTGCAACGGCGTCCCGGAGCAGGTCGCCGGACGAAACCTGGGGGATGCCCGTCTGGTCACGCAGGCGCTGGGCCTGAGTGCCCTTGCCGGAGCCGGGTGCGCCTAGGAGTACGAGTCTCATGTTGCGGGGCCGTTCGGGGTCGGTTTCAAGAGGCGGGCACGTTACCGAAAATGCCCCGTCGGGGCCAGAAGCAGCTTCCGCAGCAGCTCGTCGCCCCGCGCACAAAATGTCGGAAGAAGGCTTTCGCCCGGGTTATCCTTCGTGGCTGACGAACGCACGTAAGTCCACGATTGTGGGCATATTTTCGGGAGCAACGATGAAGCAGCCGACAGGTCCGCGCAACGCCTTCTATGCCCAGTCCGGCGGTGTCACCGCCGTCATCAACGCGTCCGCCTGCGGCGTCATCGAGGCGGCGCGCAAGCACCCGCGCAAGATCGGCAAGGTCTACGCCGGGCGCAACGGCATTCTCGGCGCGCTCACCGAGGAGCTCATCGACACCGGCAAGGAGAGTTCCACGGACATCCGCGCCCTGCGGCACACGCCTGCCGGCGCGTTCGGCTCGGCGCGCTACAAGCTCAAGAAGTACGAGGACAACCCGGCGCAGTACGAGCGACTGCTCGAGGTCTTCAAGGCACACGACATCGGCTATTTCTTCTACAACGGCGGCGGCGATTCGGCCGACACGTGCTTCAAGGTGTCGCTGCTAGCCGAGAAGGTGGGTTATCCACTGCAGGCCATTCACGTGCCGAAGACGGTCGACAATGACCTGCCGATTACCGATTGCTGCCCGGGCTTCGGCTCTGTGGCCAAGTACGTCGCGGTGTCGATCCGCGAAGCGGGTTTCGACGTCGCCTCGATGGCGCGCACCTCGACCAAGGTGTTCGTGCTGGAAGTGATGGGACGCCACGCCGGCTGGATCGCGGCAGCGGGCGGACTCGCGTCGCAGAAAACCGGCGACGCGCCGCATATCATCCTGTTCCCCGAGATCGCGTTCGACGAAGCGGCCTTCCTCGCCCGCACCGAAGAGTGCGTCAAGAAGTACGGCTACTGCGCGGTCGTCGTGTCCGAAGGCGTGCGCAACAAGGATGGCAAGTTCCTGGCCGATGCGGGCACGCGCGACGCATTCGGACACGCGCAGCTGGGCGGCGTGGGCCCGGTCGTGGCGCAACTCGTGAAGGACAAGCTCGGCTACAAGTACCACTGGGCCGTGGCCGATTATTTGCAGCGGGCCGCGCGGCACATCGCCTCGAAGGTCGATGTCGAGCAGGCCTACGCTGTCGGCAAGGCCGCCGTCGAATTTGCGCTCAAGGGTCACAACTCGGTCATGCCGACGATCGTCCGCACGTCGAACAGGCCCTACCGGTGGAAGATCGGCATGACCGGCCTCGACGAGGTGGCCAACGTCGAGAAGATGCTCCCCCGCGACTACATCACCCCTGACGGCTTCCATATCACCGCCAAGGGCCGCAGGTACCTCGCGCCGTTGATCCAGGGCGAGGACTACCCGCCGTACGAAGGCGGCCTGCCGAAGTACGTGGTGCTGAAGAACAAACCCGTGAAAAAGAAGCTCAAAAACGCCTTTGTGGTATAGTCCCGCGCCTTTTTTCCGGGGCTGACCGGGGCCTGGATCGAGTCGCAGAACTCGGCGCCCGCGCCACCCCGCCAGGTTTACGAGTGAAGACCCGTTTGGGAGGTTGAGCATGACTACTGACTTCGCGTTGCTGCTCGCGATCGGTGCCGGCGTGGCCGCAATTCTGTACGGCATCCTGTCCGTGCGCTGGATCGTCGCCCAGCCTGCAGGCAACGCCCGCATGCAGGAAATCGCTGCCGCCATTCAGCAGGGCGCCAACGCCTACCTGAACCGCCAGTACTCGACGATCGGCATCGTCGGAGTCGTGCTCTTCCTGGTGATCGGCTTCACGCTTGCGTGGGGCACGGCAGGTGGCTTCGCCGTCGGCGCGATCCTTTCCGGTCTCGCCGGCTACATCGGCATGAACGTCTCGGTGCGCGCCAACGTGCGCACGGCCCAGGCGGCAAGCGTCGGACTCAACCCCGCCTTGCAGGTCGCGTTCCGCGGCGGCGCCATCACCGGCATGCTCGTGGTCGGCCTCGGCCTGATCGGCGTCGCTGCTTACTACTGGGTGAT
>JAOUGW010000311.1 GCA_029865465.1 Gammaproteobacteria bacterium
TAATGGCGCAGAGCCAGGCCGGCGCCGTGCTCGACGAACTCGACCGCGAACTGGTCGGCCTCGCCCCGGTGAAGGCCCGCATCCGCGACATCGCGGCGCTGCTGGTCATCGACCGCCTGCGCATGAACCAGGGGCTGCAGGCGCAGTCGCCGAGCCTGCACATGTCGTTCACCGGCAATCCCGGCACGGGCAAGACCACCGTCGCGCTGCGCATGGCGCAGATCCTGCATCGTCTCGGCTACATCCGCAAAGGCCACCTCGTCGCCGTGACGCGCGACGACCTCGTCGGCCAGTACGTCGGCCACACCGCGCCCAAGACCCGCGAAGTGCTGAAGAAAGCGATGGGCGGCGTGCTGTTCATCGACGAGGCCTACTACCTCTACCGCCCCGAGAACGAGCGCGACTACGGCCAGGAAGCGATCGAGATCCTGCTGCAGGTGATGGAGAACAACCGCGACGACCTCGTGGTGATCCTCGCGGGCTACGGCGACCGCATGGAGACGTTCTTCCAGTCGAACCCCGGCATGCGCTCGCGCATCGCGCATCACCTCGAGTTCCCCGACTTCGCCGAAGGCGAGCTGCTGCGGATCGCCGAGCTGATGCTCGAGCAGCAGAACTACCACTTCGGTCCGGGCGCGCGGGAGCTCTTCCGGGAGTACATCGCGCACCGCATCCGCCAGCCGCAGTTCGCCAACGCCCGCAGCGTGCGCAACGCACTCGACCGTGCGCGGCTGCGCCAGGCGAGCCGGCTGTTCGCAAACCCCGACCAGGAACTCACGCGTGAAGACCTGAGCACGATCCTGCCGGCCGACATCCGCGCGAGCCGCGTGTTCGACCTCGGCGCGGCGTCCGCGCAGAAGACCTGACGACGACCACAGGGGACACCCCATGCATCTCGGCCGCACGACACTGTCCAAGTTCCTGATCCAGCAGCTCGAGGGCATCGAGGGCTCGCGCGACCTGGGCGCGTTGCTCATCGACGTCGCCGCGGCGGTCAAGACGATCTCGTCGATGGCCGCGAAAGGCGCGCTCGGTGGCTACCTCGGCAAGGCCGGCACGGAGAACGTGCAGGGCGAGCAGCAGGTGAAGCTCGACGTCGCCTCGAACGAAGTGATCCTGAAGAGCTGCGACTGGGGCGGCCTGGTCGCGGGCATGGCATCCGAAGAACTCGACGATCCGTACCCGATCCCGGCGGAGTATCCGCGCGGCCGCTACCTGCTGGTGTTCGATCCGCTCGACGGCTCGTCCAATGCCGACGTGAACGTCTCGGTCGGCACGATCTTCTCGATCCTGCGCCACGACAGGAACGACGCGCCGAAGGTCGAGGACTTCCTGCAGAAGGGCATCGAGCAGGTGGCCGCGGGTTACGCAATCTACGGCCCGTCGACGATGCTGGTGCTGACGGTCGGCAAGGGCACGCACGGGTTCACGCTCGATCGCGAGGTGGGCAACTTCATCCTGACGCACCCCGGCCTGCGCGTCCCCGAAGACACCAGCGAGTTCGCGATCAACACGAGCAACGCACGGTTCTGGGAAATTCCCGTGCACCGCTATGTCACGGAATGCCAGGACGGCAAGTCGGGCGAGCGCGGCCGCGACTTCAACATGCGCTGGATCGCCTCGATGGTGGCCGAAGTGCATCGCATCCTGGTGCGGGGCGGCGTGTTCATGTATCCGCGCGACACGCGCGATCCCGAGAAGCCCGGCCGCCTGCGACTGATGTACGAGGCCAGCCCGATCAGCTTCCTGGTGGAGCAGGCGGGCGGCGCGGCATCGACCGGCCGCCAGCGAATCATGGAACTGCTGCCGCACCAGCTGCACCAGCGCGTGCCGGTGATCCTCGGCTCCAGGAACGAGGTCGAGCGCATCGTCCGCTACCACTGGGAGCACGACAAAGGCATCGACCGCCGCTACTCGTCACCGCTGTTCAACGAGCGGTCGCTGTTCCGGCCCGAGCGCGCGAAGTGACGCGCGCACTGTTGCCGGCGGTCAGCAGCCTGCAGTCAAAGTAAAACCAGAGAAGCGAGCCCCGACATGTCCACCAAGCATCCCGTCATCGCCGTCACCGGTTCCTCAGGCGCGGGAACGTCCACCGTCATGAAAAGCTTCGCGCACATCTTCCGACGCGACGGCATCAAGGCGCAGGTGATCGAGGGCGACTCGTTCCATCGCTACGACCGCGTCGAGATGCGCGCGCGGGTCAAGGCGGCCGACACGGGCGAGGGCCCGCAGATCAGCCACTTCGGGCCGGAATCGAACCTGCTGGCCGACCTGGCGGCGACGTTCGAGACGTACGGCAAGACGGGCAGCGGCCGGGTGCGCCGCTATGTGCATGACGAACTCGAGGCGAAGGCACTGGGCAGCGCGCCGGGCACCTTCACCGAATGGACTCCCATGGAGGAGGGCAGCGACCTGCTGTTCTACGAAGGCCTGCATGGCGGTTACGTCGGCCCCGAGGCGGACGTGGCCAGGCACGTCGACCTGCTGGTGGGCGTGGTGCCGATCATCAACCTCGAGTGGATCCAGAAGCTGCACCGCGACAAGACTCAGCGCGGCTACAGCCAGGATGCCGTCGTCGAGACGATCCTGCGGCGCATGCCCGACTACGTGAACCACATCTGCCCGCAGTTCAGCCGCACGCACGTGAACTTCCAGCGCGTGCCGACCGTGGACACCAGCAACCCGTTCATCGCCGCCGACATTCCTTCGGCCGACGAATCGATGGTGATCATCCGCTTTGCGAACCCCAAGGGCATCGACTTCCCGTACCTGCTGTCGATGCTCGACGAATCGTGGATGTCACGCCCCAACAACATCGTCGTGCCGGGCGGCAAAATGGGGCTCGCAATGCAGCTGATCCTCACGCCGCTGATCCTGCGGCTCATGGATCGCAAGCGCCGCGCTTGAAGCTCGCGGCGGTCCTCTGGGACGTCGACGGCACGCTCGCCGAAACCGAGCGTGACGGGCACCTGGTCGCGATGAACGCGGCGTTCGGTGAGATCGACATTCCCTGGCGCTGGAACGAACAGCGCTACGGCGAATTGCTGCGCGTCGCAGGAGGCTTCGAGCGGCTGCTGTTCGACATGGAGTCGCAGCCGCTCGCACCGACGGCGACGGACGGGCGTCGCGTGCTCGCGCAGCGCATCCACGCGTTGAAGAACCAGCGCTACAAGGAACTCGTCGTGAGCGGCGCGTTGCCGCTGCGACCCGGCGTG
>JAOUGW010000312.1 GCA_029865465.1 Gammaproteobacteria bacterium
CAAGCGATCCGGATGCGCTGACGTTGGTGCTCGGCGTCGTGTATCGAGCGATCGCGCGACACCTCGTCAACCAAGCCGGCCTCACGCGCGCCACCGGTGCGGCGGGAGCGGTTACGCTGGTGCAGCGCTTCGGCTCGGCGCTGAACCTGAACGTGCACTTTCACATGCTGTTTGTGGACGGCGTGTTCGTCACCGATGGGGTCGACGTGCCGGTGTTTCGCCACGTTGCGGCCCCCGGCGCGAACGATCTGCAGGAACTCGTCGAGCAGATCGCGGCTCGAGTGGGCCAGGCGCTGGAAGGGCGTGGCCTCATTGAGCGCGACATCGAGAACGCCTGGTTGAGCTCCGGGGCACAGCCCGGCCCGCTGGATGACCTGCTGGGTCATTCCATCACCTACCGGATCGCGGTGGGCCCCCGGGCCGGGCAGAAGCTGTTCACCTTGCAGACCGTTGCACCCCGACTGCAGGGACTGGAAGGCGACCCGAACGGAGCGGCCCGCGCAGGCGGGTTCTCGTTGCATGCGGGCGTGGACATCGCGCCACACCAGCGCGAGAAGCTCGAACGGCTGTGCCGCTACGTGAGCCGGCCGCCGGTGGCCTGTGAGCGTCTGGCGCTGACAGCGTCGGGCGATGTTCGCTACAGGCTGAAGACCCCGTACCGCGACGGCACTACGCACATCGTGCTGGAGCCGCTGGACTTGATGGCGCGGCTGGCGGCGCTGGTGCCGCCGCCGCGGATGCACCTGACGAGGTACCACGGCGTGTTTGCGCCGCACAGCAAGCTGCGCGCGGCGGTGACGCCGGCGCACCGCGGAAGTGGCGCGGCGACGCAGCCAGTGGCTGATCCGGCCAGACCGCCGACACCTGGGCCTGTGGCGATGAACTGGGCAAGGCGCCTGCAGCGCGTCTTCGGCATCGAGATCGACAGCTGTGCCCGCTGCGGTAGCAGGCTGAAGATCATTGCCAGCATCGAGGATCCGCAGGTCATCGCGCAGATCCTCTCGCACCTGGAGCGCACGGCCCCGGATCAGTATCAGTGTGAGCGGCCGCTTGGGGCACGGGCACCGCCGATGCAGTCCCGTCTGCTGTGAACTCGAAGGTGAGGGGCATTTCTGCCGGCGGCTGACGCGAGCGGCTGGGGCTGCTGCGTGCCGGGATTCGGCTCAGCGGCAGGGAAGGGCGGCTTCGGGGTCAGGGCAGGGGCTATCAGCGGCCGGCTGGACGACCCGCCGGTGTCCTGGCCGCCGGGGTTTGCCGGGCAAGGGCTGTCGACGGTAGGCTTCGGCTCACCCTAAGGCCCGTTCCATGAACTTGATCGCGCTGATCGCGCTGCCGGGCTGGTTTGAATTTCCTATCCGCTAGTAACTCGAACGACGGCGACGCTCAATGACGAATGACGAGCTGATGCCTTTATTGGCCTGGATCGGTGTCGTGGTCTGGCTCAGTGCATTTTGTTTGGCGATTGCCCGACGTTTTCGCCCTGCCGCGGCATTGACCGGCCTGTTGGCCTTGCCGTTCCTCGTCCCGTCCCTCGTCGTACTCCTGCGTTGGGCGATCGATCCGGTGGCGTACACAACACGCTACGGCACGGCAGCTTTGACGGAACTGCGGCTGACGGCCGTGATCGCAGGCCTCGCCGTGCTCGTGCTGACGGCGTCTGCGCTCGCGTATCGCGGCCGGGTGCGCTGGGGAGTGTTCGCGTGGCTGATCGACGGCGCCGGCGTGGCGTTTCTGCTTTATCTGGTCTATTTCTTTCGGATTTTCCAATGAGCGGCAGAAGGCGGCACGGGTGCGACGCGGGTATACGCGCTACCGTAGCGCATTACCTTTCGGGCTGGGGTCGGTCATGGCGGTGTTCAAGTTCGTCGTGTTTTGCCTGATCGTGCTGATCCTGCCGGGTAGCCTGATGGCGATCGGCGATCCCGAGCTGGTCGATCTCGGCAAGCTCACGCTCATCCTCAGCCCCGCGGTGGCGGGCCTCGCGCTGAACATGGGGTTCGGAAATCGCGGTGAGCGTGTGCAGTGGCGCAGCGTCGGCGGTGCTGCGTTGATTACCCTGACGGTTGCCGGGCCGGCGGTGGTCTGGCGCTGGCGCTGAAGGCGTTCGGGCGCCGCCTCGGGGTGGCGATCCTGGGTCTGGTCTGGGCCGCGTGGCACCTGGTGCCGACTTTTCTGAAGGTCGGGTTGTTCCCGGAACTCGAAGCCGCGCCACCGCTGATGCTGGTGGCATTCGTGGTCTCGTGCCTCGTTTACCGCGAACTGTTGACGCGGTTTGTCGAACGCGCTCACTCATTGATGGGTGCAGCAGCCGGTCACGCTGCCCCGAACCTGATGTTCACCGGATTGGTCGCGTCGGGGCTGGTTCTCCTGGAGCGGCCCCAGGCTTCACCTTGCAGACCGTTGCACTTCGGCTGCAGGGACTGGAAGGCAACTTGTTGTAGTGGCGGATGTAGCGCATGAGTTTTCGCTTCAGGTCCGAGACGGAAGTGAATACGCCACGAGCGATGACGTCGCGTTCGATCTGGCCGAACCACAGTTCGACCTGGTTGAGGCACGAGGAGTACGTCGGGGTGAAGTGCAAGCGAACCTTCGGATGCGCTTCCAGGAAGTCCGTGACCGGTTTGCTCTTGTGCGCCGACAGGTTGTCGGCGATCACGTGGATCTCTTTGCCGCGGGGCTGGTTGATCACGATGTCGGTGAGGAACGCGACGAACTCCGCCGAGGTGTGCCGTTCGGCGGTCTTGCCCAGCACCTCCCCGGTCTCAGTGTTGAAGGCGGCATACAGCGACAACGTGCCGTGACGAAAGTGCTCAAAGCCATGTCGCGCGGCTCGCCCGGCGCGGATGCGCTGGCAAAAGCGGCGGCCTACACGACGGGCAGCCAATGGCTGCTGCTCTGGAACTTGCTGGTTTCGGCGCTCGTCGCGTGGCTGATCGTGCGCTCCGGCGTGCTCGATCGCGTCAACGCGAGGCTCGGCACGCGTGGATCCAGTATCAAGGCGTTCGTGATTGCGATCCTGTACTTCTTCGTCGCGAACCCGCTCTCGCTCCCCTGGTCGCTGTATGAGGAGTGGTGGCGCGAGCTCAGCTACGGCCGCATTAGCCAGCCCTTGGACGACTTTCTCGGTCAATTTGCGCTCAGCGTTGCCGTTTTCGGGGTCCCCGTCGGTTTGTACGCGCTGATTCGTCGGGCCGGCAGGTTCTGGTGGGCGTGG
>JAOUGW010000313.1 GCA_029865465.1 Gammaproteobacteria bacterium
GGCTATTTCCACACCAGCGACGCGGCCGTCGTGCATCCTGACGGTTACGTCGAGATTCGCGACCGCTACAAGGACGTGATCATCAGCGGGGGCGAGAACATCTCGTCCATCGAAGTCGAAGGCGCCTTGCTGCGGCACCCCGCGATTCTCGAGGTGGCGGTCGTCGGCATGCCGCATGAGCGGTGGGGCGAATCGCCGCATGCGTTCGTGGTGCTGCGGCCTGGTCAGTCGTCGACGGCCGAGGAGATGCGCGAATTCGCCCGCGGCGTGCTGGCCCATTTCAAGGTGCCATCGGCGTTCACGTTCGTGCAGGAGTTGCCGAAGACGGCGACCGGCAAGATCCAGAAGTTCGTGCTGCGCGGGGGCAAGGCAGCGATCGCGAGACAGTGATGCCGCCCTTCGACGCGCGACCCGTTCGCCCCTGCAACCGGGTGCCTTGGCGCCGTCTGGGAACCTGCACGGTGCTCGTCGCCGTCAGTGCGTGCTCCCGCACGATGGAACCCGCGCAGTTCGCCGGCCCGGCGATGGGAACGACGTACCACGTCACCGTGTCGGGTGCGGACTCGTGGCAGGAGCGCCGCGCCGTGCAGTCTGCCATCGATCGCGTGCTGGCCGAGACCGAACGGCACCTGTCGACCTACGACGAAACGAGCGAGATCTCGCTGCTCAACCGGGACGAGAGCCGCTCGTGGCGGGACGTCTCGCCGACGCTGTTCGTCGTGTTGCGTGAAGCGCGCGAGGTGAGTGAGCGGACGGGGGGAGCGTTTGACGTCACCGTGGCGCCGTTGCTGGAACTGTGGGGCTACGGGCCCGAGAGTGCTGAAGTCTCCGGGCGAACGACCTTCACGCCGCCTACGTTCGATCAGCTCCGACAGGCCCGCGAGAGCGTTGGCTACGCAAGACTCGAGCTGCGCCAGGAGCCGCGCAGGTCGGTTCGCAAGAGTGCGAGTGGCATGCGGCTGACCGTGGACGGCATTGCACCCGGCTACGCGGTGGACCGCATCGCGACCGAGGTGCGGGCCCTCGGGCACCAGGATTTCATCGTCGAGATCGGTGGCGAAGTCCGTGCCGCAGGGCAACGGCGGGAGGGCGGTCCGTGGCGGATCGCGATCGAAGCGCCGCTCGCGACCGGGCGTGAACCGCTGGTTGGCCTGCGATTGCACGATGCCGCGGTATCCACGTCGGGCGACTATCGCGATGCTCGCATCGATACCGCTGGCCACAGCTACTCGCACACGATCGACCCGCGCTCCGGTCACACGGTGGCGGGCGCTCTCGCGTCGGTCACCGTGATCGATGAGAAGGCGATCCGCGCGGACGCGTACGCGACGGCCCTGATGGTCATGGGCACAGAGGCGGGGCTTGCCTGGGCGCAGGCGCTGCGGGTTCCAGCCCTGTTCGTGGAACGCACCGCAACGCCGGGGGAGTGGCGAATCGTGGAGTCCCCCGCATTCGAGGAATGGCGCGAGTAGTGCGATGGCCCAATTCGTTATGATGCCGCGATGGACCCGCTGACCAAGCTCCGCCGTCGCCCCTTCATGGCGCCGCTGCTGATTCCGCTGCTCGGAATCCTGATGGCCGCGGCGGGCGTCTACTGGCTCGGCACCTGGGCGCGAACGACTGTCGTGGTGCTGGTCCGGCATGCCGAGGCGGGCGAGAGTTCCTCGGGTGACCCGGACTTGAGCGCGGCCGGCGAAAAGCGCGTGGCATCACTGGGCGCCTTGCTCGCCGACGCGCTGGCCGACCGCAAGGTCGACTACCTCTATGCCGCCGATACGCGCCGGGCCCAGCAGACCGCGGCACCCATCGCCAACGAGTTCAAGCTGCCGATCAACGTCATTGCGAGCAGCGACTGGTCCGGCCTTGCCGCCCGGATAAAGCGGGAGCACCGGGGCAAGACGGTGGCCGTGGTGGGCTACGCGACGACTCTGCCGGGTGTGATCAGTCAGCTGAGCGGCAGCGACTACGCAATGCGCAGCGATGAGTTCGACGCCATCTACGTCGTGTTGCTGCCGAGTCCTGGCGAAACCCGCGTGCTGCGACTGCGCTATGGGCAGCCGACGCCGCCATCAAGACCTGCGAAGTCGTCGAAAAAAGCCTTATAAGGCATTAATTACTAACAGTAATTCTACGGAAAAAGGCGCGGGTCAACCGGCCCCTGCGTCAGACCGCGCCCGCTGCAAGGGCCGCCTGCACGAATTCTTCGTGTGCCCCGATGCGCAGGTCGGCCAGCACCGAGTCCTGGATCTTGCCGTCCACACCGATCAGGTACGTGCCGCGGCGCACGCCAAACCCGAGGGGACCGTCCACGTCATAGGCCTTGACCGCCTTCTTGTCCGGGTCGGCGAGCAGCGGGAAATTGAGGTTGTGCCTGGCCGCGAACTTCTTGTGCGACTCGGCATCCTGCGGACTTACGCCTACCACCCGGAGCTTGGCCCGCACCAGGTCGTTCTGCAGGTCGCGGAAGGTGCAGGCTTCCTTGGTGCAGCCCGGCGTGAAGTCGGCGGGGTAGAAATAAAGGATCAACGGCCCCTTGGCGAGCAGCGACTTCAGCGTGTGGCGCCTGCCATCCTGGTCTTCGAGGTCGAATTCCGGCGCCTGGGTTCCTTTCTTCAGCATGGTCCATCTCCTTCGTTGGCGCCCCGAATGGCGCCTGAGTTATCCACTTCCATGACGCGGTAACCTCCGTCACGCATGCCGCAACGCTCGTAAGTGCGGCGTGCGGCCACGTTGTCCACTTCGACGTAAAGCCGCAGCCCGATGACGCCTGGTGTATTGCGGGCCAGCGTGTCGACGTGATCGTACAACGCGCGGAAGACACCGCGGCGCCGCGCTGCCGGCATCACGTAGACGCTCTGGATCCACCAGAACTGGCCGTTGCGCCAGTCGCTCCACTCGTACGTGATCATGAGTTGACCGACGGCATCGCCCGCAGCGTCTTCAGCAACGAAATAACGGCCGTGTGCCGGATTCTCGAAGACCGCAGCGACGCCGCGGCGGATCGTCGCTGCATCGAGCCGCTTGCGCTCGGTCTCGAGCGCCATGGCTTCGTTGCCGCGTGCCAGGAATTCGTGGTCGGAGGGCTGCGCGTCACGGATTCGCACGTTCATGCGTGAATCATACCGGGCCTGCAAGACTGCGGTTGCGGTGGAGCGACCCGGTGCTACAATGCGCGCCCTCGTGTGGGGCGGTAGCTCAGCTGGGAGAGCGTC
>JAOUGW010000314.1 GCA_029865465.1 Gammaproteobacteria bacterium
CTCTCGTCAGCCACGCTGGCCACCGAGATCCTGCTCAGCCGATCCTTCGCCGTGGTGCACTGGCACCACTTCGCCTACATGATCATCAGTCTCGCGCTGCTCGGCTTTGGCGCGAGCGGCACGTTCCTCGCGCTCGCACATCGTCGGCTGCTGCGGAACTTTGCCGCGAGCTACCTGGGCAACGTCGCGGCGTTCGCCATCCTGGTCGTCGCCAGCCCGGTGCTGGCCCAGGCGCTGCCGTTCCAGGCGGAGGCGCTGCTCTGGGACCCGTGGCAGCCGCTGTGGCTCGTGCTGCTCTACCTCGTCCTGTCCACGCCGTTTTTCTGCGCCGCCAACGCGATCGGCCTTGCGCTGATCGCTTTCCGCGAAGGCGCGGGCCGGGTCTACGCTGCGGACCTGGTCGGCGCAGGCGTGGGCAGCGTGGTGCTGCTCGGCCTGCTGTACCGGCTCTGGCCCGAGGAACTGCTGAGGATCATCGCCGCCGCGGGTTTCATGGCGATGTGCCTCGGCGCCTTCGAACTGAGGGCGCGCCCGAGGGTGTGGGTCGGCGCCGCGGTGATCGGCGTCGCAGCGACCATCGCGATCCCGACAGCGCTGCTCAGGTTCGAGCCCGGGCCCTACAAGGGACTGAGCCAGGCGTTGCTCATCGATGGCACGCGGGTCACGCTCGAGCGATCGAGTCCGCTGGGCCGCGTCACGGTGATCGAAAGCCCGCGAGTCCCGCTGCGCTCTGCGCCCGGCCTGAGCCTGGGTTCCACGAGCGAGCCGCCGGACCAGGTGGGTGTGTTCACCGACGGTGACAACCTGCAGGTCATCACGGCCGCGAGCGGCGACGACGAACGCCTGGCGTTCCTGGCAGAGACGACGTCGGCGCTCGCCTATCGCATCGCAATGCCCCGCACGGTATTCGTCCCGGGTGCGGGCGGCGGCATGGAAATCCTGCGCGCCCAGCGTCTCGGCGCGCAGCTCGTCGATGCGGTCGAACTCAACCCGCAGGTCGCCGAGCTGCTGCGGGTCGAGTTCAGCGACTACACGGGCGGCCTGCTTAATCGCCCGGGCGTGCGCTTGCACGTCGGCGATGCGCGCGGCTTCCTGGCGGCGACCGATCGTCGCTACGACCTCATCCAGATGTCGCTGACGGGTGCGGGGGCCGGCGGCGGCCTCGGCGGCCTCAACGAGGATTACCTGCATACGGTCGAGGCTTTCCGCCTCTACCTCAAGCACCTGGAGCCCGGTGGGTTCCTCTCGATCACGCGCTGGGCGCAGATTCCACCACGCGACAGCCTCAAGCTGGTGGCGACGGTCATCGCAGCCCTCGAATCGAGCGGCGTCGCCGATGCCGCCGATCGCCTGCTGATGATCCGGGGCTGGCAGACCTCCACGTTGCTTGTGAAGAACGGTCCCGTCACGACGGGCGAGGTGCAGCGACTGCGCGAGTTCTGCGCTGCACTTTCCTTCGACGTCGCCTGGTTCCCGGGCATCCGGGCCGAGGACGTGAACATCTTCAACCAGCTGCCCGCGCCCTGGTATTTCGAGGGCGTGCGGGCGCTGCTCGGCCCGGGCCGCGCCGACTTCACGAGGGCGTACGCGTTCGATATCCGGCCCGCAACGGACGATCGACCGTATTTCCAGAACTTCTTCCGCTGGCCCGTGCTGACGGAGGCCTGGCGCGCCAAAGACCGCGGCGGCATGGCGCTGCTCGAAGCCGGTTACCTGCTGCTCGCCACCACGCTGGTGCAGGCGCTGCTGGCGGGGCTGTTGCTGATCCTGCTGCCGCTGGTGCTGTTCGCTCCGCTCGCGCGGACCCACCGGCGTCTGCGGTGGCAGGTGTTCGCGTACTTCACGGGCATCGGGCTCGCCTTCCTGTTCGTCGAGATCGCGTTCCTGCAGAAGCTGCTGCTGCTCGTTCACCATCCGACCGTTGCGCTGTCGCTGGTGCTTGCGACGTTCCTGCTCGGCGCCGGCGCCGGCAGCGCCTGGTCGAGCCGTGTCCCAGTGGCTCGGAGTCGAATCGTGCTCAGCGGAGCGGTCGCGGGCATCGTGCTGCTCGGCGCCCTGTACGGCGCGGCATTCGATGCGCTGATCGGTGCACTTGCGGCCTGGCCGACGCCGGCGCGCGCACTGGTCGCCGCGGCGCTGCTGGCCCCGCTCGCATTCTGCATGGGCATGCCGTTTCCGCTCGCGCTGCGCGAGCTCGATGAGCCGTTGGTGCCGTGGGCCTGGGGCATCAACGGCTGCGCCTCCGTCGTCAGTGCCGCACTGGCGACGCTGCTCGCGGTCGACTTCGGCTTCAGCGTCGTGCTGTGGACCGCGCTTGCGCTCTACGTGCTGGTGGTCGTGGTCTTTCCGCGACGGCGGGAGACTCAAGCGCGCCTGGCTGACTGAAGCAGCGCTGGCCCGGCTTGCTCGGATTGACCGTCTGCGCCAGTTCCGTGAGTCGAAAAACGCCTGAATTTCTCGATGTTTTCATCGAATATTCGCTTGAGAATTGCGGCGAGTTTGCTACGATACTGTATATAAAGACAGTATCGGTGCGGCCATGGAAGACGCCCCACAAGACGCCCCACAAGACGCCCCAGTAGGCGCCTCCCAGAATGCTCCGGACAGCGGCCTGTCGATCCGCGAACTCGAAGCGCAGATCACCGAGTTGGCCGGCCACCTCAACGCGGCCAATCACCGCTGGCTGGTCCTGATCGCCGAGTTCGATCGCCGCAACGGTTGGTCGGATGGCGCGACGCAGTCGTGCGCGCACTGGCTTAGCTGGAAATGCGGGCTCGATCTCGGGGCGGCACGCGAGAAGGTGCGCGTGGCCAGGGCCATCGAGAGCCTGCCGAAGATTTCGGCGGCCATGTCGAACGGGCAGTTGAGCTACTCGAAGGCGCGGGCACTCACGCGGGTAGCGACACCAGCGATCGAAGACGTGCTGCTCAACGTCGCGCTGAACGGCACCACGCATCACGTCGAGACGCTCGTGCGGCAGTTCCGCCGCGTGCAGGAAGTCGAGGAGCTTTCGCGCGAGGCGCGGCAGTACTCGCAACGACGGCTCACGTATTTTCACGATCACGACGGCTCGCTGGTGGTGAAGCTGCAGCTCACTGCCGAGAGCGGTGCGCTGTTCCTGAAGGCCATCGAGGCTGCGTTGCCGGAAATTCCGTTGCCGGACGATTGTAAAGATTCGCTGCACGTTTCAGCTGAAACGTCCG
>JAOUGW010000090.1 GCA_029865465.1 Gammaproteobacteria bacterium
GTGCCGCCGTGCGTCTCCGCCATCACCTTCGTCAGCGCAGCCGTCAGCGTCGTCTTGCCATGGTCCACGTGCCCAATCGTGCCCACGTTGACGTGCGGCTTCGTACGCGCAAATTTTTCCTTAGCCACGACCAATCACCTCTGAAAAAACGTCCAAATCTGAAATAAGGGGTTAGGGGATGGGGGTTAGGGGATAGTCGGAAAGGTCTGGCGACAGCGGATCGGGTGCCTCTTCTCGTCGCCAGTGGCGACGTCCGACTATCCCGTGACCCCCATCCCCTAAACCCTTGTCTATCCCCTAACCCCCTTTTCCCTAGCCCCGCTTGTCTGGAGCCCACGACCGGAATCGAACCGGTGACCTCGTCCTTACCAAGGACGTGCTCTACCGACTGAGCTACGTGGGCCGCCTCTTCAAACTCACGAACCCGTTCCTCGGCATTCCGGTTGGAGCGGGTGATGGGAATCGAACCCACGTACTCAGCTTGGAAGGCTGAGGTTCTACCATTGAACTACACCCGCAAGCGCTTGCCGGTCAGGTCGCCCTGCCTGGCCACCCAGTCTCGTCGCCCAGTCTGGCTCCCCAGCCTGGTCCCCCAGACTGGTCCCTAAGACCCACTCCTCTCCGCTACTCTCTGGTACTGGTGGAGGGGGAAGGATTCGAACCTTCGAAGGCATAAGCCGGCAGATTTACAGTCTGCTCCCGTTGGCCGCTTGGGTACCCCTCCGCGAACAGAGAGCCGCGTATTCTCGGGGGGCCGGGCAGCCGTGTCAATCCAAAAACCGTCGCCCATCCCGCCGGAGGCCCTGATAAAAACCCGCAAGCTCGGCCGGCAGGGCCGGGAAGCCGCCGCCTGCGGCTGCTTGAAAAGCTCGGAGGTACGGCAGCCCGCGCCCGGGCGACTCCCGGCCAGGTCGCGCTTGCCTCGCTGCTGACCCAGGGCCAGGACATCGTCCCGATCTTCGGCACCAGCCGCCGCACCCACCTGCGCGAGAACCTGCCGGCCGGCATGGCGACCCTCGACCGCGACCCTGACCCGGGAATCCGAGCCCAGCTTCAGACGCCCGACGCCGCCGGCGTAAACGGCAGGTCGACGATCTCGACGTCCGCCGGCGCCAGGGGCCGGCCGAGAAACACCGCCCCGACGCGCGCAAAGCGCTCGGGTCCGTCGGTCGCCAGCAGCGTGACGCGGCCCGCGGCCTGATCGTGACGCAGCACGCCACGCCCGGCCAGGACGTCCGCCAGCGAGACCGCCGTCGTAGCCGCCGAATCGACGATCGCGACATCGGGTCCCAGTACCTTGCGCAGCGCCGGCACGAGCACCGGGAAGTGCGTGCAGCCGAGCAAGAGCGTGTCCGGATGTGCGGCCGCCGCACCGGCGACGAAGACATCGTCCAGATAGCGGTGAATGACGCCCTCTACGATCGGACCGTCCGTCCAGCCTTCTTCCGCCAGTGCGACGAACAGGGGACAGGCGCGCGCGGTGACTATTGCGTCGGGCTGCCGGCGCGTGATCGCCGCCTGGTAGGCGCCACCGCGCACCGTGCTCTCCGTCGCGAGCACCGCGATACGCCCTGAGCGCGTCGCACGGCAGGCGGCGGCAGCGCCCGGCTCGAGCACGCCAATGACCGGCACCGGGTCAAATTCATGCTTGAGCGCAGCGAGCGCGATGGCCGATGCGGTGTTGCATGCAACGACGAGACATTTCACGCCGCGCTCGTGCAGCAGGCGCGCAGCCTGCAGGGAATACTGCCGGATCGAACCGGGACTCTTGGTGCCGTACGGCAGCCGCGCGGTATCGCCGAGATAGACGAAGTCTTCGCCGGGCAGCCGGTCGAGCAACGCGCGCAGTACGGTCAACCCGCCGACGCCCGAGTCGAACACGCCGATCGGCGAGGAGCTCGAAATCGCCTGTTCGCCCTGGGGTTTGCTGCGCATTGGTGCCCATGTCCGCCGATGGCTCACAGCATAGCTGACGCGGCAATAGACATAACGCAAAGGCGCGTGCCAGGGCCTCTTCCCTCCTGACGCGGGCCGTGCATAATGACCCGGCAAGACCCCTGCGCATCGCACAAAAAAGAGAAGACGCGGAGCCGTGGAGAGAAGACTGACGACGCGCCACCGAGCGCGCACTACCGTGTACGTGCTCCTGCCGGGCAGTCACCGCCGTCTCTGCCGCGCGCGCAACCTGAGCGCCACGGGCGTCTTCGTCGAGACCGGCGACATGGGCCTGCGCAAGGGCCAGACCGTAGAACTCGCATTCGCCATCAGCCTCGGCACGATCACCAAGCTGCATCGCCGCACCGCGGTCGTCGCGCACGTATCGCGCGGCGGCACGGGACTGATGATGCAGAGCCACGGCAGCTGAACGCGCCTCGGCCGGAGCGCTCCGGGCTGGCTCGTGCGCGGTTACGCAACACGCAGTGCCGGTAAGCACTACCCCCGATTCATCGTCCCCGCACCGGGCTTAATGTCAGGTTTCGGACCTGTTTCGCTCGGACGAGCGTGAGGCTCACCCGCGCCGCCGCTGCGATGCGTTCCTGCGGCGATGACAACTACCACGCCAGACCGGACCGTTGCCGACGCAATCGATCGCGTGCTCGAGGCTGAACACGCGGCGGCGGCAGCTATTGCTGCAGCCGAGGCCGCCGCCCGCACGAGCATCGACGCAGCCCGCGAGAAGCGGCGCGCCATTCTCGAAACCGCACGCCAGCGCGTCATGCGACTGCACGAACGGGCGCAGACGCGCCTCGCCGGCCGACTCGCGCAACTGGATGCGAGTGCATCCATCGAGACCCTCGATGCGGCCGCACTGGCCGCCGTGGCGGCCGACGCAATCGCGGCGGTTGCCGAACGGCTGACGACGGACGAGTCGGCGTGAGCGCGGGCAGCGGGCATTTCGCGTACTCCCAGGCCCGTCTGCAGGCGCGTTTCGGCCAATCAGCCGATCCGGCCGACCTGCAGCGCGCGCAAGCCGCCCGCGACCTGGCGGGCTTCCTCGGTGCCGTGCGCGCCACGGCCCAGCGACGCTACACGACACGCCTGGCACCCGGCATGGATCCGCACGAACTGGAGCGGCACCTGCGCTACGAGTGGTCGGCGCTCGTCGACGAAGTGGCGCGCTGGCAACCCACTGCCTGGCAGGAAGCAATCCGCTGGCTGCGCTGGTTGCCCTACCTGCCGACGCTGCAGAAACTCACCCGTGGCGGCCGCCCACCGGCGTGGGCTCGGGCGGACCCGGTGCTCGGTCGTATCGTCGCACTCGAGCCCGCGCTGCGCGGCGCGGCACTCGCCGCTTCGCCGCTGCAGCCGTTCCGCCCTGCACTCGAAGCAGACGCCGGCGACGTCACGGCAGCCTGGCTCGACCACTGGCGGGCGCTCTGGCCCGAGGGCAGTCGTCACGCACGCGCCCTGGACCTCATCGCGCGCGATGTCGCAATGCTCGACGCGAAGCTGCGGGAGGCGGTCGGCGGAGACAGCAGAGAGCAGCACGGGGCGCTGTCGCTGCGGTTGCTGCGCACCTTCCGCCGTCACCCGCTCTCGCCCGCGGCGGCCGTCGCGTACCTCGGCCTCGAAGCGCTCGGACTGCTCGGCCTGCGCGGTGGAGTGATGCGTCGCGCCATCGTCCTACCGGGACCCGCATGAGCCTGCGCTCCGCCACCGCCCGCTGGTTCGAACTGCTCACCTCGCGCGAGGAACTCGGCGCAGCCCTCGATTGCCTGGCGCGGACGCGGTCGGTCGAGCTGCAAGCCTACAGTCGTGCCGAATCGCGTCTGCCGCTCGGCGACCTGAAGCGCGTGCTCGACGAGTTCGAATCGCTCGCGCGCCGCTTCCGGCCGTGGTGGCCGGCTGCGCTGCCCCGCACCGTGGATGCAGAGCACGCACTCCTCGAGGCCCCGCAGGCCGCGCTAGTCAAGCTGCGCACATGGGCGACGTCGGCCGAGCCGGTCGTTGCGGAACTCGAGGCGCTCGCGCTCGAGCGGACGGAAATCGAAACACTCGAACGCCTGGCTGCAATCGCCGGACCGTCTCTGCCGCGGCTCGATCGCATGGCGTCGGCCGGGCCCGTGCTCGCGAGCCGCATCTACGTGCTTCCACCCGGCACGCCGGCGCTGTCGTTGCCGCCTGCATTGATCACCCAGTTGTGGACACCCGGACCCGGCCGCGAAACCTACCTGCTCGCCGTCGGCCCAGGCGAAGACATGGGTGAACTCGACGCCGCACTGGCGGCGCGCAAGGTTCATCGCGTCGCGATCCCCGCTGAACTGCCGCAGGATCCGGACGAATTGCGCGCGAACCTGCAGCAACGACGCGCGGCACTCGACACGAGGGAATCCTCGGCACGCGCTGCTCTGGCGAGGCTCGACGCGGAGCACGACGTGCCGGCAGCCCTTGGCGAGATGGCGCTGGCCGCATGGGTCGTGACGCACGTGCCGGAACTCCCGGTGACGGAACACTTCGCCTGGATCACCGGCTGGTGCTCGGCGCGCGACGATTGCGGACTGCGCGCAGCGCTCGACCAGCAAGGCCTGCACTACCTGTTGCGCATGACGGACGCGCCGGCTGGAACGGTGGCTCCCTCCGTCCTGCGCAACCCGCGCTGGGCGCGTCCGTTCGAGACCATGACCGGAATGATGGGTGTCCCCGCCGCGGGGGATGCGGATCCGAGCCTGCTCGTCGCCATCCTCGCGCCGTTGATGTTCGGCTTCATGTTCGGCGACGTGGCGCAGGGCGCCATCGTCGCACTCGCAGGTTTCTTCCTGAGCAAACACATGCCGGCACTGCGCCTGCTGCTGCCGGGCGGACTCGTGGCCATCGTGTTCGGCTTCGCCTTCGGCAGCGTGTTTGCGCGCGAAGACGTGGTGCCCGCATTCTGGCTGCATCCACTGTCGCAGCCACTGCCGGTCCTGGCCGTGGCACTGGGCTTCGGCGTCGTGACGCTCGTGCTCGGTCTCGCACTCGATGCGCTGCAGTACTCCTGGCGCGGACAGCTGCGGCACTGGTTGCTCTGCGACGCGGGCTTGCTGGTCGCCTACCTCGGACTGGTTGGCGCCGCGATCGATTTACGCGCGCTGTGGCTGCTGCCGCTGGGCATCGCGTGGTCGCTGGCGGGCGCGGCGCTGGCGCATCCCGCAGCACGAATCGCGGCCGTGGGGCGCAGTGCGGGCGAATTCATGGAACGCCTGCTGCAGCTCGGCGTCAACACGGTTTCCTTCGTGCGCGTCGGCGCGTTTGCCCTGGCGCACGCGGGTCTGTGCTCGGCCATCGTCGGCATGGCCGAAGCCGCGGGACCGGGGTACTGGCCGATCCTGATCATCGGCAACGCCGCCATCATTGCGCTCGAAGGCCTCGTCGTCAGCATCCAGACGACACGCCTCGTGCTGTTCGAATTCTTCATCCGCTTCCTGACGGCGCGCGGCCGACCCTTCGAGCCGCTCACGCCGCCGCCGGCTTCGCTTCCCGGAGGCACGCCATGAAACTGCCCGCACGCTGGATCCTTGCCCTCGCCACCATGACGACGGCAACCGTCGCGGTCGCCACGTTCACACTGATTGCCGCCTGGCCCGCCCTCGCGGCCGAGCCCGCTGCCGTGCCACCCGATCCCGACGTGCTGCGCTGGGGCTTTGCTTCCGCTGCGCTCGCAGCCGGGCTCGCAGCGCTTGGCGCGGGCTACGCCGTGGCCCAGGTCGGCACCGCCGCGCTCGGCGCACTCGCCGAGAAACCCGACCTCTTCGGCCGTGTGCTCGTGATCGTCGGACTCGCAGAGGGCATCGCGATCTACGGCCTGATCGTGTCGATCCTGATCCTCAACCGGCTGGGCTGACATGGCACGCGTCGTCTACATCGGCGGCGAGGCAACGGCGGCGGGCTTCCGGCTTGCCGGCGTCGATGCCCGCGTTGCGTCGGCGGGCGATGCCGCCGCGATGCTGCGACAGGCATTCACCGAGCGCCCCGACTGCGTGCTGCTCGATGGCACGCTGGTCGACTACGTGCCGGCCGTGGAACTCGAGCAAGCCCTGGTCGCGCTCGCGCCGCTGTTCGCCGTCATTCCGGATGTCCGCGGACGAGGCGCGCCGCCCAATCTCGCGCGCATGGTGCGCGACGCGCTGGGAATCGACTGATGAACGACGTCGAAAGCCTGCTCGAAGCACAGACCACCGCGCTGCTGCGTCGGCTGGGACGCGAGCAGGAGTCGCGCACCCGGCACATCCGCGACGAAGCCGAGACGCAGGCGGCCGACATCGTGCGCCGGGCGCGAGTCGAGGCCAGGACGCGCGTGCACCAGGCCGTGGTCGACACCCGGCGTGAAGACGAGATGGCGCTGGCAAGGCGGCGCGCAGCACTCGACACGCAGGCGCGACGCAGCCGGCAAGCCACGTTGCGCGAACTGCTCGACCGCGCCTGGCAGGCCCTGCCCGCTGCATTGCAGTCGCGTTGGCTCGACGCCACCGCGCGTGAGCTCTGGTGCGACGCCGCCTGCCTGTCGGCGAGTCGCAGCCTGCGTCATCTGGATCGGCTGCAAGTGGAAGTCGATCCGCAGTGGCTGGCCCATGTCGGCCCACTCGTGCGGGGTCGACTCGAGGGCCCGTCAAACGTCGACGTCACGGCAACGGACGGGTCGGGTGCCGGACTGCGGATCCGGGCGGGCGACGCCTGCCTCGATGCCACGGTCGCGGGCCTGCTGGCCGCCCGTGAGCGCATTGCCTCCGAGCTGCTCGCCGAGTTCGAGCATCAGGCCGCGGCGCGACGGACGGAGCGCACTCCATGAGCGAAGCACGGATCACGTGGATCGGCGGCCCGGTGCTCAAGGCTTGTGCCACGGGACCCTTCAGCATCTTCGAGGCGCTGGCCGTGGGCGAGCGCCGCCTGCTCGGCGAGGTCATCCAGCTGCGTGGCGACGAGCTGGTCGCACAGGTGTACGAAGACACGACGGGACTGGAGCCTGGCGTGACCGTGGTCGGGCTCGAACGACCGCTCTCCGTGACGCTGGGTCCGAACCTGCTGGGCGGCATCTTCGACGGCTTGCTGCGGCCGTTGTCGCTCGCCACGGATTACCAGATCCAGCCGGGCGCCGCCGAGCGCGTCTTCGCGCGGCATCGCCTCGAATTCACCGTGCGGGATGGGGACACATTGAGCGCCGGTGCCGTATTCGCCAGGACGGTTGCGCCGCGACCGCAGTCGTTGCTGGTGCCACCGTCGGCCAGCGGGCGCGTGGAAGCGCTGGTCGAACCAGGGGAGCATCGCGACGACGAGACGCTGCTCGTGCTGGTCGACGACAGCGGCCGCAGGCACGAACTGACGATGCAGCACGACTGGCCCGTGCGCCGGTCACGACCGGTGCGTGAACGGCTCGGCGTCAACGCGCCGATGATCACGGGCCAGCGCATCCTCGACACGCTCTTCCCCGTCGCGCGCGGCGGACGCGCCGCCCTGCCCGGCGGCTTCGGCACCGGCAAGACGGTGCTGCAGGAAGCGCTCGCCAAGTGGTGTGACGCCGACGTGATCGTGTACGTCGGTTGCGGCGAACGCGGCAACGAAATGGCCGAGGTGCTCGACGAGTTTCCGCAGCTTGAGGATCCGCGCACCGGACGGCCGCTCGCCGAACGCACGGTGATCATCGCGAACACCTCGAACATGCCGGTGGCGGCGCGCGAGGCCAGCATCTACACCGCGATCACGGTCGCCGAATACTTCCGCGACCAGGGCCTCAACGTCGCGCTGATGGCGGACTCGACCAGCCGCTGGGCCGAAGCGCTGCGCGAAGTGTCCGGTCGCCTCGGTGAGTTGCCTGGCGAAGCCGGCTATCCCGCGTACCTGAGCTCGCGCCTCGCTGAATTCTACGAACGCGCAGCGCGTGTGACCTCGCTCGCCGGAGCCGAAGGCTCGGTCACGATCATCGGCGCGATCAGCCCGCCATCCGGCGACTTCTCCGAACCCGTCACGCTGCACACCAAGCGCTACGTGCGCTGCTTCTGGGCCCTCGACCGTCAGCGCGCGCAGGCCCGCTTCTACCCCGCCATTCATCCGCTGCAGTCCTATGGCTCGGACGTGCAGGAACTCGCCGACTGGTGGAAACGCTCTGGCAACCCGGACTGGCTCGTGCAACGGCAGCGCGTACTCGAACTGCTCGAGGCGCAGGCGCACCTCGAGCGCATGGCCCGTATCGTCGGCCGCGATGCGCTGCCGCCACAGCAGCAGGTGCGACTGCTCTGCGCGGACCTGGTCAACGAAGGGTTCCTGCGGCAGTCGTCCTTCTCGAAGGTCGACCGCTTCTGCTCGCCTCCGCGACAGGTGGCGATGCTCTCGGTGCTGCTGCACTTCGCGGATCGCGCCAATGCGGCCGTGGCCGCAGGCGTGCCACCGGCCCGACTCGTGGCCCTGCCGATGCTGCGGCAGCTGCAGCGGCTCGGTGAAGAGTTCGGCGAGGACGACCTGCTGCGGCTGCGGCAGCTGCCGCGCCAGATCGATTACGAGTTCGACCAGCTGCAACCGGTGGCCAGTCATGCAAGCTGACCTGCTGCTCGAGAATGCAGTGACGCGCATCGAGGGCCCGTTGCTCTTTGCGCGGCGCGAAGCCCGCGTCGGCCTGAACGCCGCGGTCGAAGTGCTGGCCGGCAACGGCCCGCCACGGCTGGGGCGCGTGGCCGCGCTCGACGAGACCTCGATGGTGATCGAGGTGCTGGAGGCGACGTCGGGACTCGCGCTGCGCGGAACGCGCATCCGCCTGCATCCGGAGCCGTTGCTGTTCGGGGTCGGTCCAAATCTGCTCGGCCGCGTGTTCGACAGCGTGGGCCGTCCGCTCGACGGTGGACCGCCCGTGGCCGCACGCACGCGACGTCGCATCGAAGGTCTCGCGATCAATCCTGCCTGGCGCGCGCTGCCGCGGGATTTCATCGAAACCGGCATCGCGACCATCGACGTGATGAACAGTCTCGTGCGCGGACAGAAGCTGCCGCTGTTCTCGGCGGGCGGTTTGCCGCACGACAGGCTGGCCGCGGAGATCGCACAACGGGCGCGACTGCGCGGAACGAAGGGTGAGGAAAGTTTCGCGGTCGTCTTTGCCGGCATCGGCGTGCCGCACGACACGGCCGATCAGTTCCGGCTCGCGATGGAATCGAGCGGCGCGCTTGGCCACACGGCCATGTTCCTGAATCTCGCGGACGAACCGGGCATGCAGCGCCTGCTCGCGCCGCGCTACGCGCTGACGGCAGCCGAGTACCTCGCGTTCGAGGAGGGACGGCACGTGCTGGTCATCCTCACCGACATGACCAACTACTGCGAGGCCCTGCGCGAGGTGTCCGCGAGCCACGGTGAAATCCCGGGGCGCAAGGGATACCCGGGCTACATGTATTCGGACCTCGCCTCGGTCTACGAACGCGCAGGTTGCATCCGCGGCCGACCGGGCACGCTGACGCAATTGCCGATCCTGACCATGCCCGGCGACGACATCGGTCACCCGATCCCGGACCTCACGGGGTACATCACCGAAGGCCAGATCGTGCTGGACCGCGAACTCGACCGTCGCGGCATCTACCCGCCGGTGCGGGTGCTGCCGAGCCTGTCGCGGCTGATGGATGCCGGCATCGGCGCAGGGTTCACGGACCCGGACCATCCGGCGCTCGCACACCAGTTGTTCGCCGCCTACGCGCGCGCGCTGCGCGTTCGCGTGCTCGCGAGCGTGATGGGTGAGCAGGGCCTGCCCGAATCCGACCGCCGCTTCCTTGGATTCGGCGAGCGCTTCGAGCGCCAGTTCGTCCACCAGGAGAGCGCGCGCACGCTCGAAGAAAGCCTCGCGGCCGGCTGGGCCGTCCTGCAGGGCCTGCCGCATGGCGAGCTCACGCGACTGTCGAATGCACAGATCGGCCGCCACCTGGGCGAAGCAGCGCATGCCTGACATGGGCGAAGTTGCGGCAACGCGTGTGGCGTTGCTCGAGCTGCGCGACGAGCGCCGGTTGGTGCAGGAAGGGTACGAGCTGCTCGACGAAAAGCGAGTAATGCTGGCGACCGAGATCCTGCGCGAGCTGCGATCGCACGAAACCGCGCAGACGACGCTCGATCGACTCTGGCTCGAGGCCCGTGAGGGACTGGCGGGCGCGGTTGAAATCCACGGCTTCGAGGACCTTACGGTCGAGCCCCCGTGCCTGCTCGACACCGTGCTGCTGCGACAGGCTGAGCGCAGCTTCCTCGGCCTGCGCCTCGCCGAGGCCTCGCTCGACGCGGCGCCCTGCATACCTGCCTCCCCGCCCGTGCGCGGCACGCCGGAACTCAAGCGCTGCGCGGGCGCCTTTCGCCAGCTGACAGGCGAACTGGTCGCACAGGCGGCCCGGGCCGCGAACCTGCGCCGGCTGATCGAGGAGTACCGCCGGACGGAGCGGCGCGCCCGTGCGCTCGAGAACGTGCTGCTGCCGGAAATAGACCATTCGCTGAAGTTCATCGAGGAGCAACTCGACGCCGTCGACCAGGAGGAAGCCGTCCGCGTCCGCAACGCTGCGCGCGGGCGTTGAACCGGCCCGTACGCAGCCGGGCTTGACCTGCGGGGCGGCGGGTCGCTAGCTTGCAGCCTGAACCCGGGAGGACACGCATGATCAAGGACGCCGTTTCACCGCTCGAACCTCGTTACGAGGACCTGGCAGGCGACGGGCTCGGCCGCAAGGCACGCCGGCACTTCCTGGCCACGCGACCGAAGTTCCTGACGGCCTCCGTCCTGCCCGTGCTGGTCGGCACGGCCTGGGGTGCCACGGTGGCCGGCGGACTCCAGGCGGGAGTCGCAGTCCTCGCCCTGCTGGCCACCGCCCTGGTCCATTGCGCCAGCAACGTCATCAACGACGTCGGCGACGACATCACCGGCACGGACCGCGACAACGTCGAGTACATCCATCCGTATACGGGCGGCTCGCGGTTCATCACCAACGGCATCATGTCCCTCCAGGAGATGCACCGCTGGGGCTGGATCCTGATCGGCATGGCTGCGGTGCTCGGCCTCGTCCTGGCGCTGCTGAAAGGCCCGATCGTCATCGCGCTGGGGCTCGCGGGCATCGCCATCGCTTGGCTGTATTCCGCGCCCGCAGTGCAGCTGAGCGGCAAGGGCGTCGGCGAGTTCTTCCTGATGATCGCGTTCGGCGTGCTGCCCGTCTGCGGCGCCGCGTGGCTGCAGAGCGGGGTGTTTGACCTGGGCAGCCTGCTGCTCGCGATTCCGATCGGCATCTGGGTGATGCTGATCCTGTGGATCAACGAAGTGCCCGATCGCAAGGCCGACGCAGCGAACGGCAAGCGCACGCTCGTGGTCCGTCTAGGACTCGATCGCGCGCGCCTCGGCTACCGGTTGCTGCACGTCGCCGCGTTCGCCTCGATCGTCACCCTGGTCGTGATGGGTGCGCTGCCCTGGTGGACAGCGGTCGGAGCGGCCGCCATCCTGGCGGGGGGCTTCAAGGCCGCCACGGGCATTGGTGAGCAGGTCACGCGCCCCGTGCTGACGAAGAGCATCGAAATGACCATCGGCCTGCAGGCCGTGGGCTCGATCCTGCTGTTTGTCGCTGCGATCTTCTCGCGCTAACCGGGGAATGCCCGCCGCCGCAACCGGTTCACTGCAGCTCGTCTTCGGCGCGAGCGGCTACATCGGCACCCATCTGGTTCCACGCCTGCTGGCCGCAGGCAAGCGCGTCCGCGCATCTGCCCGCAACGTCGAGGTGCTGGAGGCCCGCGGCTGGCCCGGCGTGGCGTGTGTCGCCGCGGATGCCCTGAAGCCGGAGACGCT